>NZ_CP067225.1:2610000-2958505 GCF_016617715.1 Paracoccus sp. MC1862 | reverse complement strand
GGATGCCGCGGCGCATCCGCTGGTCCGCATCCGTGGCCCGCGCGAGGCGCGGACCGAAGCGCAGGGCCTTGTTATCCTTGGCGGACTGAACGAGGGCGGCTGGCCGCAGGCGCTGGATCCCGACCCCTGGCTCAGCAGGCCGATGCGGCGGCAGGCGGGGCTGACGCTGCCGGAACGGCGCATCGGGCTGGCGGCGCACGACTTCCAGATCAGCGTGGCCGCGCCGAAGGTGGTGCTGTCGCGGGCGCATCGCAGCGACGAATCCGAGACGATCCCTTCGCGCTGGCTCAACCGGCTGATGAACCTGATGAACGGGCTGCCCGCACAGGGCGGTCCCGCCGCGCTGGCGGCGATGCGGGCGCGGGGGCAGCTGTGGCTCGACCGGGCGGCGGCGATTGCGGCCCCGAGGGCGCAGGATGCGGCGCCCCCCTGCCCCCGTCCCTCGCCCCGCCCGCCTGCGCCTGCGATCCGGGAATTGTCGGTCACGGCGGTCGCACAGTTGATACGCGATCCGTATGCGATCTATGCACGCCACGTGCTGCGGCTGCGGGCGCTGGACCCGCTCTGCCCCCAGCCCGATGCGGCGGAGCGCGGCAACGTGCTGCACGCGATCATCCAGAGCTTCCTGTCGCCCACCCCGCAGCCGCACGAAGGCCCCGAGGCGCTGCTGACCCGGCTGATGGAGGCCGCCGACCGGGTGCTGGCCGAACAGGTGCCTTGGCCCTCGGTGCGGATGTTCTGGCGGGCGCGGATCGCGGGCATCGCGCAGCGGCTGGTGCGGGACGAGCATGAGCGACTGCAGGCGGGCCAGCCGCTGGTGGTCGAGCGGCAGTACCGGCTGACCGTGGATGGGCTGGACTTCACCCTGACCGCCAAGCCGGACCGCATCGACCGGCTGCAGGACGGGCGGGCGGTGATCTATGACTACAAGTCCGGGACGCCCCCCACCCGCCCGCAGATCCTGACGTTCGACAAGCAGCTTCCACTGGAAGCCGCGATGGCGGAACGCGGCGCCTTCGGCCAGAAGATGAAGGTCGCGGACCTGCGCTATATCCGCCTTGGTGGCGAGGGAGAGACCACGCCGCGCGGCTGGGACGACGAGATGGCGGAAACCTGGGACCAGTTCGTCGCCCTGATCTCGGCCTATCTGCAGGGCGAGCACGGCTTCACCGCCCGCCGCGCGATGGAGCGGACGGGCTTCGGGTCGGACTATGACCACCTTGCCCGCTATGGCGAATGGTCCGAGGCCGATCCGCCGCAACCGATCAGGGTGGGCCATGAATGATCTTTCCGTGAAGGGCATGGGGCCGGACCCCGCGACCCGCGCCCAGCACGTCGCGGCGGACCCGGACCGTTCCACCTGGCTGACGGCCAACGCGGGGTCCGGCAAGACCAGCGTGCTGACCGACCGGGTGGCGCGGCTGCTGCTGGCGGGGACGCGGCCGGAACGCATCCTCTGCCTGACCTATACCAAGGCCGCCGCGACCGAGATGCAGAACCGCCTGCTGCGCCGCCTGGGCGAATGGGCGATGCTGGACGACGCCGCCCTGACCGGGCGGCTGGCGCGCATGGGCGTGGGCGCGGGGGCCGACCTGAACGCGGCGCGGCGTCTGTTTGCCCAAGCCATCGAGACGCCGGGGGGCCTGAAGGTCCAGACCATCCACAGCTTCTGCGCGGGCGTCCTGCGGCGCTTTCCGCTGGAGGCCGGGGTGCCGCATGGCTTTGCCGAACTCGACGAGCGCAGCGCCGCCAACCTGCGGGCCGAGATCATCGAGCGCATGGCCGGCGACGACGCCCCCGAGATGGCCGACCTGCTAGCGCTGCAATCCGACAGCGGGCTGGACGATTTTCTTGCCAACCTCAAGGATTTCGACCGTCCGCCCTGCCCCGAGACGCTGTGGACGGCCTGCGGGTTGCCGCATGGCTTCGATGAACCCGCGCTGCTGGCGCAATGCTTCGACGGCGACGAGGCCACGCTGATCCCGGCGCTGATCCCGCTGCTGCAGGCGGGCGGCAAGACCGACGCCGGGGCGGCGGCGAAGCTGTCGGTCCGCGTCTGGGACCGCGCTGGGATCGAGGAACTGGTCACGCTGGAAGCCGTGCTGCTGACCGGCGAGAGTGCCAAGGCGCCGTTTTCGGCCAAGCGCGACAGTTTCCCGACCAAGGCGCTGCGCGAGGGGTCCTGCGCGGCGCTGATGGGGCGGCTGGATAGGCTGATGTCCCGCGTCGAGGCCGCGCGGCCGATGCGGCTGCAACTGGCCCATGCCCGGCGCACACTGGCGCTGCAGCGATTCGGCCATGCCTTCGGCAGCCGCTATGCGGCGGCGAAGACGGCGGGGGGCTGGCTCGACTTCGACGACCTGATCGGGCGGACGGCAAAGTTGCTGGACGATTCGGCCATGGCACAATGGGTGCTGTTCCGGCTGGACGGGGGGATCGACCATATCCTCGTGGACGAGGCGCAGGACACCTCGCCGCTGCAATGGCGGGTGATCCAGCGGCTGACGGACGAGTTCACGGCGGGCGCGGGCGCCGCCGACCGGGCGCGGACGCTCTTTGTCGTGGGCGATCCCAAGCAGTCGATCTATTCCTTCCAAGGCGCCGACATCGCCGTCTTCGAGGCGCGCCATGCCGAGTTCTCGGCGGCCTTCGACGCCGCGGGCCAGCCGATGCAAGACGCGGCGCTGCGCCATTCCTTCCGATCCTCGCCCGCGATCCTGCGGCTGACGGATGCGGTGTTTTCGGGCGAGGCCGCGCAGGGACTCGGCGACACCCCCAGCCACATCGCCTTTCACGAGGGGATGCCCGGCCGCGTGGACCTGTGGCCGCCGGTGCCGGACCCGGAAAAGCCCGAAGCGATGCCTTGGCACGCGCCGGTCGATACCGTCGCCGCCAATGCTGCCCCCCGCGTGCTGGCCGAGGCGGTGGCCAAGGCCGCCCACGACATGATCGGCACGCCCATCACCCTGCGGAACGCACGGGTGCGGCCGCTGCGGCCGGGCGACATCCTGATCCTCGTCCAGCGCCGCTCGGCCATCTTCCACGACCTGATCCGGGCGCTGAAGCAGGCCGGGCTGCCGGTGGCAGGCGCGGACCGGCTGCGGCTGGGGGGAGAGTTGGCCGTCAAGGACATCCGCGCCGTCCTGTCGGTGCTGGCCACGCCCGAGGACGACCTGTCGCTGGCCGCCGCCCTGCGCTCGCCCATCTTCGGGCTGAGCGAGGAGGAGCTTTACCGCCTTGCCGCTCCGCGCAAGGGCCTGCTGATCCAGGCGCTGCGGCGGTCGGGGCATGAGCGCGCCCGCGAGATCCTGTCCGACCTGCAGGGGCAGGCGGATTTCCTGCGGCCCTATGACCTGATCTCACGCCTGCTGGTGCGGCACGGGGGCCGGGCGCGGCTGATCGGGCGGCTTGGCCCCGAGGCCGAGGACGGCATCGACGAACTGTTGGCGCAGGCGCTGACTTATGAGACGAGCGAGACGCCCTCGCTGACGGGTTTCCTCGTCTGGCTGGCCGATGACGAGGCGCAGGTGAAGCGCCAACCGGGGGCGGCGCAGGAAGGGGCCGGGCTGATCCGGGTGATGACGGTGCATGGCGCCAAGGGGCTGGAAAGCCCGGTGGTGATCCTGCCCGACTGCGCCAAGCGCAAGGGACCGGGACGGACCGCGCAGACGATCCTGCCGGATGACGGGCCGCCCGCGCATTGGCGGGCCGCGAAGGCTTGGCAGACGCCGCAGGTGCAGGACTGGATTGCCCGCGACCAGCAGCGGCAGGAGGAGGAACGGCGGCGGCTTCTGTATGTCGGCCTCACCCGTGCGGAAAGCTGGCTGATCGTGGCGGCGGCGGGAGAGACCGGCGCGGCCACCGAAAGCTGGCACGCGATGGTGGCGGATGGAGTTTCCCGCGCCGAGGGGCTGGCGCAGGCCGACCTGCCCTGCGACTGGGGCGACTGCGGCATCCGCCGCCTGTCCTTCGGCGACTGGCCGACTTTGGCCGAGGCGGAGGTCCGCGCCGCGCGGCCCGCAGTGACGCTGCCCGACTGCCTGCACGAGAAGGCGCCGCCGGTGCCGCACGCGCCGGGTCCGGTTGCGGCAACGGCGCTGGGCGGCGACAAGGTGCTTGCGTCGGACCCTGCGAACGGAGGCGGGCGCGAGGCCGCGCTTCTCGCCGGCACGAGGCTGCACCTGCTGCTGGAGCATCTGCCGGGGGTGCCTCCCGAGGAGCGTCCTGCCCGCGCCCGTGACCTGCTGGCGGGGGCCGAGGGGGGCCTGCCGACCGAACCAGAGCTTGCCGCGCTGCTGGAGGAACTCGCCGCCCTGGTCGAGGCTGAGGAACTGGCGCCGCTGTTCTCGCCGCAGGGAACGGTGCTGCGCGAGGTGGCGCTGACCGCGCCGCTGCCGGGCGGGCGCAGGCTGTCGGGGACCATCGACCGGCTGATCGTGACCGAGGGGCTTGTCACCGCGCTCGACTACAAGTCGAACGCCGCCGTTCCCGAAACGGTTGACGCCGTTCCCGAAGGCTACCTGCGCCAGATGGCCGCCTATCGCCACGCGCTGCGGGCGATCTATCCGGGCCGCAGAATCGACTGCGCGATCCTGTGGACGCGGGCGCGCCAGGCCATGACGCTGCCCGATCCGCTGCTGGACGCGGCATGGGAGGCTGCCATGCGCGGCCTTGACCCTGCGCGGGTGCGTCCATAGCTCTCACCTGACCCGAGATAGCCCGAAAGGTTTGCTCCCATGGCCACGACCAAAGCCACCGACGCCGATTTCGACAGCGTCGTCCGTCAGTCCGATGTCCCCGTCGTGGTGGACTTCTGGGCCGAATGGTGCGGCCCCTGCCGCCAGATCGGCCCGGCGCTGGAGGAACTGTCCGACGAATACGCCGGCCGCGTGAAGATCGTGAAGGTCAACGTGGACGAGAACCCCGACATCCCGGCGACGCTGGGCGTTCGCGGCATCCCGGCGCTGTTCATGTTCAAGGACGGCGAGGTGGTGTCGAACCGCATGGGCGCGGCGCCCAAGGCCTCGCTGAAGGCCTGGATCGACGAGGCGGTCTGACGCCTTTGAACGCCGTCCGAACGGGGCGGCGTTCACGCCACCGCCGGGCGGTTCCCGTAAAGATCGGACAAGCGCCGCGGCCGGTCGAAGTAATAGCCCTGCACCAGCCGGACGCCTGCGGCCCGCAGCGACTCCAGTTCGGCGTCGGTCTCGATCCCTTCCGCCACCACCGTCAGGCCGAGGTCGTCGCAGAGGTTGACGACATGGCGCAGCACCAGCCAGGCGCGGTCGCTGGTGCAGCAATCGGCGATGAAGTCGCGCGACAGCTTGATCCCGTCGAAGCGGCCGGAACTCACATGCGACAGTGCCGCGTATTCGGTCCCGAAATCGTCCAGCACCAGCCGGAAGCCGTGGCGGCGCAGGCTTTCGACCTCGGTCCCCGAGGCGACGGCGCTGGCCGAGACGCTTTCCGTCAGTTCAAGCGTCAGCCGCCGGGGATCGACCCCATGGGCGCCGACGATCGCGGCGGCGGCATCGGCAAAGCCCGGCTCGGCCAGTTGCCGGGCCGAGACATTGACGTTCAGCCGCACATCCCCCGGCACGCGCAGCAGGTCGGCGCAGGCGCGGTCCAGCACCCAGCGCCCGAGTTCCGAGATCATGCCGTTCTGCTCGGCCAGCCGCACGAAGGTCGATGGCTCGACGCGCCCGAACTGCGGGTGCTGCCAGCGCAGCAGCGCCTCGAAGGCAAAGGCCTGCGCGCTGTCCAGCGACACGATGGGCTGATATTCCAGAAAGAGCTCGTTGTTGCGGCAGGCCGAGCCGATGGCGTGCAGCAGCAGTTGCCGCGCGTCCGATTCGTCCTGCATCGCGGCTTCGAAGCGGACCGCCGTGCCCGGCTGCGACTTGGCGTGGTAAAGCGCAAGGTCGGCCCGCCGCAACACGGTCGAGACAGGATTCGGCGCGGTCCAGTCCGCATCGGCGATGCCGGCGCTGATGCCCGTCGGGCAGCGAAGGCTGCCAACGTCGAAGCCCGCGGCGCAGGTGGCCGACAGCCGCGCGAACAGCGCCTGCGCCTCGGCCTCGTCGGCCAGCACGACGCAGAATTCATCCCCGCCCATCCGCGCGCAGACGGCGTGGGGCGGGGCGCTGGCGACCAGCGCCCGCGCCAGCCGCACCAGGAAGCGGTCGCCGACATGGTGGCCATGGATGTCGTTGATCGCCTTGAAGCGGTCCACGTCGATCAGCGCCACCGTGGCCGAGGCGTTCTTGTCCGACAGCCTGTGCAGATGATCGTAAAGCGAGCGGCGGTTGCCGAGGCCGGTCAGCGCATCGCGTTCGGCCAGATAGCGGGCGCGTTCCAGCGCCAGCCGTTCCTCGTGCATGTCCTCCAGCGTGCCCACCCATTCGGCAGGGTAGCCCGGCCTTTCGGGGATCAGCACCCCGCGCCCGCGCATCCAGCGCCAGCGGCCCTGGGCGTCCAGAACCCGGCCTTCCGCCAGCACCGAACTGCCGATCTCTCGGCCACGGAAGTCCAGCCGGGCACGGTCCTCGGGGTGGAAGCGGGCGATCGCCGCGCGGTCCAGCGCGCTGTGGTCGGGCAGGCCGGTCAGCGCCTGCCAGCCCTTGGCCGCAATGATGCGCCCGGACAGATCCGCCCGCCACAGGACCAGCGCCCCCGCCCTCAGCGCCGCGCTGTAGCGTTCGCAACTGCGCTGCAGGATCTCCTCGGGCGTGGCGGACGCAGTGTCATCGCCCAGGAAGCCGTCGTCGTGCCAGTCAACCATGGGCTTTACACGTCACAACCAATCCTTGTGCTTCTACAAGCGAATTCCTGCCGGTCAAAGGGAAACTGCTTGCCATGTCCGCGGCATAACCGCGCCGCGGCAGTGCCACATGGAACCGGCCCCGCTTGCTGTCGTTGAGGAAACAGCCAACCTTCGGGGAACAGCCATGCAGATCAGCCTGACCATCAACGGCCAGCCGCGCGAGCTTGAGATCGACGACCCGCGCGTGACCCTGCTGGACCTGCTGCGCCAGCGTCTGGACCTGACCGGGACCAAGAAGGGCTGCGACCACGGCCAATGCGGCGCCTGCACGGTGCTGCTGGACGGCCAGCGGATCAATTCCTGCCTGACGCTGGCCGTCATGCACGACGGGGCCGCCATCACCACCATCGAGGGGCTGGGCACGCCCGAGGCGATGTCGGACCTGCAGCGCGCCTTTGTCACCCACGACGGGATGCAATGCGGCTATTGCACGCCGGGGCAGATCGTCTCGGCCACCGCCATGCTGGAGGAAGCCGCCCGCGGCTGGCCCAGCGCCGTCAGCCCCGATCTGACCGCACCGACCTTCGACGAGGAGGAGGTGAGGGAAAGGATGTCGGGGAACCTCTGCCGCTGTTCCTGTTATCCGAACATCGTTGATGCGATCCGCAGCGTGGCGGAGGATGCGGCATGATCCCCTTCACCTACCAGCGCGCGGGCGACGAGGTTGCGGCTCTGGCCGCACAAGGCCGCTTCATCGCCGGGGGCACCAACCTTCTGGACCTGATGAAGCTGGAAATCGAGCGTCCGCCGGCGCTGGTGGACATCAATCCCCTGCCCTTGGCCGGGATTTCCGAAGAGGCCGAGGGCCTGCGGATCGGCGCCATGGTCCGCAATGCCGAACTGGCGGCGGACGCGCGGGTACGCCGGGACTGGCCGCTTCTGTCCCGCGCGATCCTGTCGGGGGCCAGCCCCCAGATCCGCAACCGCGCCTCGACCGGCGGCAACCTGCTGCAGCGGACGAGGTGCCCGTATTTCTACGACCTCGACGCCCGTTGCAACAAGCGCGAGCCGGGGTCGGGCTGCGATGCCATCGGCGGGCGGAACCGCAACCTCGCCATTCTTGGCGCCTCTGAAAACTGCATCGCCACCTTCCCCGGCGACATGGCGGTGGCGCTGGTGGCGCTGGACGCACAGATGGAAATCACCAGCCCCTCAGGGGTGCGGACGATCCCGGTGGCCGAATTCCACCGCCTGCCGGGCGATCATCCCGAACGCGACACCGTGCTGGAACCGGGCGAACTGATCCGTGCCGTCCTGCTGCCTGCGCCCACCGGCGGCATCCAGATCTACCGCAAGGTCCGCGACCGGCGCAGCTATGCCTTTGCGCTGGTCTCGGTCGCGCTGGACCTGACGATCGAGGAGGGGCAGATCGCCCGGCTGGCGCTGGCCATCGGCGGGGTCGCCGCAAAGCCCTGGCGGGTGCCCCAGGCCGAGGCCGCCCTGACCGGCACCGGCGGCGATGCCGCCGCCGTTGACGCCGCCGCCGACATCATCCTGCAGGACGCGCAGGGACAGGGCGACAATGATTTCAAGATCCCGCTGCTGCGCCGCACGCTGCATGCGGCCATGCGGCAGGCCCTGGACGGCAGAAAGGTTGCGTGATGCGCGATGCCATCGAACTGAAGCTGTCCCACCGGATGGATGCCAAGGACGAGACGAACTTCCTCGACACCACGGCGCAGGGGGTGATCCATGCGCCGCTGGATCGTCCTGACGGGCCGCTGAAGGCCACCGGCCGCGCGACCTATGCCGACGAGGATCACCCCGAGGGCACGGTCTACGGCTTCTTCGTCCGCAGCCCCATCGGCAAGGGCTTCGTCACCGGCATGAACAAACCCGAGCTGATGGCGATGCCGGGCGTTCTGGCGGTGCTGCGCGACGACCGGATGCTGCAGACCCCGGCGCAGGGCCAGGCGGGCAAGGCGCCGATGCGGGGACCGTCCGAGATCCTTTATGTCGGCCAGCCCATCGCGCTGGTCGTGGCCGAAACCTTTGAGCAGGCGCGTCATGCCGCGCTGAACGCGCGCCCCGAGCTGATCGAGCGCAAGCCCACGGTCAGCGCCGAGCCTTCCGACTATGCCACCCCAAAGGCCAAGCAATCGGCGCAGGGCGATCTGGACCGCGCCATGACCGAGGCCGCGCATCGGCTGAACGTGGCCTACACGACCCCCTCGATGACCCATGCCGCAATGGAACCCCATGCCGCCGTCGCCTGGTGGGAAGACGGCAGGCTGACGGTGCGCGGGTCGTACCAGATGCTCAAGTTCAACAAGGCCGAGCTGGCGGATGCGCTGGGTGTGCGGGCGAAGGATGTCCGCATCCTGTCGCCCTTCGTCGGCGGCGGCTTCGGCAGCAAGCTTGGCATCTCGCACGAGGCGGTGGCGGCGGCCATCGCGGCGAAGAAGCTGGGTCGGCCGGTCGCCATCGCCCTGCACCGGCGCAATGTCTGCGAGGCGACCACGCGGCGGTCGGAATCGCGCCAGCGGGTGCGGCTGGCGGCGGATGCCGAGGGGCGGCTGACCGGCTTCGGGCATGAGGCCTGGGTGTCCTCGCTGCCGGGGGAGTCGTTCTCGGAGCCGGTGACGCAAGCCTCGCCCTTTACCTATGCGGGCGAGAACCGGGTGGTCGGCCACCATGTCGCCTCGTTGAACGTGACCAACGCGGGGTCCATGCGGGCGCCGGGCGAGGCGATCGGCGTGCCGGTCATCGAATGCGCGATGGACGAACTGGCCGAGGCCACGGGGATCGATCCCATCGAGCTGCGGCTGCGGAACATCCCGGAGGACGAGCCGGGCACCGGTCGCGCCTATTCCTCGCACCGGATGGCGGACTGCCTGCGCGCGGGGGCCGAGGCTTTCGGCTGGGACCAGCGCCAGCCTGCGGGCACCCGGCGCGAGGGCGAATGGCTGGTGGGCATCGGCATGGCGACCGCGGTGCGGGTCAACATGCTGCAGGAATCCGAGGCCACGGTGATCCTGAACCCCGACGGCACTGCGCGGGTCGAAACCGACATGACCGACATCGGCACCGGCAGCTACGCGATCCTGACCCAGATCGTGGCCGAAGCGCTGGGCTTGCCCATGGACCGGGTGACGACAGTGCTGGGGGACAGCGAACTGCCGCCCGCCTCGGGTTCGGGCGGGTCGTTCGGGGCGGCTTCCGCGGGATCGTCGGTGCTGCTGGCGGCGCAGGCGGTCCGGGCAGAGATCGCAAGGCGGCTGGAGGTAGACCCCGGGGAACTGACGCTGAAAGACGGCGCGGCCATCGCCGGGAACCGCATCCTGCCACTGGCCGAGATCCTTGACGGCGATTCGCTGAAGGCCAAGGGCCATATCCAGCCGGGTCTTGCCGAAAAGACCGTGCGCCAGGCAAGCTGGGGCGCGCAATTCGCCGAGGTCGCCGTCAGCGCCCTGACCGGCGAGGTGCGGGTCCGCCGCCTTTCGGCCACCTTCGCGACAGGCCGCATCCTCAACGAGAAGACCGCCCGCTCGCAATGCATCGGCGGCATGATCTTCGGCCTCGGCGCTGCCCTGATGGAGGAGGTCCAGCACGATCCCCGCGACGGCCATTTCGTCAATCGCGATCTCGCGGAATACCACGTCCCCGCCAACCTGGACGTGCCGCATATCGACGTGACCTTCCTGCCCGACCGCGATCCTTACGCGAATCCCATGCAGGCCAAGGGCATCGGCGAGGTCGCCATCTGCGGCACCGCCGGCGCGATCCTGAACGCGATCCACAACGCGACGGGCGTGCGGATCAGGGATTTCCCGGCCACGCCCGACAAGCTGATCGCGCATCTGCCGATGACCTGAGTCCGTCCCTTCGGATCACCAGATGAAGTCGTCGGCGGCGAGGTCCGAAAGCCTCGTCCATTCGATGCGCAGCGCATGGCCGTCCTGCCGGAACTCGACATGGTTGCCGGCTTCGGCCAACTGCTCGCGGACATCGGCCCATGAATCCAGCCCGGCGAAGCTGCTCAGGTTGATGCTGTCCTGAACGGGATCGAAGTTGCGGATGGTGTCCGAGCCGAGGTTGAAGACGAAGCGATCTGCCCCAGCGCCCCCGCGCAGCAGGTCATTGCCCGCACCGCCGTCGAGAAAGTCGCTGCCGCCCTCGGCCGCGAGGTCATCGTTGCCGGCGCCACCGTAAAGGGTGTCGTTGCCCACGCCGCCAATGATGATGTCATGGCCGCCGCCGCCCTCGATCCGGTCGTTGCCTGCTTGGCCGAACAGCCGGTCGCCGCCGTCGCCGCCTTCCAGCCGGTCGTGTCCGGCATTGCCCGACAGGCTGTCCGAGCCGGCGCCGCCGATCAGCCGGTCATCGCCGCTGCCGCCGATCAGCACGTCATTGCCCGTGCCACCGTCCAGATAATTCGTTCCGGCCGATTCGATCAGGCGGTCATTGCCGGCCCCGCCGTAAAGCGAATCGTTGCCGGCGCCGCCGATCAACTGGTCGTTGCCATCCTCGCCCCAGAGCTTGTCGTTCCCGGCACCGCCGTCCAGGACATCGTTGCCGGCCCGGCCATAAAGCAGGTCATTCCCGGCATTCCCGACCAGCCGGTTGGCGGCCCCGTTGCCGGTGATCCTGTCGGCGCCCTGCCCGCCGGTCGCGTTCTCGATCTGCGTGTCGGGCGCGATCTGCATGTTGCCCATCGCGCCCATGACGTCCGAGATCGCCCCGGCGGCAAGGTCGATCCGCTGGCCCGCCGTGCTTCTGGCGAAGTTCACATGATCGGTTCCACCGCTGTCCGCGATCAGGAAGGCCGCCCGAGCGCCGAGGCTCGCCGCCACATCCAGCGAACCGCCCGCGTTCGAGTTCACCCCGTAGACCGTGTTCCCGGCATGGATGGTTGCGGGACCATACATCTGCTTCAGCGCAAGGTAATCGGCCACCATCGGCGTCAATTGATAGGCCTTGGTCGCGTTGATCCGGGTGTTCTCGTCCTGGTCGAAATAGGACATGAGGCTGATCTGCCAGCTGTCATTGTGGATGGCCGACTGCGAGAACTCGCGCGCCCGGCCATAATCCTGCGGATGGCCCAGCCCGAGGGCGTGCAGCGTCTCATGCATGTAGGTGCGGAAAGCGAAGCTGCCGTAGCCGTCCGTGTCACTGACCCGGTCGTTGCTGATCCGCACGGTAGCCTTGTTGATGGTCGTTCCCGAGGCCGTCGTGCGGGTGTTCGCCCCGGTTCCGTCGTTGCTGTAGGTGATCTGGGCCGCGCCCGTGGTCTCGCGGAACCGCAGGCCGGTCACTTCGCCGATCTCGCCCAAGGCGGCGCGGGCAAGCCATTTCTCCTGCCCCGTCAGGTCGGTGATGTTGACGCCGATCGCGCCGTCGGAACCCGGACGCATCGTCCGGGTCACGCCGTCGCTGTAAAGGCTGGTCATCAGCCGCTGGGCATATTGCTGGGGTGTCAGAACCGACACGGGCAGAATCCTTCCGAACGGGGGCAGGCCCACACTAAGGCGGCATGGACCCGCTCACCAACCTGAGATTGTGCTTGTGGTTAACTATCCACCAACACGCGAAAAAGCTCAGCCGCGCAGGGTTCCCCCCGTGGCCTTCCCCACCTTCTCGACGATCTTCGCCGCGACCGCCTCGATGTCCGCGTCGGTCAGGGTCTTGCCTTTCGGCTGCAGGCGGACGGTCAGGGCGATGGATTTCTTGCCCGCGCCCATCTGCGCCTCGGCCCGCTCGCCCTTGAACTCGTCGAAGACGGTGACACGTTCGACCAGCGCCTTGTCGGCGCCTTGCGCCGCGTTGACCAGCGCCAGCGCCTCGACGCGGTTGTCCACGACGAAGGCGAAGTCGCGTTCCACCGCCTGCAGGTCGCTGATCTCCAGCGCAGGGCGCGTGGGGGTCTTGACCTTGGGCAGCGGCACGTTGGCGAGATGGACGGTGAAGGCGACCGCCGGTCCCTTGACGTCCAGCGCCTTGAGGATGCGGGGGTGGACCTCTCCGAACGTCGCCAGCCGCTTAGGCCCCAGCGCGATGTTGCCGGCGCGGCCGGGGTGCCACCAGCCGTCGAGCTTGCGGTCGATCTGGGCGCGGGCAGGCGCGCCGATGGCGGAGAGGATCGCCTCGGCATCGGCCTTGGCGTCATAGATGTCCACCGCGCGGCGAGAGCCATGCGGGTCGCGGGGGGCGTTCCCCCCAACCAGCAGGCCGGAAAGCTGCACGGCCTGCTCGCCCGGCTCGCCGCCGGTGAAGACGGGGCCGACCTCGAACAGCGACAGGTCCATGAAACCGCGCGCCTGGTTGCGGGCAGCCGCCGCCAGCAGGCCGGGCAGCAGGTCGGGGCGCAGGTGGGTCATTTCCGACGAGATCGGGTTCTCGATCCGCACCGCCTCGGACCCGCCGCCGAACAGCGCGGCCGAGGGCTGGTCGATGAAGCTGTAGGTCACGCATTCGTTGTAGCCCAGCGCCGCCGCCATCCGCCGGGCGGCGGACTCGCGGCGCTGCAGGGGGGTCAGCACCGGCTGCGGCACGCCCGCGCGGGGGCGCGGCAGGGGCTGGCCCTGCAGGCGCGAGAGGCTGGCGATGCGGGCGATTTCCTCGACCAGATCGGCCTCGCCCTGCACGTCCGGGCGCCAGCTTGGCACATGGGCCATGGCGCCCTCCAGCCGGAAGCCCAGCGCCTCCAGCGTGGCGCGCTGCTCGGCTTCGGGGATGTCCAGCCCGACAAGGCTCTGGGTCCGCGCCGGGTCCAGCCGGTAGGCGCGGGCATGGTCCGGGGCAGCGCCGGTCTCGACCACGTGGCTGGCCTCGCCCCCGCAGAGATCGAGGATCAGCCGCGTTGCCAGTTCCAGCCCGTCGCGGGTGAAGGCAGGGTCCACGCCGCGTTCGAAGCGGTAGCGGGCGTCCGAGTTGATCTTCAGCGCCCGGCCCGTCGCCGCGATGCCGATGGGCTGCCAGTAGGCGCTTTCGAGGAAGACATCGGTGGTCACCTCGGTCACGCCCGAGGCCTCGCCGCCCATGATCCCGGCGAGGCTTTCGGGGCCGTTCTCGTCCGCGATCACAAGGTCGCCCGCGCGCAGGGCATAGGTCTTGCCGTCGAGCGCGAGCAGGCTTTCCCCTTCCCGCGCGCCGCGCACGGTCAGGTCGCCTTGGACTTTGGCCGCATCGAAGACATGCAGCGGGCGGTTCAGGTCGAAGGTGAAGAGGTTGGTGATATCGACCAGCGCCGAGATCGGCCGCAGCCCGATGGCGCGCAGACGCTGCTGCAGCCAGTCCGGCGAGGGGCCGTTCGTCACGCCCCGGATCAGCCGGCCCGCGAAATGCGGGGCGCGGTCCAGCACGTCCGGCTCGATCGTCACGCCGAGGAGGCTGTCGAAACTGCCCGCAACGGCCTGAACCTCCAGCGGCTTCAGCCTGCCCAGCCCCCGCGCGGCGAGGTCGCGGGCGATCCCCCGCACGCCCAGCGCGTCGGGGCGGTTCGGGGTGATCTTGATGTGGATCATCGGGTCGATCCTGTCCGGCGCGTTCTCGGCCAGCCAGTCCACGAAGCGCTGCCCGACCCGGCCCGAGGGCAGTTCGATGATGCCGTCATGCTCGTCGGAAAGCTCAAGCTCGCGTTCCGAGGCCATCATGCCGTGGCTCTCGATCCCGCGGATCTTGCCGACGCCAAGGGTCGTGTCGATCCCCGGCACATAGTCGCCGGGCTTCGCCAGCACGCCGACCAGCCCCGCCCGCGCATTCGGCGCGCCGCAGACGATCTGCTTTTCGCCCTCGTCGGTGGCTACCCGCAGCACCCGCAGCCGGTCGGCGTCGGGATGCGGCTCGGCATGTTCGATCCGGGCAAGGGTGAAGGAGGCAAGCTTCGCGGCGGGATCGACGACCTCCTCGACCTCGAGCCCGAGGTCGGTCAGCGCGTCGGTGATCTCGGTCAGGGTCGCCGTGGTGTCGAGATGGTCACGGAGCCAGGAGAGGGTGAGTTTCATTTCCTGTTCCAAACCTTTCTTTTTACGAGAATTCCTGTCCCCAAGCATACGCAGATGACAAAGAACAGCAGCGTCACTGGAAACGTTAGAAACGCAACGACAGAAGCGAGTCCGTAAGTTCCTGCAATATATCCGCTAGCACCAGTAAATATTACAGCACCTGAACTGTGAGCAACTGCGCTAAATCCCAAAGCCGACAACAGGGCATTAGCACCAATTCCCGCCATCCCTACGCCGGTTGCGGCTCCTGCTATCCACCGATCCTTTACCCTGTCAGGCATGTAACCGGCTATTTCGGCCAGGGAAGAAAATGCAGCATAACGAAGCAACCGGACCGCACCACTCACAGAACTAGTCCCGCCCGCTGCTCAACCTGCTTTCGGAGAAAACCGACTGCCAGAGTCCTAACGAATTCTATCGTGGTGTTCCCGCCAATTTCTGCCACCTGCCGCTTGGTCCGCTCCCATACACCTTCGTCCCGAACAGCATCAAGGAAGTCACATCCTTTAGCCGTAACCCGAACATAGTTGCTGCAGCCACTCACCAAAGATAGCAGTCCATCGTCGATCATCCACCGGACGTGCTCAGCGCGAACTTGGTTGGCGCGCCCCTTTTCGGTGTCAGTTCCCCGCTCAAGAATACCATTTAGGGCAAGCCGCTCCTCAAAGTGGTTATACCGAGAGCTTTCCATTTCAAAAAGAATGGAGCGAATTTGGTCTATATCGCGCTTCACCGCGACAGTCCCCCACTCACACTCGGCACATCCCCCGCCGCAAACCCGTAATGCCGCAGCCAGCGCAAATCGCTCTCAAAGAACGCCCGCAGGTCGGGGATGCCGTATTTCAGCATCGCGATCCGGTCGATGCCCATGCCAAAGGCGAAGCCCTGCCACTCGGCGGGGTCGATCCCCCCGGCCTGCAGCACCTTGGGATGGACCATGCCGCTGCCCAGTATCTCCAGCCAGCTTTCCCCCTGCCCGATCTTCAACTGGCCGCCGGACCAGTCGCAGCGGATGTCCACCTCGGCCGAGGGCTCGGTGAAGGGGAAATGCGAGGCGCGGAAGCGCAGCTCGACCTGATCGACCTCGAAGAAGGCGCGGCAGAATTCCTCCAGCGTCCATTTCAGGTTGGCCATCGAGATGTCCCGCCCGATCGCCAGCCCCTCGACCTGGTGGAACATGGGCGTGTGGGTCTGGTCCATGTCCATGCGATAGACGCGGCCGGGGCAGATGATGCGGATAGGGGCGCCCATCGCCTCCATCGCGCGGATCTGGACGGGCGAGGTATGGGTGCGCAGGACATGGGGCGGGCGGGTGTCGCCTGTCGCGCGGGCCATGAAGAAGGTGTCGTGTTCCTGCCGCGCGGGATGTTCGGGCGGGATGTTGAGCGCGTCGAAGTTGTACCAGTCGGATTCGACCTGCGGCCCCTCGGCCACGGCGAATCCCATGTCGGCGAAGATGGCGGTGACTTCGTCCATGACCTGTGACACGGGGTGGATGGTGCCAGCCGGGCGCGGGCGGCCGGGCAGAGTCACGTCCAGCCACTCGCCCGCAAGGCGCGCGTCCAGCGCCGCGTCTTCCAGCGCCAGCTTGCGGGCGCGGAGCGCGGCGTCGATCTCGTCCTTGACGCGGTTGAGGGCGGCGCCTGTGGTCTGCCGCTCCTCGGAGGTCATCTTGCCCAGTTCGCGCATCTTCAGCGCGATCTCGCCCTTCTTGCCGAGGGCCGCCAGACGGACCTCCTCCAGCGCCGTGACGCCTTCGGCCTCGGCGACGCGGGCAAGCCAGGTGGAACGCAAGCTGTCGGGGTCGGTCATCGGGGGGCCTCGCGGGAATTGCGGGGCGGGGTTAGCACGGGGGACGCGCGGTTTCTAGCGCGGCGTGGCGCGCAGCCAGACGCCGCCTTCGGGGCGCAGGGTCAGGATCATCCGGGGGCGCGGGTCGCGACCGTGCACCAGCGCGAAGTCGAAGCGGGAGAGCAGCGTGGCAAGGATGATCGCGGCCTCCTGCAGGGCAAAGTTCGCGCCGATGCAGATGCGGGGGCCGCCGCCGAAGGGCAGGAAGGCGAAGCGGTCACGCTCGATGCCGGGGGCGAAGCGCTCGGGGTCGAAGGCGTCGGGGTTGTCCCACAATAGGTGGTGGCGGTGCAGGGCATAGATCGGCAGCATGACGGTGTCGCCGGGCTGGATCTGGCGGCCGCCCAGCGTGTCGGCTTTCCGCGCTGTCCGGGACAGGAAGGCGGCGGGCGGGTAAAGGCGCAGCGTTTCCTGCACGACCTGCTGGACATAGGGCAGGCGCGGCAGGTCGGCGGCGGTGATGCGGGGACCGGCCGCCTGCGACTCGGCCGCGGCGCGGGCCTGCACGGCGGGATCGAAGGCGCAGAGGTAAAGCGCCCAGGACAGCGTCAGCGCCGTCGTCTCGTGCCCCGCGACGATAAAGGTCAGCAGGTTGTCGCGCAGTTCCGAGGGGTTCATGGACCGTCCCGTTTCCGGGTCCACGCCGGACTGCAGCAGATCCAGAAGGTCGGGCGGCACGCGGGGGCCTCGGCGGGCGCGCTCGGCGATGGCCTGGTCGGCGAGCTTCTTGGTCCGCTTCAGCGCGTTGCCCGAAATCATCCGCCCCGGACGCGGCACCCAAGGGGGTGCGCCCAGCACGTCCAGCACCGACACCCGCGCGGTCGAGGCGATGTAGCGGTCGATGGCATGGTGGACGGCGTCGCGGTCAAAGGCGTTGTCGCCGGAAAAGGTGACGTCGCTGATGACGTCGAAGGTCACGGCGATCATCTCGGCAAAGGCGTCGAAGGGTTGGGGGGCCGCGGCGATGCGGGCGGCGGATGCCTCGGCGGCGGCGGTCATCACCGGGGCCAGCGCCTCGACATGGCGGGCGGCAAAGGCGGGGGCGGCGGCGAGCCGCTGCCAGCGCCACTGCGCGCCTTCGGCGATGAACAGGCTGTCGCCGATGGCGGGTTCCAGGATCATCCGGGTGACGGTGGACTTGGGGTAATCCTCGGGCCGGTCCTTCAGCACGCGGCGCAGGGCGTCGGGGTCCATGACCATGTGCCAGCGGATGCCCAGCTTGCCCGACACCATCGGCTGGCGCAGGGCGAGTTCCGGGATCAGTTCCAGCACGTTGCGCCGGGCGGTCAGGGCCGAGCCGAGGATGCCCAGCGGGCGCGAGGCGAGGGGAACGCGGGGCGGCAGGCGGGTGGCGATGTCCATGCCGGATCAACCCCGCAGCGGGAGCGGCGGTTGCGGGCCGGGGCGGGACGTCACGCGGGCGTGAAACAAAGAAACCCGCGCCGGGGCACGGGTTTCTGCAGATCATCCTGTCCGAATGATCAGGCGGCGACGGGGGCCGGGGTGTCGGCGGCGGCTTTTGCCTGGGCCACGATGGCGTTGAACGCCTCGGGCTCGTGCACGGCCAGGTCGGCCAGGACCTTGCGGTCCACCTCGATCCCGGCCTTGGACAGGGCGGCGATGAAGCGGGAATAGGTCATCTCGGCATCCACCGCGCGGACGGCGGCGTTGATGCGCTGAATCCACAGCGCGCGGAAGTTGCGCTTGCGGACCTTGCGGTCGCGGGTTGCATACTGCAGCGCCTTGTCCACGGCCTGCGTGGCGGTGCGGAAGTTGCGCGAGCGGTTGCCGTAATAGCCCTTGGCAGCGTCAAGGACCTTCTTGTGGCGGGCGTGGGTGACCTTGCCGGATTTAACGCGGGACATGGTTCAGATCCTTTTCAGCGGTCGTAGGGCATGTATTTCTTGACGATCTTCGTGTCCGCGTCGGACAGGATCATGGTCCCCGTCGTTTCGCGGATGAACTTCGTCGAGCGCTTGATCATGCCGTGGCGCTTGCCCGCCGGGCCCGCCTTGACCTTGCCCGAAGCGGTCATCGAAAACCGCTTCTTCGCAGCGGCCTTGGTCTTCATCTTCGGCATTTTCTTCTCCTAAGTCAGAGTGAACGCGCGACTCGGCAATGCCATAGGGCCGGCCGCGCGGATGTCGAAGCGCGCCTGATAGCGGCGTCCGGCCCGGATGGCAAGGGAAAAGCCGGCCTTACAGCCGGATCTGGCCGCTCAGAAGCCTCTGCCAGGCCAGCCCCAGATCCTGCACGCGGAAGGGCGTCGGGTCCAGCCAGGCTCCCGCGAACAGGGCTGCCAGCCCGAAGACAAAGGCGATGGCGGCGCCGCGCGGCGGCTCGGTCCGCGCCAGTGCGGCGATCGCCAGGATGACCGACACCGCCATCAGCGCGGTGCCCAGCAGGATGAGGATGTCGGACATGCCTTGCAACTCGTGAGGGGCGCGACTGCGCCGTTATTCAGGGTCCGTGCTGGATAGCAACAGCTCGTCGCAGGATGCAACGCGAAGAATGTTGGTGGAGCCCGGCGTGTTGAAGGGAACGCCTGCGATCACGATAACTTTGCGGGTAGGGTCGGCGAAGTCGAATTCCTGCGCCGCCTTCACCGCATTGACCACCGCCTGCTTGAATCGTTCCAGGACCGGCGTGCCCACGCAATGCGCCCCCCAGACCAGCGCCATGCGCCGCAGCACGCAGGGTTCCGAGCTCATGGCGATGATGGGCACCTTGGGGCGTTCGCGGGCGACCAGCCGCACGGTGGTCGAGGACTGGGTATAGGCGCAGATCGCCGCGATGTCGGTGGTTTCGGCGATCTCGCGCGCGGCCACGGCCATCGAATCGGCGACGCTGGTGCGATTGTCGGTGCCGCGCGAGCCGTCGATGACCTGGCGGTAGATGGGATCGCCCTCGACCGACCGGGCGACGCTGTCCATGGTCTGCACCGCCTCGACCGGATAGCGGCCGGCGGCCGATTCGGCCGACAGCATGATGGCATCCGCGCCCTCGTAGATGGCGGTGGCGACGTCGCTGACCTCGGCCCGCGTCGGCATCGGGCTTTCGATCATCGATTCCAGCATCTGGGTCGCCACGATCACCGGCTTCGCCGCCTGCCGGCAGGCGCGGACCAGCCGCTTCTGGATCGGCGGCACCGAATGGACCGGCAGTTCCACCCCCAGATCGCCGCGCGCGACCATGATCCCGTCCGAGACCCTGAGGATGTCCGCAAAGCATTCCACCGCCGCGGGCTTCTCGATCTTGGACAGGATGGCGGCGCGGCCCTGCGCCAGTTCGCGCGCCTCGATCACGTCCTCGGGACGCTGGACAAAGGACAGGGCCAGCCAGTCCACGCCCAGCCCGCAGGCGAATTCCAGATCGGCTCGGTCCTTGTCCGACAGCGCCTTGAGCGGCAGCACCGCGTCGGGAACGTTGACCCCCTTGCGGTTCGAAATCGGCCCGCCCGCCGTCACCAGACAATCGGCGAAATCCGGGCCGCAATGCTGGACCCGCAGGCGGATCTTGCCGTCATTGACCAGCAGGCGCGAGCCGACCTTCAGCGCCGCGAAGATCTCGGGGTGGGGCAACTGGACGCGCTGGCCGTCCCCCGGCGCGGGGTCGAGGTCGAAGCGGAACGGCTGGCCTTCCTCAAGCTCATGGGCGCCCTCTGCGAAGACCCCCACCCGCAGCTTCGGGCCCTGCAGGTCGGCCAGCACGCCGATGGGGCGGTCAAGCTCGGCCTCGACGGCGCGGATGGCGTCATATCGGGCCTTCTGGTCGGAATGCTCGCCATGGCTCATGTTCAGGCGGAAGACGTCCGCGCCCGCCTCGAACAGCGCCCGGATCGTCGCCAGATCGCTCGACGAGGGGCCAAGGGTCGCCACGATCTTCACGTTGCGGTGTCGTCTCATCTGCCTGTTTCCCCTGCCTTCGGGCATGTTTGCGCTATCGTCTACTCGTCTCTTGCGGAACGGGCAACTGGCGCGGCCATGCAGCGGGACGTATACCGCCCCCATCATGAACGCACATGACAGTGATCCGATCGACGCCCCGCCCTTCACCATCGAGGGAGAAACCCGCCCCTCGCGCTGGCTTGTCACCTGCGACCATGCGACGAACCGCGTGCCGCACTGGGTGAACGGCGGCGACCTCGGCATCGCGGCGCAGGACATGGCGCGCCACATCTCCCATGACGTGGGCGCGGCGGGGCTTGCCTCGGCGCTGGCGCACAGGCTGGACGCGCCGATGGTGCGGTCGGATTTCTCGCGCCTCGTGATCGACCCGAACCGGGGAGAGGACGACCCGACGCTGCTGATGCGGCTTTACGACGGCACGGTGATCCCGGCGAACCGCAGCGCGGATGCGGCAGAACGGGAACGGCGGCTCGACCGCCTCTATCGCCCCTATCACCGGGAACTCGCCCGGCTGGCCGCGGCCCATCCGGCGCGGGCGATCTGCGCCGTCCACAGCTTCACCCCGCAACTCAAGGGCCGCCCGCCGCGCCCTTGGCTGGTCGGCATCCTTTATTCCCACCGCGATGAACGGCTCGGCCCCGCGATGGTCCGCGCCTGCCGCGCGCAGGGCTGGATCACCGGCGACAACGAGCCCTACAGCGGCCATCTTGAAGGTGATTCCATTGACACCCACGCGCTGGCACAGGGCCGCCCGAACCTGCTGGTCGAGGTCAGGAACGACCTGATCCGGGACGCAGGGGGGCAGGAGATGTGGGCCGCTCGCCTCGCTCCTGTGCTGGAGTCCGTGCTGGTTGAAAGCGGTGCCTGACGCGGGGCTCTGCCCCGATCGCCACGGCCATGGCCTTCCTCGCTGACAAAAGTCTACCGGGCTGCCGGCCGGTCGCTCGAAAGCCCCAGATATTCGGGCGAAGAAGAAGCCGGCAGGCATCTTCTTTCTGGTCTGAATACCCGCTCCCGCAGGACGGCCAAGGGAATCGTTGCTCGGCTGCTCGTTGCTTTCAAGACGTCAAAGGAAGCTCTGCGGGTCGATGTCCACCGCGAGGCGCAGGTTCGTCGGCGCTTTCGGTGCAACGGCGAGCCACGCCGCGATGGCCGATTGCAGCGGCGCCTGCCGGGGCGCGCGGACCAGCATCCGCACGCGATAGCGCGCCCGCACCCGCGCGATGGGTGCGGGCGCGGGGCCGAACAGCTCGGCTCCGATCTCGGAGAGGGGCGCGGCGCGGCGGGCGAGTTCCTGCGCGTATGCCTCGACCACCGGCTGGTCGGGGTGGGACAGGATGATGCCCGCAAGTCGAGAGAAGGGCGGCATGCGGGCGGCGTGGCGCGATTCGGCTTCGGCGTTCCAGAAGGCCTCGTCGTCACCCGACAGGATCGCGCGGATCACCGGATGCTCGGGCTGGTGCGTCTGCAGCAGCGCAAGGCCCGGCCGGTCGCCCGCTTGCCGTCCGGCTCGCCCGGCTACCTGCCGCATCAGCTGGAAGGACCGTTCCGCCGCCCGCAGGTCCGCCCCCTGCAGCCCGAGGTCCGCGTCGATCACACCGACCAGCGTCAACTGGGGAAAGTTGTGCCCCTTCGCCACGATCTGGGTGCCGATGATGATGTCGGCATCCCCCGCCGCGATGTTCGCGATCGTCTCCTTCAACACCCGGGCCGAGGTATAGAGGTCCGAGGACAGCACCACCGCGCGCTTGCCGGGGAAACGCTCGGCCACCTCTTCGCCCAGCCGCTCGACGCCGGGGCCGATGGCGGCGAGCTTGCCCTCGACGCCGCAGGCCGGGCAGGCCACCGGGATCGGCTTGGTCGCGCCGCACTGGTGGCAGATCAGCCGCCGCTGGAAGCGGTGCTCCACCATCCGCGCGTCGCAGTCGTCGCAGCCGATCTGGTGGCCGCAGGCCCGGCAGGTCGTCACCGGTGCATAGCCTCGGCGGTTGAGGAACAGCAGAGACTGTTCCCCCCGCTCCAGCCGCTCCTCGACCGCCCGGCCGAGGGTGGGGGAAATCCAGCGGCCCGAGGGCAGGTCCTCTTTCCGCAGGTCGATGGCGGCCATGTCGGGCAGTTCCGCCTCGCCATAGCGGGCGCGCAGGTCCACGCGGCGATACTTGCCGGTCGCCGCATTCACCCAGGTCTCGACCGAAGGGGTGGCCGAGGCCAGCACCACCTGCGCCCCCTCGATGCTGGCGCGCAGCACGGCCATGTCGCGGGCGTTGTAATGCACCGTCTCGTCCTGCTTGTAGGAGCCGTCATGTTCCTCATCGACCACGATCAGGCCGAGGTCGCGGAAGGGCAGGAACAGCGCGGACCTTGCGCCGACGACCACGCCCACCTCGCCCCGCCCCGCCATGTGCCACAACCGGCGGCGCTCGGTGCGGGTGATGCCCGAGTGCCACTCGCCGGGACGGGCACCGAAGCGGGCCTCGACACGGTCGATGAACTCGGCCGACAGCGCTATTTCCGGCAACAGGACCAGCGCCTGCCGGCCCATCCGCAGGGTCTCGGCCACGGCTTCCAGATAGACCTCGGTCTTGCCCGAGCCGGTGACCCCCCGCAGCAGGGTCGTCGCATAGCCGCCGCCGCGCAGGCCGGTTCGCAGAGCCTCGGCCGCCTCTGCCTGATCCGGCGCCAGCGGCTTTCCCGGCAGCGAAGGGTCGAGCCGCGGATAAGGCGCGTCCTTCGGCGCCTCGGTCTCGACCAGCGTTCCCGTGCCGACCAGCCCCTTGACGACCGAGGCGCCGACCCCTGCCAGTTGCGCCAGTTCCGAAGGGGCGAAGCCCGCGCCGCCATGCTCCTCGATCACCCGCAGGACGGCGGCCCGCGCCTCGGTCATGCGGTCGGGTGGCGGTCCCACGCGGTGGACGACGCGGCGGGCGGCTGGCGGCTGGTCCAGGTCGGGCGCGCGCAGCGTCATCCGCAGCATCACCGGCAGGGGCGTCAGGGTGTAGTCGGCGGCGCGCCCGATGAACTCCAGCATCCCCTCGCCGAATGGGGCGGCGTCCACCAGCCGCGCGACAGGCCGCAGCTTGGCCGCGTCGAAGTCGCCCATCCCCTTGCCCCAGACCACGCCCAGCACCCGGCGCGGTCCCAACGGCACGACGACCAGTTGTCCCAGCAGCACGCCCCCCTCGGGCGAGAGGTAGTCGAGCCGGCCCACCGGCTCGGTCGTCAGCACCCCGATGCGGGCGCGTTCAGGGAAATGCGTGGTCATGAACTCCTGCAGATGGCGGGGCGGATGCAACATTACCTAATCATGTCGCCGGACCCTGTCAGGGCCTCGACGCGGCAACCCGCAGGGTGGAGGCCGGCCCCACCTTCCCCGGCCCTCAGCGTCAGATGTCCGACAGGAAGAACCGCTGGAACACGAAGATGCAGGCGCCGATCCCCAGAACGGCCAGAAGCATGTGTCCGGTGCTGAAGGCCCAGATCGTCAGGGCGAAGACGATCGCGGTCACGGCGTAGCGCAGGAAAATGGGCCAGTCGCTCATGGCTCGACCGGGACCATCGTGCCCAGCAGCGTGGCGATGTGCTTGCGGCCGTTCGCGCCTTCCGCGAACACGTCGGACGCTACCGCGACAATACGGCGGCCCGGGCGGATCACCCGGCCCTCGGCCACGAGACGGTCGCCCACGGCAGGAGACAGAAGGTTGATCTTCATCTCGACCGTGACAACCTCGGCCCCTTCCGGCAGCACCGACAAAGCCGCGTAGCCTGCCGCCGAATCGCCGATGGCGAAGGCCAGCGCCGCATGGGCGAAGCCCTGCTGCTGCAGCACATGGTCCGCGATGGGGGCAGCGATCCGGGTCCGGCCCTCGGATGCCTCCTCAAGCTCCGCCCCCAAGGTCTGCATCATCGTCTGCCGCGCGAAGCTGCCGCGCAGCCGGTCTTCCACGTCACTCATCGAACAATCCTGCCTGCGCGGCCCTGGGCATGTCCAGCCCCAGATGCCGCCACCCCAAATGCCCGAGCATCCGGCCACGCGGCGTGCGCAGGATCAAGCCCTGTTGCAGCAGGTAGGGCTCGATCACTTCCTCGATGGCGTCGCGGCTTTCTGACAGCGCGGCGGACAGCGTTTCCACCCCGACCGGCCCGCCGCCGTAATGCTCGGCCATCAGCGTGAGATACCGTCGGTCGGCCGAGTCCAGCCCGAGGTCGTCCACCCCCAGCCGCGTCAGCGCCATGTCGGCCAGTTCGCGCGTCAGCCGCCCGTCTCCCTCGACCAGCGCAAAGTCCACGACCCGGCGCAGCAGCCGGCCCGCGATCCGGGGGGTGCCCCGCGCGCGGCGGGCGATTTCCCACGTGCCCTCCGGCTCGGCCTTGATGCCCATCAGTCGGGCGCCACGAGTGACGATCAGGTCCAGTTCCTCGACCGTATAGAACTGCAGCCGGGTCGGGATGCCGAAGCGATCGCGCAGCGGGGTCGTCAACAAGCCCAGCCGCGTCGTCGCGCCGACCAGCGTGAAGGGCTGCAGTTCGATCCGCACGGTGCGCGCCGCAGGTCCCTCGCCGATCACGAGGTCCAGCTCGAAATCTTCCAGCGCCGGATACAGGACTTCCTCGACCGCCGGGTTCATCCGGTGGATCTCGTCGATGAACAGCACGTCGCGGGCTTCCAGGTTGGTCAGGATCGCCGCCAGATCGCCCGCCCGCGCCAGCACCGGCCCCGAGGTCATCTTGAAGTTCACGCCCAGTTCCCGCGCCATGATCTGCGCCAGCGTGGTCTTGCCGAGGCCCGGGGGGCCGTGGAACAGCGTGTGATCCATCGCCTGTCCCCGCATCCGGGCGCTGTCGATGAAGACGCGCAGGTTGGCGCGCGCCTCGGCCTGGCCGATGAACTCCTCAAGCTTCTGGGGGCGAAGGGCGCGGTCCTCGGCCTCGCCCTCCATCCGCTCGCCGCGCAGGGCAGGATCAGGGGTCATCCGCGCCGCACCGGGGGGACGGAACTGCGGGCGACGGGCGCGACCTGCATCCGCGCCAGCAGGTCAATCCGCTCCTGCGTCGAGGGATGGGTCGAGAACAGCTTGTCCATCCGCAATGCCCCCAGCGGGTTGATGATGAACATCGACGCCGAGGCCGGGTTGCGTTCCGCCGGGATGTTGACCGTCCGCCCCGCCGCATTGGCGATCTTCGCCAGTGCCGAGGCCAAAGCCATCGGGTTGCCGCAGATCTCCGCCCCCGAGCGGTCCGCCACATATTCCCGCGACCGCGAGACCGCCATCTGCACCAGCATCGCCGCCAAGGGCGCGAGGATCATGGCGAGGATGCCGCCCAGCGCCCCGCCCGGCCGGTCGCGATTGCCGGTGAACAGCATCATGTTGCCCAGCATCGCGATCGCCCCTGCCATCGTCGCGGTCACCGTCATCGTCAGCGTGTCGCGGTGCCTGATATGGGCCAGTTCATGCGCAATCACGCCCGCCAGTTCGTCACGGGTCAGTATCCGCAGCAGCCCCTGCGTCACCGCCACCGCCGAGTTCTCGGGGTTGCGCCCGGTGGCGAAGGCATTGGGCTGCTCGGTCGCCAGCACATAGACGGCGGGCATCGGCAGCCCGGCACGTTCCGCAAGCTGCCGGACCATCCGCACCAGATCGGGCGCCTCGGCCTCGGTCACGGGCATCGCGCCATGCTGGCGCAGGACCGCCTTGTCGCTGTTCCACCAGGCCCAGACGTTGCCGACCCCCGCCACGACCAGCGCAAGGATCGCGCCGCCGCTCCCTCCGATAAGCCAGCCCATCCCCATCAGCAGCGCCGTCATCGCCGCCATGAGAAGGAATGTGCGCGTGTTGCCCTGCATCGCCTGCTCCCCCTTATTCCTTGGGCGCCAGAGACTTGAGCGCCGCCCGGATCAACGCGGCGGTGCCGGCGCCGGGTTCCCGCGCGGCGGCCTCGGCCACGGCACTCGCTGCCTCGGACGGACCATAGCCAAGGTTCGTCAGTGCCGACAGCGCATCGGCCGAGGCCGCCGCTGAGCCGGCGTTCCACGCAGGCGCAGAGGTCGGCGCGGCCGCGGGCGCGGCGGGCTCGATGCCCGGCTCGGCCGCATCCAGCACCGCGCCCGCGTCCACCGTCAGCGCGCCGCCCATGGCGATGATCCCCGGCGCCTTGTCCTTCAGTTCCAGCACCACCCGCTGCGCGAGCTTCGGCCCCACGCCCGGCGCACGCCGCACCGCGGCCCAGTCGCCCAGCGCAATGGCGCGGCCCAGTCCCTCGGGCCCCAAGGTCCCCAGGATCGCCAGCGAGGCCTTGGCCCCGATCCCCTGGACCGAGGTCAGCAGCCGGTGCCATTCCTTTTCCAGCAGCGTCGGGAAGCCGAAAAGCTGCAGCAGGTCCTCGCGCACCAGCAGGTCGGTATATAAAGCCGCCACCTGCCCGACCGGAGGCAGGCCCGCTGCCGTGCGCTCGCTGACATGGACGATATAGCCCACGCCGCGCACGTCGATCAGCACGTGGTCGGCGGCGCGGTGCAGGATCAGCCCGGCAATCCGCCCGATCATGCGACGACCTTGATGCGAAGGCTGCGGCTCTGCAGGTGGCGGGCGTGGCAGATGGCGATGGCCAGCGCATCCGCCGCATCCGGTCCCGCAAGCTCGACCCCCGGCAACTGGAAGCGGACCATGTGTTCCACCTGCTGCTTCTGCGCGTGGCCCACGCCGACGATCGCCTTCTTCACGGCGTTGGGCGCATATTCCCCGACCTCGATCCCCGCCTGCGCGGGCGCCAGCAGCGCCACCCCCCGCGCCTGCCCCAGCTTCAGGGTCCCGACCGCGTCCTTGTTGACGAAGGTCTGCTCCACCGCCGCCGCGTCGGGCGCATGCGCCGCGATCACCGCCACCAGCCCCCGGTGCAGGTCGCAGAGCCGCGCGGCCAATCCCTTGCTGTCCGACCGGATGATCCCGTTCGCCACATGCCGCAGGCGAGAGCCATCGGCGACGATGATCCCCCAGCCCATGTTGACCAGACCGGGGTCGATGCCCAGAACCTTCATGCCCGTCCCTTCGGCCTGCTTTCCCAAAGGGCTAGCACGAAGCGCGAACATCGCCTAGCCGATTTCGTCAGTTGCTTGACAGCCGGGCACCCGCTTGGGACACCCGTTCAAATCTGGAGAGCCCATGTCCCCAGCACTGATCGCCGTCCTGCCGTTCCTTGGCGCCCTGTTGCCCGGCCTCATGGTCCGTTCCGGCCGCAACGCCGCCGCCATCGCCTGTGGAACCGTCACCGCGCTCGCGCTTCTGGGACTGCTCCTGCACATCCCCGCGATCATGGCCGGAGAGCTGATTACCGCCCAGCTGGCGTGGATGCCGCAGGTCGGGCTGAACGCGGATTTCATGATCGACGGGCTGGGGCTTCTCTTCGGCATCCTCATCCTCGGGATCGGGCTGCTCATCATCCTCTATGCCCGCTTCTACCTGTCGGAACAGGACGCGGCGGGGCCGTTCTTCACCTACCTGATGCTGTTCCAGGGCGCGATGACGGGCATCGTGCTGTCAGACAACATCCTGATGATGCTCGTCTTCTGGGAACTGACGTCGCTCTCGTCCTTTCTGCTGATCGGCTTCTGGAAGCACCTGCCCGAGGGGCGGCAGGGCGCCCGCATGGCGCTGACCGTGACTGCGCTGGGCGGCCTTGCGATGATCGCGGGCTGCCTGATGCTGGGGCAGGTCGCGGGATCGTATCGCCTGTCCGAGATCATCGCCCAGCGCGAGGCGATCCAGGGATCGGACCTCTACCTGCCGGCGCTGCTGCTGATCCTGCTCGGGGCCTTCACCAAGTCGGCGCAGTTCCCGTTCCATTTCTGGCTGCCGCGCGCCATGGCCGCGCCCACGCCGGTCAGCGCCTACCTGCATTCGGCCACGATGGTGAAGGCCGGGATCTTCCTGATGGCGCGGCTCTGGCCGGTGCTGGCGGGCACGCCCGAGTGGTTCGGGATCGTTGCCACCACGGGCCTTGTCACCATGATGGTCGGGGGGGTGATCGCGCTGTTCCAGGACGACCTCAAGGGCCTGCTGGCCTATTCGACGGTCAGCCATCTGGGCCTCATCACCATGCTTCTGGGCTTCGGCACCGAAAAGGCCGCCGTCGCCGCGATGTTCCACATCGTGGCCCATGCCACCTTCAAGGCCGCGCTGTTCATGTGCGCGGGCATCATCGACCACGCGGCGCACACGCGATCCATCCAACGGCTGGGTGGCCTGCGCGCGTTGATGCCGCTGACCTTCGGGCTGGTGCTGATCGCCTCGCTGTCGATGGCGGGCGTGCCGCCCTTCAACGGCTTCCTGTCGAAAGAGATGATGCTTGAGGAAGCGGCCGCGCAAAGCTGGCACGGCCTCGAATGGGTGATCCCCTATGGCGCGACGCTGGCGGCGCTGGTCTCGGTCGCTTATTCGCTGCGGCTGGTGGCCCATGTTTTCCTCGGGCCAAGGCGTCAGGACTATCCCCACGCGCCCCACGACCCCGAGCCGGGCCTGTGGTCCGGCCCGGCACTGCTGGTGGTGCTGGTCGTCGTCACCGGGCTGTTCCCGAACGCGACCGTCGGCTGGCTGGTCGCCGCCGCGGGCGCCGCCGTCACCCAGGCGCCGCAGTATCCGCATTTCACCTTGTGGCACGGCGTCACGCCCGCGCTGATGATGTCGGTGGTGGCCATCGCCGGCGGCGCGCTGCTGCTGGCGCTGTGGCGCCCGGCCGAGTCCGCCCGCCTGCGTCTGCCGCGTCCCGACGCCAAGCGCATCTTCGACGGGATCGAGGGCGGCATCGCTCGCATCGCCTGCGACTTCAGCGAAAGCTTCACCAATGGCTCGATGTCGCGCGCCCTGTCGCTGCTGATGCTGACCTGCGTGATCTGCGGCTTCGCCGCCTGGCACACCGGCCTCGCCCGCCCCGAGCCGAGGCCGATGCTGCCGGTCACGCCCGTCGCGCTGATGGGCTGGGTGATGATGCTGGTGGCTGTGGGGACGCTGGTCACGCTGCACCGGCGGCGCATCCTCGCGCTGGTGCTTGTGGGCATTGTCGGGCTGATCGTGTCCTGCACCTTTGTCTATTTCTCGGCCCCCGATCTCGCGCTGACACAGATCACGGTCGAGGTCGTCACCGTTATCCTGATGCTGCTGGCGCTGAACTTCCTGCCCAAGCGCACGGTGCTGGACACCGGCAACGCCAAGCGCGGGGCGGATGCCTTTGTGGCGACTCTGGCCGGGCTGGGTGTTGGCGCGTTGTCCTATGCGATCATGCGGCGCGACTTCGCCTTCCCCTCGATCTCGGGCTACATGGTCGAGAACAGCTACAGGCTTGGCGGCGGCGACAATGTCGTCAACGTGATCCTGGTCGATTTCCGCGGCTTTGACACCTATGGCGAGATTACCGTGCTGGGCATTGCCGGGCTGGCCATCTTCGCCATGACCGAGGCGCTGCTGGGCGGCCGCGCATCCGCCCGGCTGCGGGGCTGGACCCATGACATGCGCCGCGCGGGCGACCGCCATCCGCTGATGCTGGTGGTGGCGACGCGGGTGCTGCTGCCGCTGTCCTTCGTGGTGGGCATCTATATCTTCCTGCGCGGCCACAACGCGCCGGGCGGCGGTTTCATCGCCGGCCTTGTCGTCTCGGTCGCGCTGGTCATGCAATACATGGCCTCGGGCTATGCCTGGGCGATGGAACGGCAGAACATCCCCTATCACGCGCTGATCGCGCTTGGGGTGCTGGCGGCCGGGATTACCGGCGGGGGCGCATGGTTCGCGGGCCAGCCGTTCCTGACCTCGGCCTTCGGCTATGTCCATCTGGCGGGCGTCGAGCCGGTCGAATGGGCCACGGCCATGGGCTTCGACACCGGCGTCTTCCTGGCGGTCGTGGGGGCGGTGATGCTGGCGCTGAACTCGCTGTCGCGCATCGCACGGGCGGCGGGAGAAAGCGTCAACGCGCATCCCATGGATTTCCGGCAGGAGGGAGGCCGCTGAGATGGAGGTCCTGATCGCCTCGGCCATCGGCACCCTGACCGCCGCCGGAGTCTACCTGACCCTTCGCAAGCGCAGCTTCGCGGTGATCGTGGGGATGACGCTGCTGAGCTATGCCACCAACCTGTTCCTGTTCGCGACGGGGCGGCTGGTGATCGACCTTCCGCCGATCCTGAATGATGCCGCGCCGGGCTATACCGACCCGCTGCCGCAGGCACTGGTGCTGACCGCCATCGTCATTTCCTTCGGGATGACGGCGGTCACGTTGATGATGGCGCTGGGCGCTTTCATCGAGGGCGGCGACGACCGCATCGACCTGCCCGGCCGCGACCGCAAGGGGCCGCGCCCATGAACCACTGGCTTGTCATCCCGGTCGTCCTGCCAGCCTTCGTCGGCCCGCTGATCGTCCTGGCGATGCGGCAGGACCTGCTTCTGCAGCGCGTCTTCAGCACCGCCGCGACCGCGGGGCAACTGCTGCTCGCGCTCTGGCTGATGCTGCAGGCGATGGGCGGGGACGTGCAGGTCTATCGGCTGGGAAACTGGGCCGCGCCCTTCGGCATCGTGCTGATGCTGGACCGGCTGGCGGCGCTGATGCTGGTGCTGACGGGGGTGGTGGGGCTGCTGGTGCAGCTTTACGCCATCGGTTCGGGCTGGGACCGCAGGGGCAAGCATTTTCATGCGCTGTGGCAGTTCCAGTTGATGGGCGTCAACGGCGCTTTCCTGACCGGCGACGCCTTCAATCTCTTCGTCTTCTTCGAAATCCTGCTGATCGCCAGCTACGGGCTGATGATCCAGGCGGGCGGAGAGCTGCGGCTGCGCGCGGGCGTGCAATATGTCGTCTACAACCTCGCCGGATCGTCTCTGTTCCTCGCCGCGCTGGGGACGATCTATTCCGCGACCGGCACGCTGAACATGGCCGACATGGCGATGCGCGTGGCGCAGATGCCCGCGACCGACACGGCGGTGCTGCGCGTGGGCGCGGTGCTGCTGATGCTGGTCTTCGCGATCAAGGCGGCGCTGGTGCCGCTGCATTTCTGGCTGCCCGCGACCTATGCCCGCGCGCCCGGTCCCGTCGCGGCGCTGTTCGCGATCATGACCAAGGTTGGCGTTTACGGCATCATCCGCTTCTTCACCCTGGTCTTCCCCGCCGACAGCGTGATCGAGCGTTTCGCCGCCGACATCCTGCTGCCCGCGGCCCTTGTCACGCTGATCGTGGGGCAGTTGGGCGTTCTCGGCTCGCGCCACATGGGACGGATGGCAGCCTTCGCGGCGCTGGGGTCGGTCGGCACGCTGATGATCGCGGTGGCGCAGTTCCGGCTACCCGGTCTGACGGCGGGGATCTGGTATCTCGTCCATTCGACGCTGGCCTCGGCGGCGCTGTTCCTGGCGGTGGACCTGATCGGCACAAGGCGGCGTGACGCGAGCCTGTGGCTGCGCCCCGCCCCGCCCATCCTGCAGGCGGGGATCGTCGCCGCGCTGTATTTCGCGGCCGCCATCGGGATGGCGGGCCTGCCGCCGCTGTCGGGCTTTCTCGGCAAGCTGGCAGTGCTGCAGGCGGTGCGGAACGGAGAAGGCACGGCGGTGATCTGGGGCATCGTCCTCGTCACCTCGATCTTCGCCATTGTCGGGCTGGCCCGCGCGGGCTCGCTGGTCTTCTGGAAGGCCCATGCGGCCGAGGACTTCCTGCCCGACCGGCAGGAACCCGACGAGCCGCCGCATGACCGGACCTTCCCCTCGGCCGGGCTGGCGCTGACGGCGACGGGGGCACTGATCGCGGGCATGGTGGCGCTCACCGTGCTTGCAGGGCCGATGATGCGCTATGCCGATGCCACCGCCCGCCAACTGATGAACCCTGCCCCTTACATCGAGGCCGTGCTGGTCGGACAGGAGGGGGTGAAATGATCCGCCGCATCCTTCCCCATCCGGTCCTGTCGCTGGTGGTGGCGCTGGTCTGGATGCTGCTGGTCAACCGCTTCGCCTGGGGCTCGGTGGTCTTCGCGGCCGTTCTGGGGCTGCTGATTCCAGTCGTGACCGCCCCCTACTGGCCTCGCCGCGCCAGCATCCGCGCCACCCGCATCCCCGGCTATCTGGGCATCGTCATCCACGACATCGTCAAGGCCAATATCGACGTGGCGCGGATCGTGCTGTTCATGCCCAAGGCCGAGTTGCAGCCCGCCTGGCTGGTGGTGCCGCTGGACCTGACCGTGCCCGAAGCCATCGCCGTTTTGATGGGCACCATCACCCTGACCCCCGGCACCGTCAGTTGCGACATGGCCGAGGACGGATCGGCCCTGCTGGTCCATGCGCTGCACTGCCCCGACCCGGCCGCCACGATCGACGAGATCAAGACCCGCTACGAGGCCCGCCTGCAGGAGATCTTCCGTTGAGCATCCTCGCTCTTGCCCTGTGGTTCGCCTTCGGCTGCTTCGCGCTGGCGCAGATCCTCTGCCTTTACCGGCTGATGCGGGCGCCGGGCTTCAGCGACCGGGTGCTGGCGCTGGACACGATGACGATCAACATGATCGCGCTGATCACGCTGTTCGGCATCCAGCGCGGCACCACGGTCTATTTCGAGACCTCGATGCTGTTTGCGCTCTTCGGCTTCGTCTCGACCGTGGCCTTCGCCAAGTTCATCCTGCGGGGGGACATCATCGAATGATCTGGCTTGCGGATATCCTCATCGCCTTTCTGCTGGTGGCGGGCGGCTTCTTCGGCCTTGTCGGTGCCTGGGGGCTGGTTCGGCTGCCCGACATGATGACGCGGCTGCACGGGCCGACCAAGGCGGCGACGCTGGGGGTGGGATCGGTCCTGATCGCCTCGATTGCCTATTTCTGGACCCATCACGGCCAGTTGAGCTGGCACGAGCTGCTGATCGCGCTGTTCGTCTTCATGACCTCGCCGATCACCGGGCTTTATGTCGGCAAGGCGCATATGCACCTGTCGTGGAAGCGGAGCGAACTGCCGCAGCCGCCCTCGGGCGCCGACTGGGCCACCTATGGTCGGGGGGCCGAGACCAGCCCCATCGTCCAGGCTCCCGACCAGCCCCGCGCAAGCGAATAAGCCCTAGCGCCGCGGATGGGCGGCGCGATGGACAGCCAGCAGATGCGCGTCATCGACGCCGGTATAGACCTGCGTTGTGGACAGGCTCGCATGGCCCAGAAGCTGCTGGATGGTCCGCAGGTCGCCCCCCGCCGCCAACAGGTGCGTGGCAAAGCTGTGGCGCAGCGCATGGGGGGTGGCCGTCTCGGGCAGGCCCAGCGACTGGCGCAGGGCCACCATCGCCCCCGAGATGGCGCCCGCGTAAAGCCGCTTGCCCTTGACCGTGCAGAACAGCGGCCCGTCGGGCGTCAGCGGAAAGGGGCATATCCGCAGGTAAGCCGTGACAGCGTCCCGCGCGGCGGGCAGGACCGGGACCAGCCGCTCGCGTCCGCCCTTGCCGCAGATCACCAGTGATTCGCCGAAGGGCCAGTCGCGGCCGTCCAGCCCCAGCGCCTCGCTGATCCGCAGGCCCAGCCCGTAAAGCAGCGTCAGCACCGCCACGTCGCGGGCCGAGACCCATGGCGTCGGGTGCCGCTCGCCCGCGAGGTCCAGGATGGCGCGGGCCTGTTCCACCGGGATCGGGCGCGGCAGGCTGCGGCGATAGCGGGGGCTGCGCGCGGACAGCGCCCGGCTCGCGTCGAAGCCCTCGCGGTCGCTGATCCAGCGCAGGAAGCTGCGGACGGCGGACAGGCGGCGGGCGAGGCTGCGGGCCGAAAGGCCCCGCGCTCGTTCGGCCGCGGCAAAGGCGCGGATGTCGGTCTGCACAAGCCCCCCCAGCGTCCGGGGCAGCGCGGGCTGACCGTGGTAGCCGCCAAGAAAGGACAGGAAGGCCAGCAGGTCGCCCTGATAGGCGGTGATCGTGTGGTCCGACCGGCCACGGGTCGCGCGTTCGCTGTCAAGCCAGCGGGCCAGCGCGTCGGCCATGGCCGGGACCAGCGCCAGCGGCACTGGACCCTGCCCGCTCATTCCCTGAGCCAGCCGATCAGGACCAGCCGGAACACCTGCGCGAAGAATCGCAACAGGTCGGTGCCATGCGCGGGCGAGAACCGCCCGCCATCCAGCGAGCCCATCACCAGCAGCGCCGGGGGGCGGCCCGTCCCTAGGTTCAGCGGCAGCAGCGCCTCGGACCGGACCTCGGCGCCATGGACGGCCCGCGTCTCGGCGCTGGCGCGGCGCAGCACGATGTCGTCGCCGCGCGGCGCCCTGCGGCCCGCCGCGATCATCCGCCCGACGGCCCCTGCGGGCACCACCACCAACGCGCCGGCGGAGGGCGGTGCAGGCGGATCCTGCGTTTCCATCACCAGCTTCAGCGTCTCGATCCGCAGGATCGGCGCCACATCGGTTTCCAGCATGTCGAGGAAGGCCGCGAAATCCATCGGCTCCAGCAGCGCCAGCACCGCGCGGTGGACCGTCTGCGTCCCGGCCTGGTTCTCGTAGGCCGCCGAGATCACGCTTTCATGCACCGATTCCAGCCGGTCGAGCCGATGCTCCAGCGCCTCCATCGCGCGGCCGCGGATGTCGATGACATTCTCGCCGAACTCGGCCTCGCGTGCGGCGACCAGCGCCCGCATCAGTTCCCGGTCCTGCAGGATCAGCGCAGGCTCGGCCAGCAGCCGGGCGCGGGTGCCGCCATCCAGCGCCGCGGCGGCCGCGCGTTCCGCAGCCCCGGTCACAGGCCGATCTTCTGGCCGGTCCGGGCCCAGTCGGCGTTGAACTGGTCCAGCCCCTTGTCGGTCAGGACGTGGCTGGCCATGGCCTTGATGACGGCGGGCGGCGCGGTGATGACATCGGCGCCGATGCGGGCGCATTCGATAATGTGGTTGACCGACCGGATCGAGGCGGCCAGCAGGTTCGTCTCGTAGCCGTAGTTGTCGTAGATGCGGCGGATGTCGGCGATCAGCTCCATCCCGTCCAGGCCGATGTCGTCCAGCCGGCCGATGAAGGGGCTGATGAAGGTCGCCCCCGCCTTGGCCGCGAGGATCGCCTGCGCCGCCGTGAAGCACAGCGTGACGTTGACCATGTGGCCGTCGTCGGTCAGCGCCTTGCAGGCTTTCAGCCCGTCCCAGGTCAGCGGCACCTTGACGGTGACGTTGGGGGCGATCTCGGCCAGATGCTTGCCCTCGCGGATCATGCCCTCGGCGTCGGCGGCCACGACCTCGGCGCTGACGGGGCCGGGGACCATCTCGCAGATCTCGCGCGTGACCTCGGCGATGTCGCGGCCCGATTTCAGGATCAGCGAGGGGTTGGTCGTGACCCCGTCCACCATGCCCAGTTCGTGCAATTCGCGGATGGCGGCGATGTCGGCGGTATCGACGAAGAACCTCATGGCGCGGCGGCCTCCTTGGGCGTGGGTCGGGGCTGGTTTAGACCAGATCGCCCCAAGCGGAAAGCCTTGCGGGCCTGCCGGTCGCCGCTAATCTGCGCCAAGGAACGGACGAGGACGCGCGGGCATGGAAAAGGGGTTCGAGCGGCTGCTGTCCGCCTCGCGCTGGCTGCTGGCGCCGATGTATCTGGGGCTGGTCGCGGTCATGGGGATGCTGCTGGTCGTCTTCCTGCGCCAGACCCTTCACTACCTGCCCCAAGCCCTGACCATGACAACCGAAACCGCCATCGTCACGGCGCTGTCGCTGAGCGACCTGACATTGACGGCGAACCTGCTGCTGATCGTGGTATTTTCAGGCTACGAGAACTTCGTGTCGCGGCTGGACGTGCCCCTCGACGTGGCGCGGCCTTCATGGATGGGAACGGTCGATTTTGCGGGCCAGAAGATGAAGCTGATCGCCTCGATCGTGGCGATCTCTGCCATCGATCTGCTCAAGCGGTTCATGGAGGTCGGACGTCCCGGCATCGTTTCGCCGGACGACCGCGAACTGAAGTGGCTGGTCATCATCCATGTGGTCTTCGTCTTCTCGGGCCTGCTGATGGCCGCAACCGATTGGCTGGCTGCCCGCAGCGTCAAGAAGCAGCCAGAATCCTGACGGGGCGGGGGATCAGGGCGTCAGCCCCTCGGGTTCCGGCAGCCCGTTCACCCGCGCCGTGGCGGTCAGCGTGTTCGCCAGCAGGCAGGCGATGGTCATGGGGCCGACGCCGCCCGGAACCGGGGTGATCGCGCCCGCCACGTGACGCGCGGCCTCGAAGTCCACGTCGCCGACCAGCCCGTCATCGGTCCGGTTGATGCCGACGTCGATCACGGTCGCGCCCGGCCTGATCCAGTCGCCCTGCACAAAGCGCGCCCGGCCCACGGCAGCCACGACGATCTCGGCGCGGCGGCACAGGTCCGGCAGATCGCGGGTCCGCGAATGGGCCACGGTCACGGTTGCGCTGTCGGCCAGAAGAAGCTGCGCCATCGGTTTGCCGACGATGTTCGACCGCCCGATCACCAGCGCCTCCCTGCCCACGAGCGAGCCGAGCCGGTCCCGCAGCAGCATCAGGCAGCCCAGCGGCGTGCAGGGCACCATCGCCTTCTGCCCGGTGGCCAGCCGCCCGGCGTTCAGCACGGTGAATCCGTCCACGTCCTTTTCCGGCGCGATGGCATTGATGACCGCCGCCTCGTCCATGTGCTTCGGCAAGGGAAGCTGCACGAGGATGCCGTTCACCGCCGGATCGCCATTCAGCCGCGCGATCAGCGCCAGCAGGTCCTGCTGCGAGGCATCCACGGGCAGGCGGTGCTGGAAGCTTTCCATCCCGGCTTCGACCGTCGCCTTGCCTTTGCTGCGGACATAGACCGCAGAGGCGGGGTCCTCGCCCACCAGCACCACGGCAAGGCCCGGCGTGATGCCATGGCAGGCCTTCAGCGCGGCGACCCCTTCGGCCACGCGCCTGCGCAGGGCGGCGGCAGTGGCCTTGCCGTCGATCAGGTCAGCCGTCATCGGCTTCTCCCAGTTGGCGGGCTTCCTGGGCGATGAAATGTTCCATCATTAGGCGCCACAGAGCCTCGGCCAGATCGGGGTCGTAGCCCGTGGCCGCGGCGTTGCGGCGGGCCTTCTCGGCCACTTCCTCGACCCGCTCGTCGATGCGGGCGGGCAGGCCCGCGCCGGCCTTGATCTCGGCCGCGCGGTCGATCAGGCGCGAGCGGCGGGCAAGCAGCCGCGCGAGGTCGAGGTCAAGCGCGTCGATGGCGGCCCGCAGGGCGGTCATGTCGCGCAGTTGCGTCAGGTCATCACTCATGGGCCGCGTCATGCCCCCAACACTGGGCCGGCGCAAGGCCGGCAGGTTCCTCCCTTGCATCATGACGGAAAAGCGTCAGTTTCCGTCCGATCAACAGGACCGGATGACAGAATCATGACGCTGACAGTGCTTACGGGGGCGGCGGGCGCCGGAAAGACGACCGAGGTCATCCGCATCGTCACCGACCTGCGCGAACACAGGCAAAGGTCATTCCTGATCGCCACGCTGGACGGCGGGACGGTGCGGCCGGCGCTGGAAAAATACGACATCATCAACGCCCGCAGCGGGCGCAAGGCGCGGGTGGATTTCAAGGGCCATGCCGCCGAGATCCGGGCCTTCATCAGCGCCAAGGGGACCGCCCCCTCGACCTTCGTTTTCGACGAGGCGCAGCGCTTCGGCAAGGATTTTGCCGAGGACTGGATTGCGTTGTCGGGCAAGGGCCATGTGGTCATCGTCTCGACCCCCTCGGCGGCGCAGCTGGACCGGCTGCGCGAGGCAGGCGCGGACATCCAGAGCATCCGCAAGCTCTGCGACCTGATGGCTGACGGGGACGCCACGGTGACGATCCGGCTGCCCGGCGGGGACGGGACGATTTCCGTCTGCGAGGGGTGCGCGGAACGGCTGCAGGCGATGGCCCGCACCCACCTGCGCGACCGGCTGGTGGCCACCGCCCCCAGCCCAGGCACGCCCGAGATCTACCAGCCCATCGACGCCGATTTCCCCGAGTTCGCCGGCCTCAATCCGATCCGGGCCGACAGCGCCATCCGCGCCGGGATCATGGCCGAGTTCGTGGCCCGGCACCTCGACCTACAGGACGCAGGGCAGAAGTCCTATATCGACATCGGCTGCAACAGCGGCTTCTTCTGCAAGCGCATGGCGGACCTCGGCCTGCGGGCCTCGGGGATCGACGTGGCCAGGAACGACATCCACATGGGCCGGGTCGCGGACAGCTATATCTATAACCGCCACCTCGACCTGCAGGTCAGAGACGCGCTGGCCTGGGTCCCGGACATGATGCCGGAACATGACGTCGCCTCGACCTTCAGCGTCTACCAATGGCTTTACGAAAAGCACGACACGGAGGCCGTCCACCGCTCGCTGCGGGCGCTGATGGCCAAGGCCCGCAAGCTGTTCTTCTTCGAGATGGGCTATACCGACGAGGCGCATTACCGCGCCCGGCTGCCCTTGCGGATCGACCGCGACTGGTGCCTGGCGCAGATGCGCGAACATGGCGGATTTGCCGAGATCATGACTTATGGCGCGGGCTGGAACGGGCTGAAGCGCGACTTCTTCGTCGGCATCAAGCCCTGAAATGGAAAACCCCGACCGAAGGGCCGGGGTTCTCGCAGGGTCAGGCAGTCGGCACCGGTGCCGGGCCGCCGCTGGCCGGCGGGATGCGCGGCACGGCGGGCACCGCAGGGATCGCGGAACTCGGCGTGTCGTCGTCGCCGCCAAGCTGCTCGCCACGGATGACCTTGCCGATCTCCTCGCCGGTCAGGGTCTCGTATTCCAAGAGGCCCTTGGCGAGGCGCTCGAACTCGACCTCCTTTTCCAGCAGGATGCGGTAGGCTTCCTGATAGCCCTCCTCGATCAGATCGCGGACTTCCTGCTCGATCAGCTCCTTGGTCTTGGTCGAGACCGAGAAACCGCCGGTGTTGCCCGAATAGCCCTCATGCGCCTCGGCATAGTCCACCGCGCCGACCTTGTCGGACATGCCCCAGCGCATCACCATCGCGCGGGCCAGTGCACTGGCCTGCTGGATGTCACCCGCCGGGCCGTTCGACACGCCTTCCTCGCCATATTTGATGATCTCGGCGGCCTTGCCGGCCATGGTCATGGTGATCTTCTGCTTGGCCTCGTCCTTGTGATAGTTCAGCCGGTCCACCTCGGGCAGGCTGACGACCATGCCAAGGGCGCCACCGCGCGGGATGATCGTGGCCTTGTAGACCGGATCGCATTTCGGCAGCGACAGGCCGACGACGGCGTGGCCCGCCTCGTGATAGGCGGTCTTTTCCTTCTGCTCGGGCGTCAGGACCATGCTGCGGCGTTCCACGCCCAGCATCACCTTGTCCTTGGCATTCTCGAAATCCTCCATCGTGACGAACCGCCGCCCGATGCGCGCGGCCATCAGGGCGGCCTCGTTCACGAGGTTCATCAGGTCGGCGCCGGAAAAGCCCGGCGTGCCGCGCGCGATGATCCGCAGGTCCACGTCGGGACCCTGCGGCACCTTGCGGGCATGGACGTTCAGGATCTTCTCGCGCCCCTTGATGTCCGGGTTCGGCACGTGGATCTGGCGGTCGAAGCGGCCGGGGCGCAGCAGCGCCGGGTCCAGCACGTCCTTGCGGTTCGTGGCGGCGATGATGATGATCCCCTCGTTCGCCTCGAAGCCGTCCATTTCCACCAGAAGCTGGTTCAGCGTCTGCTCGCGCTCGTCGTTGCCGCCGCCGATGCCGACGCCACGGGCACGGCCCACCGCGTCGATCTCGTCGATGAAGACGATGCAGGGGGCCGATTTCTTCGCCTGCTCGAACATGTCGCGGACACGGCTGGCGCCGACGCCCACGAACATCTCGACGAAGTCCGAACCCGAGATGGTGAAGAACGGCACCCCCGCCTCACCCGCGATGGCGCGGGCAAGCAGGGTCTTGCCGGTGCCCGGAGGACCCACCAGCAACGCGCCCTTGGGGATCTTTCCGCCCAAGCGAGAGAACTTCTGCGGGTTGCGCAGGAACTCGACGATCTCCTCAAGCTCCTCCTTGGCCTCGTCGATGCCCGCCACGTCGTCAAAGGTGACGCGGCCGTGCTTTTCGGTCAGCAGCTTGGCCTTGGACTTGCCGAAGCCCATGGCCCCGCCTTTGCCTCCGCCCTGCATCCGGTTCATCATGAAGATCCAGACGCCGATCAGCAGGATGAAGGGCAGCCAGACGCCCAGCAGCGACATGAAGCCCGACTGCTGCTGGCGTTCGACCTTCACCTCGACGCCTTTGTCGATCAGCCGGTCGGCCAGATCCTCGCCGATCGGCCGCACGGTCGAATAGCGCCGGCCGTCGGTGCCGGTGATGATGACGGTCTCGCCGTCGATGGTGGCGGCAGAGACCTGATCGTTCTCGACCCGCTGGATGAAGTCCGAATAGGCGATCTGGGTGCTGTTCATCTGGGCGCTGTTGCCGCCGAAGGCGTTGAACAGCGCCAGGATCATCAGGAACAGGACCACCCAGAAGGCGAGGTTGCGCGCGTTGCCCAAGGGCATGTCCTCCGCGGGAATGAGAGTCTTTGGGTGAAAGTAAGGATTGCGAGCCCGGGTATCAATGCGCTCGCAGGATTGCGAGGAAATCCTGAACCCCGCGCAGCGGCATCGCCCTGACGGGGGAAGGGTCGAGCAATGGCAGGATCACCCGCCCGTCGATGCGGACGGCAGGCGAGGACGCCAGCGCAAGGCGGGCCAGACCCGATGCGCGCCAGTCGCGGCCGGCAAGCGACGCTTCGGTCGCGGCCGTCACGACAGCCCCATCAGGCAGCCCGGTCAGCCGCCAGCGCCGGTCCCAGAGCACCTCGTTCCTTCCGGCTGAAACACCGTGCACCCGTCCTTCGTCGTGAACACCGGGTGGGCAAGGTTCCGGCCGGGCGGTCTCGCTTCGCACCGCGGCTGCAGGTTCGCGCAGGAACTCCACTGCCTCGCCCTTCACCCGCGCGATTACCCCGTCCAGTGTCCCCTGCCCGCCCGCCGCCAGCGTCCCGATCAGCCGACCGGCATCCTCCCCGCGCGGCGGATAATCGGCACCCGTCACCCAGCGCAGCGCTGCCGTGACCAGCCGGCGGCTGATCTCGGGACTGGCGGCAAGCGCCCGGCGCGGCAGGCGCAGCGTCCCGCGATCCGCCTCGACGCCTTCGGCCGCGGCAAGGGCAGCCTCCGCCAGCGCCGCCCGGGCCTCGGCCAGATGCGCGGCGGACCGCGCGAGGGACTCGACCGGCAGATCAAGTCCCCGGATCGCCTGCCGCGCCCGGACCCGGTCATACGAGGCGTCCTCGTTAGTCGGATCGTCAATCCATGCGATGTTCCGCTGCGCCAGCCATTCCCGCAGGGCTTGCCGCCGCAGCCCCAGCATCGGCCGCATCCAGCGGATGCCATCCTGATCGCGGGCGGCGGCCATCGCCGAAAGCCCGTCGATGCCGGCGCCGCGCGCCAGCCGCATCAGCAGCGTTTCGGCCTGATCGTCCTGCGTGTGCCCCAGCGCCACGGCCCGAAGACCCCGGCCCTGCGCCCAGCTCGCCAGAAGGCACAACCGCGCCCGGCGTGCGGCATCCATGAGGTTTCCTGTCCCCCCCTGATGCCGCCAGGCCAGCACCGCATGAGGAATCCCAAGCGCCGCCGCCATGGCCGCGACATGGGCGGCCTCAGTGGCAGACTCCGCCCGCAAGCGGTGATCGACGGTGGCGGCCTCGATCCGCACCCCGCGCGCGGTCCCCCAAGCATGGGCCATGTGCAGCAGCGCCATCGAATCGCCGCCACCCGAGACGGCGATGCCCAGCGCCGGCAGATCGCCGGCCAGCCGGTCGAGTTCGGCGGAAACCAGGTCCTGCGGCTCAGCCGCCATCGGCCGGGTCGGTTCCGGCATCCGCCCGACAGCCCGCCGCGACCATGCGCCGCCCGGCCTCGTCCGCCTGCGGCGTGCCGGCAAAGCGGTTCGCCAGTTCGCCCAGGTAGACGCAGCCCTCCGAGGCGGGGCGCCCGGCGGCGGATACCCGCGACAGCCCCAGCAGCGCGTCGGGTGCGCGGGGACCGGCGGGTTCGGCGGCAAAGGCCTGCAGCCAGGCGGCGGTCGCGCCCTTGGGATCGTTCGCGCTGTCCAGCGCCGCGCCCTGAAGATAGCGCGCCTCGGTCGCAGCCGGGCTGCCGGCATGGCTTTCGGCGAACCGTCCGAAAAGATCGGCCGCGCGCAGGAAGTCGCCGTCCTGCATCGCCGCGCGGGCGCGGTCGAGATCCACCTGTTCCTGCGCTGTCAGCGGCGCGTTGCCTGCGGGGGCCACCGCCGGGCCGCCTGCGCCCAGCGCGGGCTGCAGCATCCCGCCGGAAACATCCACCTCGCCCAGGGTGGGCGTGGTTAGGGCGCTTAGGTCGCAGCCTTCCTCCATCTCGCACAGGCGGAACTCGATATCGCCGATGCGGTTGGTGCCGTCGCGCGTGACGCCATCGATGCGGTGCTTCAGCCGCTCGGTCTCGCCGGTCAGGCGGGTGATCTCACGCTCCATCGCGTTCATGCGGTCGATGGCGCTGTCGCCGCCCGCCGCCCGGAAGCCCTCGGCGCCCGAGGCGTTCAGTTCGGCCCGCAGCGCCCGCAACTCGGCCGCGACCGCCCGCAGGTCGGTCCTGAGATCGGCCAGCGTGCGGCCCTCGGGCGCAGGCGCGAAAGCCGCATCCTGCGCCAGCAGCGGCACCGGCGCCGTCAGCGCAAGCGCCGCGCCAAAGCAAAGGGAGCGCAGCATCAGACGCCCGCCCTCGGCGTGACAACGGTCACGGTCCGGCGGTTCTGGGCCTGACAGGCGGGATCGGAACAGATCTCGAAGGGCCGCTCCTTGCCATAGGAACTGGTGCGGATGCGTCCCCGTTCCACGCCCTGCGAGACCAGGTATTCCTGCACCGCGCTGGCCCGCCGAGCCCCCAGCGCGAGGTTGTATTCCCGCGTCCCCTGCTCGTCCGCGTGCCCCTCGATGACGGTCGAGAAGCTGCCGTTCTGCTTAAGCCAGCCGGCCTGCCGCACCAAGGTCTCGCGCGCGCGGCCGTCCAGCGCCGCATCGTTTTCGGGGAACCAGACGGTGTCGCCGGCAATGCGGCGGAAATCCTCGGCGCTGGCGCCGGGAAGGGTGCCGCCGGGCAGCGTGCCGGTATAGCGGCTGCCTGCGTAGGGATCGGTCACCGTTGCAATGGGCGGGGTCTGGGCGCAGGCGCCCAGACCCGCAAGCAGGAACACGGCGGCAGCGGTGCGAAGGCCGTTCATCGGCAGCAAGCTCCTCATGGCAAAAGCGGTCCCCAGTCGGGGTCGGAGGCGGCGCCCTCGATCGACAGCGGGCGCATATTCCGGCCGGTCACGTCCACCGAATGCAGGCGCGAGGTGCCGTCGCCGCCGGGCGTCTGGCGCGTGAACATGACGACGCGGCCATTGGGGGCCCAGGTCGGACCCTCGTCAAGAAAGGATTCGGTCAACAGCTTTTCCTCGGTCCCGTCCGGCCGCATCACGCCGATATGGAAGCGGTCGCCGTTGCGCTTGGTGAAGGCGATCAGGTCGCCGGTGGGCGACCATGCGGGGGTGCCGTAGCTGCCGTCGCCAAAGCTGATCCGCGTCGGTTCGCCCGAGCCGTCGGCAGGGATGACATAGATCTGCTGGTTGCCCGACTGGTCGCTTTCGAAGACGATCCGGCGGCCGTCTGGCGAATAGCTGGGCGAGGTCTCGATAGCCGAAGTCTCCGTCAGCGGCCGTTCCGCCCCTGTGGCCACGTCCATCTGCCAGACGTCGGTATTGCCGCCCTGTTCGCGCGAATAGACGATCCAGCGGCTGTCGGGGGAAAAGCGGGGCGCAAAGCTCATGGTCCCCGCCTCCTGCTTCAGCGGGCGCGACTGGACGGTGGCCACGTCCATCAGCATCACCTGCGGCATCCCGTTCCCGAAGCTGGTGTAAAGCAGTTGGCTACCGTCGGGCGAGAAGCGGGGCGAGACGACCAGCGCGCTGTCATCCGTCACCCAGATCGGGTTCGCGCCGTCGTAATCCATGATCCCGATGCGCTTGAGCCGGGCATCCTTGGGGCCGGTTTCCGAGACAAAGGTCACGCGGCTGTCGAAATACGGGCCTTCCCCGGTGATCCGGGCATAGACCTGATCGGCGACCTTGTGGGCGACGCGGCGCCAGCCCGCCTCGGGGGCGTCGAACTGCATCCCGTCGCCCAAGGGCTGGCCGGAAAAGACGTCGAACAGCCGGAACTTGGCCGTCACCTGCCCATCCCGGACGGACACGGCGCCGAGGATCAGCGCCTCGGCATTGACCGCCCGCCAGTCAGGGTATGCCACCGGCTCGTCAAAGCCCGAGGGCTGGGCAACATGGGCCGAGGCCGGGATTTCCCGGAATAGGTCGGTGCCGGTCAGGTCGGCCGTCACCACGGCCTGGATACGAGCGGCCAGATCACCCGCGCCCCCTTCGTCGAAGAAGGGGGCGACGGCGATCGGCATCGGCTCGACCTGGCCGCCCGTGATCTCGATCCGCAGCGGGCCTTCGTCACCGGCCGCGGCAAGCGCGGGGGAGACCGTATCCTGCGCGGCGGCGGGACCTGCAAGCGCGAGGGCCGCGGCAAGGGCAAGCGAAAGGCGGGCGAGATGGACGGAAAGCGACATGATGCGCGCAACCTAACCTGTTTGGGGTGTGATGGAAATGCGGGCCATCGTCACCGGATCGAGGGACCGCCCTGGGGGCGGAAGTCGATGATCGTGTCGCGCCAGCGGGCGTATTTCTCGGCCGGCAGGCTGAAGCCGCCGCCCTGCAGGGCGCAGCGCAGGATGGCCCGGCGGGCGGCCTCGAAGGCTTGGCCCGCCGCCGCATCGGAGCCGCCGTCGAAGCCGATCATCCGCAGCGAATCCGGTTCGGGCATGCCGTCGGGCGACATCGAGAACTGGATCGACACCGAAGTCCGCTGCGCTTCGCGCGACAGCGAGCCGATGTTCCAGCAGGATTCGATCTGCAGCCTGAGCCCGTCCTTTTCCCCTTGCGACAGGGGCGGTCCCATCGCGGCGCGGCCGCCGCCGCCATCCTCGGTGGCGCCGGGCAGGTCCAGCGCCTCGTTCAGCGCCTGCATCAGCGGGTCGGGATCGTCGGGCGCCTGCCGCGCGGCCTCGGCCTGCGCGCGGGCCTCGGCCTCGGCGCGGGCACGGGCGGCTTCCTCCTCGGTCCGGGCCAGCGCCTCGGCGGCGGCGGCGGCAGCCTCCTCCTCGGCGCGGCGGCGGGCCTCTTGCGCCTCGCGTTGCTCCTCGGCACGGCGGGCTTCCTCGGCGATCCGGCGCTCCTCGGTTCGGCGGGCTTTTTCGGCGAGGCGTTCCTGTTCCGCGCGGCGGGCTTCCTCGGCCAGACGCTGTTCCTCGGCGCGACGGGCCGCTGCCTCGGCCTCGGCCTCTGCGCGGGCTTCGGTCTCAAGGCGCTCCTGCTCCTGCCGCTCGGCCTCCAGCGCGGCCTGTCGTTCGGCTTCGGCTGCAGCGCTGGCCTCGGCCTCGGCGCGGCGGGCTTCCTCGGCGGCAGCGGCCTCGGCTGCGGCACGTTCCGCCTCGGCGCGGGCGGCGGCTTCGGCGGCGACGCGGGCGGCCGCGGCGGCGGCCTGCTGGCGGGCGGCTTCGGTGGCAGCCTCGGCCTGACGCAGGGCCTCGGCCTGACGCGCGGCTTCCGCCTGCCGGGCCGCCTCGGTGGCCTGTGCTGCTGCAAGGGCCTGCGCTTCGGCGGCGGCGATGCGGTCGGCGCGGCGCTGGCGGGCAGCGGCAACGTCGAAGGGCGCTTCGGAGGCGGTCAGGACCGGTGGCGGCGGCGGGGCCGCGGGTGCAGCGCCTTCCGCACTAGGCGAGGGCAGCGGCCGTGCCGCCGCAACCCGTGGCAGCGCGGGCGGCAGGTCCAGCGCCGCGGGCAGGTCGCCCGGCGCGCCCTCGTCCTGCAGGCTGGCGGGTTGCTGCGGCATCGGCGCCACGGTCGCCACGGTGACAGGAGATTGCGGCACCTGCAGGTCGGACAGGTTCGGCGCAGCCTCGCCGGCGAACTCGGGCGCGGGCAGCGCCTGCGGATCGGCATTCGGGGCGGGCGGGGCCATCGCCACGGGGCCGCCGGCGATCACCTCGTCCGAGGGCGGGCGGGGCTGTGCGGGGATGGCCGAGGCCTCCTGTCCGATCGGACCCGAGCCGCGGGCGGCGGCGGCCATCGCCTCGAACTCGACGGCCGAGATGGTTTCCACGGGCGACATCCGCAGCGCGGGCGCCTGGGGGGCGCGGAACAGGGCGCCACTGACCGCCACCCAAGCAATCAGGCCCGCGTGCGCCGCGCCCGAGATCCAGGCGCCGATCCGGCGCTCGCGCGCCTCGTTGGGGGGAAACGGGTCAGCCATCCATCCGCGGGCCGCCAGAGTCGGTGACCAGCACGATGTCGCGGAAACCGGCCGCGTTCAGCGCGCCCATGACCTCCATCACCCGGGCATAGGCCACGGCGCCGTCGGCGCGCAGGTAGATGCGGCTCGACTGCCGTTCGGCGGCGACGGCGCGCAAGCGGGGGATCAGCTCGCCCGCAGGAACCTCGGTGGTCATCAGGACCAGCGGCCCCTCGGCCGGTAGCGAGACGGTCAGCGGCTCTTCGGGTTCCGCCGTCACGGCCTCGGCGGCCGTCTGCGGCAGTTGCAGCGGCACGCCCACGGTCAGCAGGGGGGCCGCGACCATGAAGATGATCAGCAGCACCAGCATCACGTCCACGAAGGGCGTGACGTTGATTTCCGCCATGGGCGCCAGGCGGTCGCGGCCCCGCCGGCCGGCGCCACGGCGCGAAAGACCGCCCGCCATCAGCCGGCCTCGGTCTGACGCGAGAGGATGGTGGCGAATTCGTCCGCGAAAGCCTCGTGCCCGCCGCTGATGCGGTTCGCGTCGCTGGACAGCTTGTTGTAGAAGATCACCGCCGGGATTGCGGCCAGAAGGCCCAGCGCGGTCGCGACCAGCGCCTCGGCGATGCCGGGGGCGACGACGGCAAGGCTGGTGTCCTGACTCAGCGCGATGCCCTCGAAGGCGGTCTTGATGCCCCAGACGGTGCCGAAGAGCCCGATGAAGGGCGCGGTCGATCCGATCGAGGCAAGAATCGGCAGGCCCCGCGTCAGCCGGTCGCTTTCGCGCCCGATGGCGACGTTCATGGCCCGGTCCACCCGCTGCATGACGCCGGGAATGAGCCCGCCGTCATCCGTCTGCGAGCGCCGCCATTCGCCCATCCCGGCCGAGAAGATCCGCTCGGCCGGACCCCGCGCGCGCCCGTTCATGCGGTCGAAGACATCGTCCAGCGGCTCGCCCGACCAGAAGCGGCGGTCGAAGCTTGTGCTGTCACGGCGGGCGGCGGTCTGGACCATCGTCTTCTGGACGATCAGCGCCCAGGACCAGACCGAGGCCAGCACCAGCAGCACCATCACGATCTTGACGGTCAGGCCCGCGCGCAGGAACAGCGCGATCAGCGAAAAGTCGGTCGGGGCGCCGATTGCAAGGTTTTCCATGAAGCCTGTCCTGCCGTGGTTGCGCGCGTTTTCCCTTATCCTGCCGGTGAAGGCCACACAAACCGGCAACACAGTTCTGTGCGCCGCGGGCGGCCGTCTCAGCCGGACAAGGCCGCGGCCACCGCGGGCGGCAGGCGATGGGGCCGCATGGTCCGCAAGTCCACGCAGACGACGGTGACGCGGGCGGTGAACAGCACCGTGCCGTCCCGTTCGACGGACTGGGCCACGACGATCTTCGGGCCGCCGGCATGGTCCAGCGACGTGACGACATCGAGCCGGTCGTCAAAGCGGGCGGGGCGCAGGTAATCGGCCTCGACCCGGCGGACGACGAAGGCGAGATCATGCTGTTCAAGCAACTGCCGCTGGTCCACGCCGGCGGCGCGTAGCCACTCGCTGCGGCCGCGTTCGATGAACTTCAGGTAGTTGGCGTAATAGACAACCTGCCCGAGGTCGGTGTCCTCGTAATAAACGCGGACGGGGAAACGGTGGGTCATGGCGGTGGTCCTTGCCGGCTCGGGCGAGGGTCAAGCACGTCAGGCGACTGAAGGGAACCTTGGCGAAGACGTGGGGCGCTGCCCCCGCCGTCCTTGCGGACGGCTCCCCCGGGATATTTCTACGAAGAAGAAGCCTGAAGCCGGGCGGCCAGCCGCAGCGCGTGGCTCGGGTCGCGGGCGCAGGCGAGCAGCAGCGGGTCGTAGGCGGCGCGGATCAGGGCGGCCAGCGGCTGCGAGGGCGTGACCGGATGCGCCCAGGTCAGCAGCGCATTAACGGCGACGGATTCGGCCAGCTGCGCCGGATGGGCCTGACCCAGCGCGCCGCCGAGGCGCAGGAAGGCGAAAGCGGCGCGGATGCTGCCGTCGGGGTCGAAGCGGAACAGGCGATACTGGTCGGCACCCTGCCTGGCCAGCCGATCCGGCAGACCCTCCATCCCGGTCAGGCGGTCGAGGTCGGGCAGGCCCGCCAGGTCCTCCCAGTCGCGGACGGCGAAGACCATCAGGTTCGCGCCCATGTCTGGGTCGGTGTCGGTCAGCGGGTGGCGCGCATGGGCGAAGACGGCGGCGGTCGCAGCGCGGAAGACCGACAGCGAGGCGTCGTCAAGGCCGAAGACCACCGGCGCGACCGGACGCCCCCAGCGGGCGCAGAGGAAGGCGTCATCAGGGCCAGTGAAGAGCGCGGCGATCCGGTCAGGGGTCAGGCTCGCGGCGGTTCCTTCGGGTATAGTCATTTCGCAGGCTCGTCGGCTTATGCAGGAGGGTCCGCATCCGTCAGCGCGTCCTTCGGACGCAGGCGGCGGAACAGCACTGGGTAGTCCAGCACCAGTCCCAGGTCGTCCACGGCCAGATCGGCGGTGAAGTTCCACAACAAGCCGTCATAGCGCCAGAGCCGGTCCGTCAGCCGGGTATACCGCTGGTCGGCCGGGCGGGGCAGGAAGTCGCCCTCGATCTCGGAGGGCAACGGGACATAGGCGGCGCGAACCTCGGCCGATTGCCCGACTTTCAGCCTCAGCCGACGGATCGGCAGCGTGTTGGTCGAGGGCGTGATCCCGAGATCCACGTCCAGGCAGCCGTCGAGGTCCGGCAGGTCGGCGCCGCGGATCGCGTCCCGCCAGCAGGCGCCTTCGTCCACGGTTAGACACAGTTCCGGGCCGCCGAGACAGCGGACCCGGACCTCTCGCGTCCGTCCACCGGCATCGGCGCGCACCTTGTAATGCGCGCCATATTTGCCGTCCCGCGTTCCGGCCACGACGCCTTCCAGCGTCAGGCCCGTGTCATCGAGGGTCACAAGGCAGTGTTCCAGCCCCTGGCCCTCGGCATCCGTCCAGCGCAGCGCGCGGCGGACGGGCTCAGTTGACAATCGTGGCCTCGGTCGCGACGCGGAGTTCCTCCTCGGTCACGCCATCGGCCAGTTCCACGATCGAAAGCCCGCCCGGCACCACGTCCAGCACGCCCAGGTTGGTGATGATGCGGTCCACCACGCCCTTGCCGGTCAGCGGCAGGGTGCAGTCCTTCAGCACCTTGGATTCGCCCGCCTTGTTGGTGTGGTCCATGACCACGACCACGCGCTTGACGCCGGCGACAAGGTCCATCGCCCCGCCCATGCCCTTGACCAGCTTGCCGGGGATCATCCAGTTCGCCAGATCGCCGTTTTCCGCCACCTCCATCGCCCCCAGGATCGCCATGGCGATCTTGCCGCCGCGGATCATGGCGAAGCTGGTGGCGCTGTCGAAATAGGCCGAGTGCGGCAGTTCGGTGATCGTCTGCTTGCCGGCGTTGATGAGGTCGGGGTCCTCCTCGCCCTCATAGGGGAAGGGACCCATGCCGAGCATTCCGTTTTCCGATTGCAGCGTCACGTGGACGCCCTCGGGGATATAGTTCGACACCAGCGTCGGGATGCCGATGCCGAGGTTGACATACATGCCGTCCTCAAGCTCCTGCGCGGCGCGGGCGGCCATCTGGTTGCGGTCCCAACCCTTTGCTTCGGTGGGCATCAGGCTTTCTCCCCTTGCGCGGCGGGCGCGGTGTTCTGATCGGCCCGCTTGCGGGTGGTGCGCTGCTCGATGCGCTTCTCGTGTTCGCCCTGGACGATGCGGTGGACGTAGATGCCGGGCAGGTGGATGTGGTCGGGGTCAAGGCTGCCCGCGGGCACGATCTCCTCGACCTCGGCGACGCAGACGCGACCGCAGGTGGCGGCGGGCACATTGAAGTTGCGCGCGGTCTTGCGGAAGACGAGGTTGCCCGTCTCGTCGGCCTTCCAGGCCTTGACGATGGACAGGTCGGTGACGATCCCGCGTTCGAGGATATAGTCCTCACCGTCGAAGGTCTTCACTTCCTTGCCGTCGGCGATGACGGTGCCGACGCCGGTCTTGGTGTAGAAACCGGGGATGCCGGCGCCGCCGGCCCGCATCCGCTCGGCCAGCGTCCCTTGCGGATTGAACTCGAGTTCAAGCTCGCCCGACAGATACTGGCGCATGAACTCGGCATTCTCGCCGACATAGGAGGACTGCATCTTTTTGATCTGCTTGCTGTCCAGCAGGATGCCTAGGCCGAAGCCGTCCACGCCGCAGTTGTTGGACGCGACCGTCAGGTCCTTGACGCCGGACTTGTGGATCGCCGCGATCAGCAGTTCCGGGATGCCGGAAAGGCCGAATCCCCCGGCGGCGATGGTGATCCCGTCCCGCAGCACCCCTTCCAGCGCGGCATCCGCGCTATCGTAAACCTTGCGCATGGTCCCCCCGTGCAAACCGTTCATGCGGTTCTGCACGGGGGGGCTGCAGGTGTCAACGAGGGGCTGCCTCGCCTTCCCCGGCGGGCGCGCAGCCGGTGCGCAGCCGCGTTTCCGCCTGACCCTCCAGCGCCCACAGATCGGCGCGGCCCTTTGCTTCCCAGAACTGGCGGGTGGGCTGCTCCTCAAGCGACAGGTAGCGCGCGCCCGAGGCCGAGACGGCGACCCGCATCGGGGTCATCTCGCCGTCCGCCAGGACAAAGGCATAGCTGTTGCCGCCCGCGGTGTTGAGGAAGACGACCTCCATCGTCAGGCCGCCTTCGCAGACATAGTGGACGGGCAGGATATGGTCGGCCACCTCATGCGCCCCGACGGGCGCCAGGATTGTCGCGGCAAGCGGACCTGCCAGCGCCAGGGAAAGGAGGAGGGTCTGCATGGGCGGGGTTCCTTGCCAGGGGCACGGCCGAAAAGGCGCAGGCGGGGCAGGCTTCACGGTCGCATGGGTATTTACGCCAGAAAGAAGCGGCTTCTTTCTGGCGTAAATACCCATTCCAAGCGTGACAAGGGCACGTCCGGCTCAGGTGGTGGATCGCATTTCCGCAAGGACGGCTTCATGCGGGTCCGGCTCAGGTTTCGGCTGCCTTTGACGCAGCATCTGCCTTGGCGGTTTTCCGAGCCGTCGCTTTCGCCGCCGGCTTTGCGGTCTTCGACGCAGCCGGCTTCTTCGCGGCGGGCTTGCGGGCGGCCTTCGCGGGCTCCTTGGCGGCTTTCTTCGGCGCAGGCTTCCTGCCGCCCTTCGATGCCTTGGCGGCGATCAGTTCCAGCGCCTGTTCCATCGTCACGGATTCAGGCGCCATGTCGCGCGGCAGGGTAGCATTGACCTTGCCCCATTTGACGTAGGGCCCGAAGCGGCCGTTCAGGACCTGCACGGCGCCGCCCTCAGGATGCTCGCCCAGTTCCGCCAAGGGCGCCGCGGGCGCGGCGCGGCCCCGCTGGGGTTTCGAGGCCAGCACTTCGACCGCGCGGTTCATGCCGATGGTGAAGACCTCGTCCACCTCGGGCAGGTTGGCATAGCGCGGCCCGTGCTTGACGTAGGGGCCGTAGCGGCCGATCCCCGCCTCGATGGTCACGCCATCCTCGGGGTGGGGGCCAATCTCGCGCGGCAGGTCCAAGAGCATCAGCGCCTTTTCCAGATCCATCGAGCCTGCGTCCCAGCCCTTGGGGATGGACGCACGGGGGGGCTTGGGCTGTTCCGCCGTCGCCTCGCCGCGCTGGACATAGGGGCCGAAGCGGCCGTTCTTCAGGCTGATCTCGATGCCCTCGGGGTCGAGGCCCAGAACCGTGTCGCCCACCGCCTCGCCTTCCGCGCCCGAGATCGGGCGGGTGTAGCGGCATTCGGGATAATTGTTGCAGCCGATGAAGGCCCCGCCCGAGCGCGCGGTCTTGAGGTTCAGCCGCCCCTTGCCGCAAAGCGGGCATTCGCGCGGATCGCCCCCGTCGGCGCGAGCCGGATAGAGATGCGGGGCCAAGGCCTCGTCAATAGCCTCCAGCACCTCGGTGATGCGAAGCTCGCTGGTGCCCTCCAGCGCGGCGGTGAAGTCGCGCCAGAAGCGGCGCAGGACCTCGCGGTATTCCCGCTCGCCCGAGGAGATGTCGTCGAGTTCCCCTTCCAGATCGGCGGTGAAGTCGTAGCTGACGTAGCGCGGGAAGTAACGGGTCAGGAAGGCCGTCACCAGCCGGCCCTTGTCCTCGGGGATCAGGCGGTTCTTGTCCTTGCGGACGTATTCGCGGTCCTGAATGGTGGTGACGATGCTGGCATAGGTCGAGGGTCGGCCGATGCCCAGTTCCTCCATCCGCTTGACCAGCGTGGCCTCGGTATAGCGGGGCGGCGGCTGGGTGAAATGCTGTTCCGGCACGACGCCGCGCTTGGCGGCCGGCTCGCCCTGCGCGATCTGCGGCAGGCGGGCGCTGTCCTCGCCCTCGTCGTCGTCGGTGCCCTGGTCGTAGACCTTGAGGAAGCCGTCGAACAGCATCACCTGACCCGTCGCGCGCAGGCCCACCTGCCCGTCGGCCGAGCCGATCTCGACGGTGGTCCGCTCCATCCGCGCGGCTTCCATCTGGGACGCGAGCGTGCGCTTCCAGATCAGGTCGTAGAGCTTCCTCTGCTCGGGCTCGACGTTCAGCCTGTCGGGGGACAGCATCATGTCGGTCGGCCGGATGCATTCATGCGCTTCCTGCGCGTTCTTGGCCTTGTTCTTGTAGATGCGCGGGCTTTGGGGGACATAGGCATCCCCGAAGCGCGCCTTGATGGCGTCGCGTGCTGCCATGATCGCCTCGGGCGCCATGTCAATGCCGTCGGTCCGCATGTAGGTGATGTGGCCCGCCTCGTAGAGCCTTTGCGCCGCGCTCATGCAGGCCCGGGCACCGAGACCCAGCTTGCGGCTCGCCTCCTGCTGCAAGGTCGAGGTCATGAAGGGCGGCCAAGGGTTGCGGCTCGCGGGCTTGGACATGATCGAGGTCACGGTCAGGTCGCGGCTTTCCACGGCCTTCACCGCCAGCTTGGCGGCTTCCTCATTCGCCAGATCGTAGCGTTCCAGCTTCTTGCCCGCATAGGTGACCAGCGTGGCGCGGTATTGGTCGCCCTTGGGCGTCGCCAGAGTCGCATGGACCGACCAGTATTCGCGGGCGCGGAACGCCTCGATCTCCATCTCGCGGTCGACGATGATCCGCAGGGCGACGGACTGGACGCGGCCAGCGGACTTGGCGCCCGGCAGCTTGCGCCACAGCACCGGCGACAGGTTGAAGCCCACGAGGTAGTCCAGCGCCCGACGCGCAAGATAGGCATCGACCAGCGGCTGGTCGATCTCGCGCGGGTTCGCCATCGCCTCGGTCACGGCGCTCTTGGTGATCGCGTTGAAGGTCACGCGGCTGACCTGCGCGCCCTTCTTCAGCGAGGACGCCAGCGCCTCGCGCAGGTGCCAGGAAATCGCCTCGCCCTCGCGGTCGGGGTCGGTGGCCAGGATCAGGTTGGGGTCCGACGCCAGCGCGTCCCTGATCGCCTTGACGTGCTTCTTCGAATCCGCCGCGACTTCCCATTTCATCGCGAAATCATCGTCCGTATCGACGGACCCATCCTTGGGCGGCAGGTCGCGGACATGGCCGAAGGACGCGAGAACGGTGTAGTCGTCGCCCAGATACTTGTTGATTGTCTTGGCCTTGGCCGGGGATTCGACGACGACGACGGGCATGGGGCGACCTTTGGCAGATTTGGCCCGGCAACATGGTGGCCGCGGCTCGCGGAGTCAACGCGGGCTTCGTGCCGCATGAGAAAGGGCGCCGCCACCCTGCGGTCGCGGCGCCCCGGTCGAAGACGGGCGATCTCAGTTGCCCGTGGCCAGGCCCTGGGCGTGCTGAAGATGGGCGTTCAGCGTGGGCAGGGTCTTTTCGGCAAAGGCGCGCAGGTCGGGATCGCTGCCGTTCTGGGCCTCGGCCTGGAACATCATGATCGTTTCCTCATGCGCCTGCACCTGGTGCTGCATGTAGGTCTGATCGAAGGCCTCGCCCTCGGCCGCCTGCACGGCGGACATATGCTCGGCCGGAGGCCCGGCGATCTCGGTGGGCACCGTCAGGCCCTTGCCTTCGGCAACGGCCTTCAGTTCCTCGTTCGCGGCGGAGTGATCGGCGATCATCATCCGGGCGAACTCCTGAACGGCGGGAGTCTGGCTGCGTTCCAGCGCCAGTTCGCTCGACTGGACCTCGAACATGCCGCCGCTGGCGGCGCTGTTGACGAAGTCCTGCGGGGCGATGGCGGGCATGACGGCGGCCGCACCCGCGGCTTCCGTAGTCCCTGCAGCCGCCGTCCCGGTGGCCGTGGTGGTGGTGGTAGTCCCGTCCGCGGCCGTGGTTGTGGCCGTCGCAGCGGGTGTCATTGTGGATGTCGCCGCGCCGGCAGGAGGCGTCGCGGCGACCGTGCCATCGGTCGGCGGGGTCGCGGTCTGGGCCGCGGCCATGCCGACGCTGGCGAGGCTGAAGGCGGTGATCAGAAGCAGCTTCTTCATGGGGTCTCCTCCGAGGGCGCGAAAATCTGCCTCGGATGAACCCCCGAAAGAAACGAAGGTTCTGCCCCTGCAACAAAAGTTGCCGAGATCAGACGCCCTCGCCCACGAAGGCCTTTTCCACGACGAACTCGCGCGGCTCGCTGTTGGCGCCTTCGTGCAGGCCGAAGCCCTCCAGCACCGCCTTGACGTCCACGTTGAAGGCGAGGCTGCCGCAGACCATCGCCCGATCCTCGGTCGGGTTCATCGCCGGCAGCCCGAGGTCAGCAAAGACCTTGCCGCTGGTCAGGTTGTCGGTGATCCGGCCCATGTGCGGGTAATCCTCGCGCGTGGTGGTCGGATAATACAGCAGCCGGTCGGCAAAGCTGGTGCCGTAAAGCTCGGTCAGCAGCTCGTCGTTGCGCAGGTTCTCGACCAGTTCGCGGCCGTATTCCAGTTCATCCGCGGTGCGGCAGGTGTGCATCATCACGACCTGCTCGTAGCGCTCGAAGGTTTCCGGGTCGCGCATCAGCGAGGCGAAAGGGGCGATGCCGGTGCCGGTCGCCAGGAACCACAGCCGCTTGCCGGGCAGCAGCGCGTCAAGGACCAGCGTGCCCACGGGTTTCGGCCGCAGGATGATCTGGTCGCCCGGCTTGATGTGCTGCAGGCGCGAGGTCAGCGGGCCTTCGGGCACCTTGATCGAATAGAACTCAAGCTCCTCGTCCCAGTTGGGCGAGGCGATGGAATAGGCGCGCAGGATCGGCTTGCCGTTGTCGCCGGGCAGGCCGATCATCACGAACTCGCCCGAGCGGAAGCGCAGGGACGCGGGCCGCGTCACGCGGAATGAGAACAGCCAGTCCGTCCAGTGCCTGACCGCCGTGACGGTCTGCGCGTCCGGCATGAGGGTGGCGGTCGATCTGGTCTGCGTCGCGTGGGGCTCGTCGGCCAAGGGAATATCCAGGGTCATTTCGGATGTCCGTAATCAGATAGGGTGTAAGGCGGTCGGGGACTAGCCCGCCAGCCGCGACCTGTGGTCCCACTCGCGCCAGTCGGCGCGGGCGAGCCACTGCTCCGCCGGCTGCCGTTTGGCGAGGGCAGCCGAAATCTGCACCTCGTCGATGCCGACGCGGCGGGCCATCGCATACTGGTCGGCGATCAGGCTACCGGTCGCCCGGATGCGGCCCGTGTAGCCCAGTTCGCGCAGCAGCCGCGCCAGCGTGAAGCCCCGGCCGTCGGTCATCGCGGGGAACTCGACGGCGATCATCGCGGCGTTCAGGTGATCCGCCAGCGTGTCGGGATCGGTGTCGGACGGCAGGCTGACGGCAGGCGTGCCGTCCAGCGGATGAAAGCCGTCGTCGCGGACCAGCACCGGTGCGTCTGCCTCGGTCGTGGCAGTGGGGGAGGCTTGGGTCTGCTCGGCGGTCGTCATCTCTTGATCCTTGCTGGCAGCGGAGCTTTCCTCGGCGGGCGTGACTACGTGCAGATGGGCGGCGGGGGCAGCCCGCGCAACCTCCGGCTCGGGTTCCGGCGCGACGGGGCCGCGCACGATCTTGCCGCCGATGAAATGGATGCCGCATTCGGTCTTGGCCGAGCCGCGCCAGCGGCCCGAGCGGGGGTCCTCGCCTTCCTTCACCGGCGAGGTGCAGGGGGCGCAGCCAATCGAGGGATAGCCCCGCGCCACCAGCGGATGCCGGGGCAGCGCGTTCTCGTCCATGTAGTCTGCGACGTCCTGCGGCCGCCAGTGCGCCAGAGGATTCACCCGCAGCCGCAGCGGAGGCTCGGGCTCGAAGAAGTCCAGTTCCTTCCGCTCGCCGCCCTGAAAGCGCTTGCGGCCGGTGATCCAGGCGTCGAACTGCGACAGCGCCCGTTCCAGCGGCACCACCTTGCGGACATTGCAGCAAGAATCCGTGTCTCGCTGGTGCAGGGTGTTGTCGGGATCGACCGCCGCGATCTCGTCCTGCGCCGCGCGGATCACGCGGATATCGGTCAGGGGCAGGCGCGCAGCGATCTCGCGCTGGTAGTCCAGCGTCTCGGGGAACAGCATCTCGGTGTCGATGAACAGCACCGGCGTGTCGGGCGCGGCGACCGACAGCATGTGCAGCAGCACGACCGATTCTGCCCCGAAGGAGGACACCAGCGCCACCCGGCCAAGGTCGGGGTCCGAGAGCGCATGGCGCAGCACCTGCACCGCCGCGTGGTTGCGGTAGCGCGCGTTCAGCGTGGCGGCGCGGCTGTCGAGGTTGGCGTCAAGCATTGCTTGCCTCAACCGGGTAAAGCGCCGCCTTGAAGGGCGCAGGCCCCAGCCGCCGCAGGGCGTCGATGAAGCGTTCTTCGGGCGATTCCCGAACCTCGAGGTAGGCGTCGATCAGCCGGCCGATGGCGGGCACGACCTGGTCGTAGGGGAAGCCTGCGCCGGCGCGCTCGCCGATGGCCGGCATCTCGTAGCCGTCGCCGCCAAGGGTGATCTGGTAGTTCTCGACCCCTGCCCGATCCAGCCCGAGGATGCCCACGTGCCCCAGGTGGTGATGGCCGCAGGCGTTGATGCAGCCCGAGATGCGGACGTCGAACTTGCCGATCTCGTCGTCGAGGTCGCGGGCGCGGACGTATTCCGCCAGTTCCTGCGCGATCGGGACCGAGCGCGCGGTCGCCAGCGTGCAGAAGTCCATACCGGGGCAGGAGATGATGTCGGTGATGTGCCCCGCGTTGGCCGTCGCCAGCCCGGCATCGCGCAAGCTGTCGTAAAGCGCGGGCAGTTCGGACTTCGGCACATGCGGCAGGACGATGTTCTGGTCATGCGCGATGCGGATGTCGCCATGGGCATGACGCTCGGCCAGTTCCGCGATCAGGCGCATCTGCGAGGACGTGCAGTCGCCCGGAATCGCGCCCGGCGCCTTCAGCGTCACGGTCACGCTGGCATAGCCGGGGGTGCGATGTTCCGACAGGTTGGTGTCGATCCAGGAGCGGAAGGCCCCGTTCGCGGCAAGCGCAGCCTCATAGGCGCTGTCGTCCACCTCGCGGAAGACGGGCGCGGCGAAGCGGTCGCGCAGGCGGGCCAGCAGGGCCTCGTCATGACCCTGGAAGACGGCGCGGCGGCGCTGGAACTCTTCCTCGATCTCCTCGCGCAGCACGTCGAGTCCGCGCTCGGCCACGGTGATCTTCAGGCGCGCCTTGTACTTGTTGTCGCGCCGGCCGCTGAGGTTGTAGGCGGCGAGGATGCCCTCGACATAGGGAAGCAGGTCCTCGGCGGGCAGGAACTCGCGCACGACCTTGCCGATCATGGGGGTGCGGCCAAGGCCGCCGCCGATCCAGACCTGGAAGCCGAGTTTCCCGTCCTGGCGGCGCAGGCGCAACCCGATGTCATGGGCGGCGATTACCGCGCGGTCGCGCTTGCCGCCCGAAATGGCGATCTTGAACTTGCGCGGCAGGAACTGGAACTCGGCATGGTCGGTGGACCAGAAGCGCAGAAGCTCGGCCCAGGGGCGCGGGTCCTCGATCTCGTCGGCGGCGGCGCCGGCGAAGGCGTCGGTCGTCACGTTGCGGACGGTGTTGCCCGAGGTCTGGATGGCGTGCAGCCCCACGTCGGCCAGCGCGTCCAGCATGTCGGGGATGTCCACCAGCTTGGCCCAGTTGAACTGGATGTTCTGCCGCGTGGTGAAATGGCCGTAGCCGCGGTCCCAGCGGTCGGCGATGTCGGCCAGTCCGCGGATCTGGTTCGGGCTGATCGTGCCGTAGGGGATCGCGACCCGCAGCATGTAGGCGTGAAGCTGCAGATAGACGCCGTTCATCAGACGCAGGGGGCGGAACTCGTCCTCGGTCAGGCTGCCGTCCAGCCGCCGCGCGACCTGCGCGCGGAACTGCTGGGCGCGGTGCTGCAGATAGGCGCGGCCGTCGTCGTTGATGGCGTCAAGCATGGGCAGCCTCGGAGGTAAAAGTGGCGTTGGTCTCGACCGAGGGGCCTTTCTGGCGGAAGGCCTCGCGGAAATGGACAGGGATCGGCAGGCCGGCCTCATCGCGGCCCGATTCGACCAGGTAGGGGCCGACCACGACATCGGGCTGGGCCTGAGCGGCCAGCAGCGCGGTTTCGGCGGTGGCGGCGTCCTCGTAAAGCCTGGCGGCCTTCGGGTCCGTGGTCCATCCTTGCGCCGACATCCAGACGGACAGCCCGTCCAGCAGGTTGTTGGCGGTCAGCACGGCGGGCGTGCCGGACGAGGGGACGAAGGTCTTGGACATGAGAGACGCCTTGTAATGCAGCCTTTAAAATAGGAAAAAGATATTGCTAAAAGCCAGAGCGCAGGGGAAATAAGGACAGTCTCACTGCCGAACGGTGGAACAACTGGGAAGATCGTCCTGATGACCGTACAAACGCAGACTCCGGTCCGGCTGGATGAACTGGACCGCAAGATACTGTCCCTGCTGCAGCAGGACGCGAGCCTGCCGCTGGAGGAGATCGCCACCCGCGTCGGCGCCTCGCGCACCCCCGTCTGGAACCGCATCCGGCGGATGCGGGAACAGGGCGTGATCCGCGCGCAGGTCGCGCTGCTGGATGCCGAGGCGCTGGGACTGGAGGCCTGCTTCTTCGTCCTGATCCGCACGACCGAGCATGACGCCGACTGGGCCGCCCGCTTCATGGCTGCCGTCCGCGCCCGCCCCGAGGTGATCGAGGCGCACCGGCTGGCGGGCGACATCGACTATATCCTGAAGGTCGTGGTCAGGAACGCGCGGGCCTACGACCGCTTCTACCAGTCGCTGATTTCCGAGGTCCGCATCCAGAACGTCACCGCGCTTTTGTCGATGGAGGAGATGAAGGCGACCTCGGCCCTGCCCATTCCCCCTGTCTGATCCGATTGCATGACCGCGGCCGGGGTGCGAGAAAGCCGCATGAACCTGCGTCTCAAGGCCCTCGGGGTCCATCTCTTCACCGCCACGGGCGTCATCTGGGCGGTGCTGGCACTGCTGGCCGCGGTGGACGGGGACTGGTCCACCATGTTCGTCTGGCTGATCGTCGCCATGGTCGTGGACGGGATCGACGGGCCGCTGGCGCGCCGCTATCGGGTCAAGGAAAACTGGCCCAGCTATGACGGCGTGGTGATGGACCTGATGATCGACTACATCACCTGGATCTTCATCCCGGCCTTTGCGCTGTTCCAGTCGGGGCTGCTGCCGGGCTGGACCGGGTGGGTCTGCACCATTGCCATCGTTTACGGCTCGCTTCTGTACATGGCCGATACGCGGATGAAGACAAAGGACAACAGCTTTGCGGGCTTTCCGGCCTGCTGGAACATGCTGGTGCTGGTACTGTTTGCGCTGAAGCCGTCCTACTGGGTGATCCTGGCGCTGGTGATCCCCCTGACCGTGGCGATGTTCCTGCCGGTCAAGTTCATCCACCCCGTCCGCACGGCGCGCTGGCGCGCGGTGTCGCTGCCGATGATGGCGGCCTGGGTCGCCTGCGCGCTTTGGGCCATCGCGGTGGACTTCCACCCGCAAAGCTGGGCGCTGTGGGGGCTAGTCATCAGCTCGCTGTGGCTGCTGCTGGCAGGGCCATTGCAGCAGGCCTTCCCCCCGAAAACCCGACAGCGCGCTTGATCGCGTGGCGGCAAGCCTCGTAGTGTCCGCGCCACGCTTCGTCACAGGGGAACGCCCATGCTCGACCGCCTGCTGCCCGCCGTTATCGCGCTGATCGCCACACCGGCGCTGGCGGCCACCGACACGATCCGGCTGGGCATGGTGTTGGAGCCGCCGGGGCTGGACCCCACTGCCAACGCTGCCGCCGCCATCGACGAGGTGGTCTATGCCAACCTCTTCGAGGGGCTGACCCGCTTCGCACCAGACGGAACGATCGTCCCCGGCCTCGCCTTGGAGTGGCAGGCAAAGGACAACGGCGCTGTCTACGAGTTCAGGCTGCGGCAGGGCGTCACCTTCCACGACGGCGCGACGTTCGACGCCTCGGACGTGGTCTTCTCGCTGGACCGCGCGCGGGCCGAGGATTCGACCAACGCCCAGAAGCAGCTCTTCGCCGGGATCACCGGGGTCGAGGCCGTGGAGCCGGATCTGGTCCGGGTGACGCTGGACGGGCCGGACGGCAGCTTCCCGTGGAAGATGGCCTGGGGCGATGCGGTGATCCTGGACCCCGCCTCGGCCGCGCAGGCTGCGACCGCGCCGGTCGGCACCGGGCCGTTCCGCCTGGGCGAATGGACCCAGGGCGACCACATCACGCTGGAAGCCTTCGACGGCTACTGGGGCGACAAGCCCGCGCTGCGCTCGGCCACCTTCCGCTTCATCCCGGACCCGACGGCGGCCTTTGCGGCAATGATGGCGGGCGACGTGGACGCATTCCCGATCTATCCCGCCCCGGAAACCCTGCCCCAGCTTGCGGCCGACCCGCGCTTCAAGGTGATCGTGGGCACGACCGAGGGCGAGACGATCCTGTCCATGAACAACCGCCATGCGCCGCTGGACGATCCGCGCGTCCGCAAGGCCATCGCGCTGGCCGTGGACCGGCAGGCGATCATCGACGGGGCGATGTTTGGCCATGGCACCCCCATTAGCAGCCATTTCGCGCCGCATCACCCGGATTACGTTGACCTTCTGGACCGCTCGCCCCATGACCCGGACCGCGCCCGCACCCTGCTGGCCGAGGCGGGGGTATCCGGCCTGACCCTGCGGCTGGCCTTGCCGCCCCCGCCCTATGCCCGGCGCGGCGGAGAGATCGTGGCCGCGCAGTTGCGCGCGGTCGGGATCGAGACGCGGATCACCAACATGGAATGGGCGCAGTGGCTGGAAACGGTCTTCCGCGGGGCCGATTTCGACTTGACCATCATCAGCCATGTCGAGCCCATGGACATCGATATCTACGCCCGCGAGGGTTATTACATCGGCTATGACAACCCGACCTACCGCGACGTGATCGGCCGCTTCACCGCCTCGACCGATCCGGCCGAGCGCAGCGCCCTGCTGAAACAGGCGCAGGAGATGCTGGCCGAGGACAGCCCCGCCGCCTTCCTGTTCCAGTTGGCCAAGCCCGGCGTCGCGGATGCGCGGATCGAGGGGCTGTGGCAGAACGCGCCCACGCCCGCCAATGACCTGACAAAGGTGCGGTGGGTCGAGTGAGGCTGTGGCGAAGGTGCGTGCAGAGCACGCACCCTACGGCGCTACCCTTTGGCCCATCCCTTCCCGACCTCGCAGGGTGCGTGGTTTCCACGCACCTTTCCGTCAGTTCTTCAGCACGATGCAGCGCCCGCCCAAGGCGCGGAACTGGCTGCAGAAGGCATTGGCCTCGGTGCGCGAGGAATAGCCGACCTGCGCCGTGTAGACCCGCTTGCCGCTGCCCGACATGGTCTTGCGGACCGTGGTGATCCGCTTGCCGCCCAGGATCGGGCGCAACCGGCTGTTCAGCCGCTCGACATGCTGCTGCACGCCCGACTGCCGGGGATGCGAGGCAAGGATCACCCCCCAGGGGAAGCTGCGCTGGGTGGCCGAGAACTCCTTGAGCGTCCGGTTCGCAGCCAGTTGCACACAGGCGTCGCCAAAGGGCTTGTCCTTGTCCAGCCGCACGTCGATCTGCGGCGGCGGGTCGTCGCGCCATTTCCAGGCGTTGAAGCCGGTGATCGCCTCGACATAGTCCCGCGTCTCATAAGGCAGGGAATCGCTGCCCTTGGAAAAACTCGAGGCCCGCCCTTCGCCGCCGTTATAGGCGACGGCGGCCAGCCCCATGTTGCCAAAGCCGTCGATCAGATGGCGCAGGTAGTCGGCCGAGGCATGGATGGCCTTGGCCGGGTTCATCGGATCGTCCAGCTTTCGGATGCGCGCCGTTCCCGGCATGAACTGGGCGATGCCGAGGGCCCCCGCGGGCGAGACCGCCTCGGGCTCGAACAGGCTTTCCTTCCACAACAGCCGGGCGAGGAAATTAGGATCCAGCCGGTTCTCTCCCGCGGCCTTCTCGATCGTGGAACAGACATCGGCGACATAGGTGGCGACGGCGATGCAGCTGCGCCCGTCCGCCGTGCAGCGGCGGTCTTTTGTGTCAGGTGCAGGCATGGGCGGACCGATCAGGGCCACGGGATCGGTCAGCGGCGGCACGTCGGGGCTTTCGGCCGGGACGGCGGGAACTGCGGCGGCGTCAGGCACCGGACTGTCCGACACGACCGGCGCATCAGAGGCGACGGTGTCCATCGCGGCATCAGACAGCGGGGCCTGCGCATCCGCATCGGCCGCCGCGATCACGGTCATGGCAGCGGCGGGCACATCCTCGGCAAAAACGGGGGCCGCGGCCAGAGCCGCGATCACGACAAGCTGGAAACAGCAGCGCACGGATCTTTCCTTTGCAATCGACAGGCCCCCGATAGCAAGAGCGCGCGCGCCTGTGAACCTTTGGCAGAAGCCGGAGCCGCGGCGAAAGGCTATGCCGTCGTCCCCTCGGCCTTCCCGCTGCCCTTCTTCGCCTTCCTGTCAGCCTTCTCGGCCTCTCTGGCGGCCTTCTTCTCGGCCTTGCGGGCGGCTTTCAGCTCGGCCTTCTCGGCGTCCTTGACGCGCTTGCGCTCGGCTTTCTCGGCCTCCTTGCGGGCCTTCTTCTCGGCCTTGTCCTCCTTGGAAGGTTTCGGCCGGGCAGCGGCGGCCTCGCGGCGCGGGGGGGCCAGCGGCACCGGGGCGGATGCGGCAGGATCAGCGGCGGCGCTGTCGGGACCGGCCTGCGGCACCGGGGCGGGGATGGATTCGCCAGCCTTCACCCGACCGGCTTTCTCCGGCTTGCGCGCGCCGGGACGCCCGGCGCGCACGCCCGGTGCCCGTGCCGGACGGCCCACCTTCGGCGCCGAGGCGGCTTCCGCAGCCGCAGGCTGTTCCGGCGGGGCATCCCCTGCCCCGGCCTCGCTGCGGCGGCGGACCTCGGCCCGCACCCGCCGCAGCGCGCCGCCAAGCTGCCTGGCGCCCTGTTCGTCGCCACAGTCGCCGGCAGCATCGCGCGCTTCCTCGATCCGCCGGGCCAGGGACTTCAGCGTGCGGTCGGCATGCTTTTCCAGAGCCGGGGAGCGGCTTTTCTCGACAAGACCTTCATCGGCCGAGGCCTCGTCATCGCCGCTTGCTTCCGGGGTCGGGGTCTTGGCCATGGTCATCCTCGCGCAGGGGAAAGGCAGTCGCCGCAATTGTCTGTTTTGGCGGCAGGTTCCCGCAAGATCCCGGACAGCGCAACAGGAAAAGCCCGGCGCGGGGGCCGGGCTTTTACTCAAATCCCGCCGATTCTCAGAAGCGGCGCCGAGGGACGGCGCTTTCGATCAGGGGCGTGGCAGGCGGCGCGACGGGCTGGGCGACCACCGCGACGGGCTGGGAAGCCACCACCACGGGCTGAGGGGCAACGGCCACGGGCTGGACAACGGCAGCGACAAACTGCGCCGGTTCCAGATAGCCGTCAGGGGTCTGGCGCAGCGGGCCTTCCAGCGCCCGCGATTCGGCCTCGGTGCGGACCTTGACGGTCGTGCCCATCGGGATGCGGTCATACAGGTCCATGATGTCCTGGTTGAACAGCCGGATGCAGCCCGCCGAGGTCGCCTTGCCGACCGACGAGGGGTCCATGGTCCCGTGGATGCGGTACATGGTGTCGCGGCTGCCTTCGTAGAGATACAGCGCCCGCGACCCCAGCGGGTTGCCGATGCCACCCGGCACGCCGCCCCGGAACTGGGCGTAAAGCTCGGGCTCGGTCGCGACCATGTTCGCGGTCGGCGTCCAGGACGGCCACTGCGCCTTGCGCCGGATGGTCGCGGTGCCGGCGTAGCCCACGCCGGCGCGGCCAACGGCGATGCCGACACGGGTGGCCATGCCGCCATTCTCGACCAGGTAAAGGAAGCGCGCATAGGGATCGACCACGACCGTGCCGGGCGCATCGGGACCGTTATAGGGAACGACGGTCCGCACGTTGCGCTCGCGCAGGTAGGCGGGCTTGATCGCCGGGATGTCCAGCGGCTCGCCGTTGGGGCCGCGGTCGATGCGCGCCTGATAAGCCTGGGGAACGAAGTTGCTGGTTTCGGGGGCCTGCGCGGCCCGGTTGTCGGGGCCACAGGCGGCAAGGCCGAGGGCACATGCCAGCAGCGCGGCAGAGGCGAGACGCATCAAGGGTTTCCTTCACGCATGACCGCGCACGGGATGCCGCGCGGCGGCCGGAGGTTGGCAGGGTGGACGGCACGAATCGCGGCCATGGGTCGCAAGCCGATCCGATCGGTCCATAGGTCGGAGTTCATGCCCATACGTCAAGAAACACAGGGGAGTCGCGCCCGGCACGTGGCATATTTGCCGCGCCCGCGATCTTTTGATCACGCCGTGATCCGTTGCCCATATGCCGCAGCGCGGCACCACCCTTTCCCTGCCCCGGAACCCCCGGGCCAGCCCGACGTTCGGGGGACATCCGGCGGCTGCACAAGCCCCGCCGCATCTGGAAAGGGACCAAGCATGGGCTTCATCGTCGCCATCATCATCGGCGCCATCGCCGGCTGGCTTGCCGGCAAGATCGTCAAGGGCCACGGTCAGGGCAGCCTGATGAACATCGTGGTGGGCGTCCTGGGCGCCGTTCTGGCAAGCTGGCTGTTCCCGACGCTGGGCTGGAACCTCGGGGCCGGACCGGCCGCGGGCGCTACCGTCCGCGGCACGAGCTTTCTCGGCTCGATCGTGTTCTCGACCATCGGCGCGGTGATCCTGCTGGTGATCGTCTCGTTGTTCACCGGCCGCCGCTGAGCGCGCGGCCGTCCGGCGGCCGGCTCCTCCCCCGAAGGCCGCCGCTCTGGACCCCCGCCTTTCCTCGGGCGGGGGTCTTTCATCCTTCCGCGATCTGGCGGGCGATGTCGGCGGATATGGAGATCAGCCGCCGGGGCCGCCTGAGCCGCTGCACCGCCGCAAGCGCATCCGCCGGAACATCGTCCTCGTGGCCCAGCGCACAGTTGTCAGGCAGCAGGGCCGTGGCCTCGGCCCATATCCCGGGCGGGTGTCCCGGCCAGGCCAGCCTTGCCTCGCGCGCGGTGACGACCAGCAGGCAGGATGCGTCGCCGCTCCCGAGCCCGCCGTAATGGGCCAGGCTCGGCAGAGAGGACAGGATCACCGCGTCCAAGCCCCGCCCGTCCATGATCGCCCGCAACGCAAGCTGGCGCCCGGCAAGGCGGTCCGGGATGGGCATGGGGCGCGGATCGGTCATGAGGCATCCTCGGTTCGGGACAGTGCCGGCCAGCATGACGGCGGAACCATCGCCGTCAAGCCGCGCTTCCTTGCCGGGCAGGCCAGCGTCCGATTGCCCTTCCCGCCGCCGCCGCTAGTGTGACCCTGATGTCCCGCCCCTCCGCCCTTGCCCCGTTCCGTCACAAGGCGTTCCGCACCCTCTGGGCGGCAACGCTGGTCTCGAACTTCGGCGGGCTGGTACAGGCGGTGGGCGCGGCCTGGATGATGACGCAACTGACCGACAGCGCCACGCTGGTGGCGCTGGTGCAGGCCTCCAACACCCTGCCGATCATGCTGTTCGCGCTGCTGTCGGGCGCTCTGGCCGACATCTTCGAGCGCAAGCGGCTGCTGCTGATCGCGCTGGGGGTCATGGCCAGCGTGTCGCTGTTCCTGGCGGTGGTCGCGACCTACGGCTGGCTCGACCCCTACAGCCTGCTGGCGCTGACCTTCCTGATCGGGCTGGGGCAGGCGCTCTACAACCCGCCGTGGCAGGCCAGCATGGGCGACCTGGTCCCGCGTGCGGACCTGCCGGCGGCGGTCACGCTGAACTCGGTCGGCTTCAACCTGATGCGCTCGGTCGGGCCGGCGGCGGGCGGGCTGATCGTGGCGGCTTACGGCGCCGCGGCGGCCTTTGCGGTCAACGCCTTCAGCTATGTGCCGCTGCTCTTCGCCCTGATCCGCTGGAAGCCGCCAGCGCGCGTCCGCATCGCCCCGCCCGAGCCGCTGGCCCCCGCGATCGCCGCCGGACTGCGCTATGTGGCGCTGTCCCCGAACCTGATGCGGGTGCTGGCACGGGGGGCACTGTTCGGTTTTTCGGCGGTGGCCATCCTGGCCCTGCTGCCCCTGATCGCGACCGAACACCCCGAGGGTGGCTCGCTGACCCTCGGCCTGCTGCTGGGCTGTTATGGCCTGGGCGCGATCCTCGGCGCCGCCTCGAACAGCCGCATCCGCGAGCGGATGAACAACGAGAACGTGGTCCGCGTGGCCTTCATGGGCTTTGCGATCTCCTGCCTGCTGATCTCGACCACCGACAACGTTTATCTGCAGGGGCTGGCGCTGCTGCCGGCGGGCGCGTCCTGGGTGCTGGCGCTGTCGCTGTTCAACGTGACCGTCCAGTTGTCCACGCCGCGCTGGGTGGTGGCGCGGGCGCTGGCGCTGTACCAGACCGCCACCTTTGGCGGCATGGCGGCGGGCAGCTTCCTGTGGGGGATGCTGGCCGACGCGCAGGGGGTGGATGCGGCGCTGGCCTGGGCCGCGGGGCTGCTGATCTTTGGGGCCGTGATCGGGCACTGGTTCAGCCAGCCCGAGTTCGGCAAGCTCGACCTCGACCCCGCCGGGCAGTTCCGCAAGCCGCAGCTTGCCCTGGACCTGCGCGGGCGGTCCGGGCCGATCGTGGTCATGGTGGACTATCTCATCGACCCCGAGGACACGCCCGAGTTCCTGCGCCTGATGGCCCGCCGCCGCGCAATCCGCCGCCGCAACGGCGCGCGCAACTGGGCCTTGCTGCGCGACCTGGAAAACCCGCGCGTCTGGTCGGAAAGCTATCACCTCGCCACCTGGGACGATTACGTGCGCCACAACCTGCGCCGCACCAAGTCCGACCATGAGGTGATCGTCGCCATGCGCGCCCTGCATCGCGGCAAGGGCGATCCCCGCGTCCATCGCATGATCGAGCGCCACAGCATCAACCCCGGCGACCCGCCGCTGCTGGGCAAGATCGAGGTGCCAGGCTCATGAACCCGGCCGAGGGAAGCGGCGCATGAGGCTGCTGGCGCGGCGCCTCGTCTCGCTGGCCCTGGCGCTGGTCGCCGCCTCGGCGGTGATCTTCGCGGTGGTGGACCTCGTGCCGGGCGATCCGGCGGTCTTTGTCCTCGGCACCGGCGCGCAGCCTGAAACCATTGCGGCCCTGCGCGAGCAGCTTGGCCTGAACCTGCCATGGCCGGTGCGCTACGCGCAATGGCTGGGGGGCGTGCTGACGGGGGACCTGGGCACCAGCCTCGCCTACAAGACGCCGGTGGCGGGGATGATCCTCGACCGGGTGCGGGTCTCGCTGCCCTTGGCGGCGCTGGCGCTGGCCTTGGCGGTCACGGTGGCGCTGCCGGTGGGGATGCTGGCGGCGGGACGGCGCGGCCGGGTAGCCGACGCGGTAGCGATGGGGGCCACGCAGATCGGCATCGCGCTGCCGAACTTCTGGTTCGCAATGCTGCTGGTGCTCGTCTTCGCGGTGAAGCTGCGCTGGCTTCCGGCGGGGGGCTTCCCCGGCTGGGCCGATCCCCTCGCGGCTCTGCGCGCCCTGATCCTGCCTGCTGTCGCGCTGGCGCTGCCGCAGGCGGCGATCCTTGCCCGCGTGCTGCGCTCGGCGCTGATCGAGACGCTGGGACAGGACTATATCCGCAGCGCGCGGGCCAAGGGTCTCAGCCGCGGGCAGGTCATGCGCCGCCATGCGCTGCGCAACGCGATGATCCCGGTCCTGACGATCCTGGGGATGCAGTTTTCCTTCCTGCTGGCCGGCGCGATCATCATCGAGAATGTCTTCTACCTGCCCGGCCTTGGGCGGCTGATCTTTCAGGCGATCACCCAGCGCGACCTGGTGGTGGTGCAGTCGGCGGTGCTGGTGCTGGTCGCGGCAGTGATCCTTGTCACCTTCCTCGTCGATCTGGCCTATGCCGCCGTGGACCCGAGGCTGCGCGGGCGATGAGCGTCCTCCTCCATCGGCTGGGCCTGAGCCTGGGCGCGGCGCTGGCAGGACTGGCGGTGGCTCTGGCGCTGGTCTCGCTGGTCTGGACGCCCTTCGACGTGACCGGGGTCGATGTCGCGAACCGTCTGCGTCCGCCCGGCGGCCCCCATCTTCTGGGCACCGACCATCTGGGCCGCGACCTGCTGTCGATGGTGATGATCGGGGCGCGGACCTCGCTGGCCGTGGCGCTGGCGGCGGTCGGGATCGGCGCCGGGATCGGCGTGCCGCTGGGGCTGGTGGCCGCGGGTTCCCGCGGCGGGTGGCTGGACGAGGCGATCATGCGGGGGAACGACCTGATCTTCGCCTTCCCGGCGCTGGTCACGGCGATCCTCATCACCGCCGCGCTGGGGCCTTCGGCGGGGAACGCCATGCTCGCCATCGGCATCTTCAACATCCCCGTCTTCGCCCGCGTGACGCGCGGCGGGGCGCTGCCGCTGTGGACGCTCGACTACATCCGCGCGGCCGAGGTCGCGGGCAAGGGCGCGGCGCGGATCAGCGTCGAACACATCCTGCCGAACCTTGCGAGCCTTCTGATCGTGCAGGCCACGATCCAGTTCGCGCTGGGGATTCTGGCGGAAGCCGGGCTGTCCTATGTGGGCCTCGGCGCGCAGCCGCCCATCCCGAGCTGGGGGCGGATGCTGGCCGAGGCGCAGACGATGGTGACGATCGCCCCTCATGTCGCCATCGTGCCGGGAATGGCGATCGTGCTGACGGTGCTGGGGCTGAACCTGCTGGGCGACGGCTTGCGCGACGCGCTGGACCCCCGGCTCAAGGCGCGGCTGACATGATCGCGCTGCAGAACCTGTGCGTCACCATCGCCGGGCGGCAGGTGGTGTCGGACGTGACCCTGCCGCTGGCGCGGGGAGAGGTGACGGGGCTGGTCGGCGAAAGCGGCTCGGGCAAGTCGATGACGGCGCTGGCGGCCATCGGGCTGCTGCCGGATGGCGCGCAGGTCGGCGGGCGGGTGGAACTGGACGGGCGCAACCTGCTCGACCTGCCGGAACGGGCGATGGATGCGCTGCGGGGTCGTCGCATCGGGATGATCTTCCAGGAGCCGATGACGGCGCTGAACCCGCTGATGACCATCGGCGACCAGGTGGCGGAAAGCTTCCGCCGCCTTCCCCGCGCGCAGGCGCTGGCCCGCGCCCGCGACAGGCTGGACCGGGTGGGCCTGCCCGCCGCCCGCTTTCCCCTCGGGCTTTACCCGCACCAACTGTCGGGCGGCCAGCGCCAGCGCGTCGCCATCGCCATGGCCATCGCCGAGGCCCCTGACCTGCTGATCGCCGACGAGCCGACGACGGCGCTGGACGTGACTACGCAGGCGCAGATCCTGAACCTGCTGCGCGGGCTGGTGCGGGACGAAGGGATGGCGCTGCTGCTCATCACCCATGACCTCGCGGTCGTCGCAGGCATCGCCGACCGCGTGGCGGTGATGCAGCACGGCCGGATCGTCGAGGCCGGAACCACGGCCGAGGTCTTCCGCTTCCGCCGCCATCCCTATACCTGCTCCCTCTTCGCCGCCGCGAGCCACGTCCCCGCCGAGACAGGGGCGCGGGCGCAAGGCCCGCCGATCCTGCAGGTCGAGGGCGCGGTGCGCGAATACCGCCTGCCCCGTCCGGCACTTTTCGCCCCGCGCCCCGTTCTGCGGGCGGTGGATGGCGTCAGCCTGACCATCGCGCAAGGAGAATCAGTCGGGCTGGTGGGTGAATCGGGCTGCGGGAAATCGACGCTCGCCCGCGCGATCATGGGGCTGGATGCGCTGCAGGGCGGCCGGGTCCGGCTGGGGGGCGCGGCGGTCGGGCCGGGGATGCCCAAGGCGCAGCGGGCACAGATGCAGGCGGTCTTCCAGGACCCGTTTTCCAGCTTCGACCCGCGCTGGACGGTGGACCGGCTGGTGGCCGAACCCTTCCACCTGACCGGCCGGCCCGCCGACTGGCGCGAGCGCGTGGCCGAGGTTCTGGACGAGGTCGGGATCGGGGTCGACGCCATGCGCCGCCATATCCACGAGTTTTCCGGCGGCCAGCGCCAGCGCATCGCCATCGCCCGCGCCCTCATCATCCAGCCCCGTCTGATCGTGCTGGACGAGGCGGTCAGCGCGCTGGACGTGCAGGTGCGCGCAAGGGTGCTGGACCTGCTAGCCAGGCTTCGTCAGCGGCACGGGCTGTCTTGGCTGTTCATCAGCCACGACCTGTCGCTGGTGCGCGCGATCACCGACCGGGTGCTGGTGATGGACCAGGGCCGCATGGTCGAGGAAGGCCCGACCGCGCGCATCCTGTCCTCCCCCCGCCATCCCGTCACCCGCAAGCTGGTCGCGGCGACCCCGGTGATCCCGGCGGAATGGCAGGCCGCGACATAAGGGCTTGCTGCAGGGCCGCATGGGGGATCGACCCTTCGGGCCTATCAGCCGCCACGGCCTTCTTGGCTGAACACAGTCCAACAAGCTGTTCCCGGGCGCCCGGAAGCCGGGAATATTTTTACCGGAAAGAAATCACCGGGACGTGTTGCTGTCTGCCCATTGCGCTCAGCGCCGGGCGGCTTACCTGAAAAGGCAGGGACCAGAGGAGACCTTGGATGAAATGTCCGGCAGATGGCGAGACGCTGGTGATGTCCGATCGCAGCGGTGTCGAGATCGATTATTGCCCCAGATGCCGCGGCGTCTGGCTGGATCGCGGGGAACTGGACAAGATCATCGACCGCGCCGCTGTGTCGATGCCTCCTCTACCCTCTGTCGGCCAGCCCACTGCAGCCCCCGATCTGCAGGGATCGCCGCAATCCGGCCATGAGCGGCAGGACAGCTATCGCTCCGAGGAGCGTGATCGGCGGCGGGATCATGATGATTACGACGACGATCATCGCCATGGCCGCAAACCCAAACGCCGCGAATCCTTCTTGGGCGACCTGTTCGATTTCTGACGACCTCGGCGGCCCATCCAAACAGAGACAGGCCCCGCGTGGGACGGGGCCTGTCGCTCCTCCCCCTAAGACGGCTGGCCTCCCCGCCGAGCCGTCCGGGTCCGCTTGCGTCAGCGTTGTGCCTCGGCAGTGATCAGTTCTGCCTGGCGCACGATCACTTGTGCCTGACGAATTGACGCGATGTCAACCAGTCTACCTTTGTATACCGCCGCCCCGGCGCCGGATTTCTGCGCGTCTTCCATGGCCGCGAGGATCTCGCGCGCTTCGGTGACGGCCTTTTCGTTCGGCGAGAAGATCTCGTTGGCCAGCGCCACCTGGCTGGGGTGGATCGCCCACTTCCCGACCATGCCCAGCGTGGCCGAACGCAGCGCCTGGGCGCGGAAGCCCTCCTCGTCGCTGAAATCGCCGAAGGGGCCGTCCACCGGCAGCACGCCATGCGTCCGGCAGGCCGCGACGATGGCAGCCTGTGCCCAGTGCCATGGGTCGGACCAGTATTTCTGCCCCTCGCGGGCCATGTAGTAGTTTTCCTGCGTGCCGCCGATGCCGGTTGTCGCCATGCCCATGCTGGCCGCGAAATCGGCCGCGCCCAGGCTCATCGCCTGCAAACGGGGGCTGGCGGCGGCGATCTCCTCGACATGAGAGATGCCGGCGGCCGATTCGATGATGACCTCGAAGGTAATCGGCTTCTGGCGACCTCTGGCGCGTTCCGCCGCTGTCACCAGCGCGTCCACCGCATAGATGTCGGCGGCATTGCCGACCTTGGGGATCATGATCTGGTCCAGCCGGTCCGAGGCCTGTTCCAGCAGATCCACCACGTCGCGGTACCAATAAGGCGTGTCCAGCCCGTTGATCCGCACCGACAGCGTCTTGTTGCCCCAGTCCACATCGCCGATGGCCTGGATGACGTTCTTCCGGGCCTGGTGCTTGTCGTCCGGGGCGACCGAATCCTCAAGATCAAGGTTGATGACATCGGCAGCCGAACCCGCCATCTTCTGGAAAAGCTGGGTGCGGGAACCGGGGCCGAACAACTGGCAGCGGTTCAGGCGGGCAGGAGCAGGGGGTTGCAGCCGGAAAGACATGAGACCTCGTGCAAGGATATTTCGTGGCGTGTCGCAGGGGTGATAGATTGTTGCCGCAGTTGCAGCAAGCCTTTCTGCGGATGCACGGGGAAGGCGCATTGAACGCATCCGCGCATTGGCGCACAACCAACCCGCCACATTCCGGAGAACACGATGTCCCGCACCGTCCTTGTCAACGGCCGCTACCTGCCTGAGGAACAGGCCACCGTCTCGATCTTCGACCGGGGATTTCTGATGGCCGACGGCGTCTACGAGGTCGTCAGCGTGCTGGACGGCAGGCTTCTGGATTTCGACGGCCATATGAAACGGCTGGCGCGCTCGCTGGATGAGCTGGGCATGACCCATCCCATGACGAATGCGGAATGGCTGCAAGCGCACCAGCGGCTGGTCACGGAAAACGGCATTGCCGAGGGGCTGGTCTATCTGCAGGTCACGCGCGGCAACCCCGGTGACCGCGACTTTGCCTATCCGCCCGAAGGGACAACGCCCACGGTCGTCATGTTCACCCAGTCGAAGCCGGGATTGGCCCAGAACCCGCAGGCGGAAACCGGGCTGCGAGTCTGCACGGTGCCCGACCTGCGCTGGTCGCGCCGCGACATCAAGACGGTGCAACTCCTTTACCCCTCGATGGCCAAGATGGAGGCCAAGGCGCGGGGCTGCGACGACGCCTGGATGGTCGAGGACGGGCTGGTGACCGAAGGAACCTCGAACAACGCCTATATCGTCAAGGACGGCACCATCATCACCCGCCAGCTTTCGACCGACATCCTGCATGGCATCACCCGCGCCGCGGTGCTGCGGCTGGCCGCCGAGGCGCAGCTTGGGGTCGAGGAACGCAGCTTCACCGTGGATGAGGCAAAGGCGGCGGACGAGGCCTTCATCACCTCGGCCTCGGCCTTCGTGATGCCGGTGGTGGAACTGGACGGCACGGCCATCGGGGACGGCAAGCCCGGCCCCGTGGCGCGGCGGCTGCGCGAGATCTACCTGGACGAGATGCGCCGCACGGCGGTCTGAAATACAGACGGCCCGCCAGGGCGGCGGGCCGTTCCAGCCAGAGGCGCGCTCCTGTCCTAGCTTGCCGGTCCTGCAGCAGAGCCGGGACCGGAACCCGCGGGACCGCCGACGACGGCACCCGTGGCGGCACCAGCCGCGCTGCCCGATGCCTTCAGCTCGATCTCGTCGACCGCCGCAGCGTCGGTGTCCTTGAGAATGGCCAGAACATCGCCGTCCACGACCAGATGGGCGTCTGCGCCCGACTGCACCACCCTGACCTCGGGCGGATCATCCCCGGTGCCCTCGTAGTTCACGGTGATCCGGTCCGCCGATCCATAGACGATGGTCGAGGCGCCCAGGCCCGCGGTCAGCAGGTAGTCGTCGCGGCCTTCGCCCCCTTCGGCGTAATCGCCGTCGCCGAGCCAGATCGTGTCGCTGCCCTTGTCGCCGTAGTAAAAGTCGGGATCGCCATCCAGAACGTCGTCGGCGCCGATGAGGTCATCGCCATGGCCGCCCCGGATCGTGTCCGAGCCGGGGCCGCCGTTCAGCACGTCGTCGTCATTGTCGTCGTCGCCGGGCAGAATCAGGTCATCGCCCGCGCCTGCATGGACGGTGTCCTTGCCGCTGCCGCCCTCGATGGTGTCGTTGCCGTCATCGGCGGTGCTGCCGCGCTCGCCGTAGAGATCGTCGCCCCTGCCCAGGAAGACGCGGTCGTCCCCGGCATCGGCGATGACCGTATCATCGTCCAGCCCCCCGTAGATCCAGTCGTCGCCGGCGCCCGCGTCGATGGTGTCGTCCCCCCGGAAGCCGCGGATGATCTCGGCCCCGTCGGTGCCGGTCAGCGTCTCGGAATTGTCGGTGCCGTCCCGGACGGGAATGTCAGGCAGGTCCTCGCCTTCGTCGAATTCCTCGTCGTCGTCGCTGGACAGAAGGCTGCCGATGGCGGCGACGCCCAGAAGGCCGAGCAGCAGCAGATACATCTGGTTCATTCGATCACCCCCACGCGCGTTGTTTTGTCCCTCAATGCCCCAGAATCTGGCTGAGGAACAGCTTGGTGCGTTCGGATTGCGGATTGTTGAAAAACTCGCGCGGGGTGTTCTCCTCGACGATCTGGCCCTGGTCCATGAAGATCACCCGATGCGCCACGGCCTGGGCAAAGCCCATCTCATGCGTCACGCAGATCATCGTCATGCCGCCCTCGGCCAGCTCGATCATGGTATCCAGAACTTCCTTGATCATCTCGGGATCAAGGGCGCTGGTCGGCTCGTCGAAGAGCATGATCTTGGGCTTCATGCAGAGCGAGCGGGCAATGGCCACCCGCTGCTGCTGGCCGCCCGACAACTGGCCGGGATACTTGTCGGCCTGCTCGGGGATGCGGACCTCGCGCAGGAAATGCATCGCCGTTTCCTCGGCCTCGCGCCGGGGCACCTTGCGGACCCAGATGGGCGCAAGGGTGCAGTTCTCCAGCACGGTCAGATGCGGGAACAGGTTGAAGTGCTGGAACACCATCCCGACCTCGGACCGGATCTTGTCGATGTTCTTGATGTCGTTGGTCAGTTCGATCCCGTCCACGGTGATGCGGCCGGACTGGTGTTCCTCAAGCTGGTTGATGCAGCGGATCAGCGTCGATTTCCCCGATCCCGACGGCCCGGCGATCACGATCCGCTCGCCCCGGTGGACGGTCAGGTCGATGTCGCGCAGCACGTGAAAGGTGCCGTACCACTTGTTCAGCTTCTCGATCCGCACGGCGATCTCGGACCCCATCGCGGGGGCCGGCCGGGGCCGGGTGTTCAGGTCGGTCATAAACGGTCCCTCAGCGGTGATCGGTCTTGAGCCGCCGTTCCAGATACATGGCGTATCGGGACATGGCGAAGCACAGGATGAAGAAGATGGTGCCGGTGAAGACGTAAGGCTCCCAATAGGCACCCTTCCAGGCGAAGGTCGCCCGGATCGTGTCGGCCATCTGCTTCAGCGGGTCGAAAAGGCCCACGAAGGTGACCAGCGTGGTGTCCTTGAAGACGCCGATGAAGGTGCCGACGATGCCGGGGATGGAAATCTTCAGCGCCTGCGGCAGGATGATCAGCCGCTGCGCCTGCCAATAGGTCAGGCCAAGCGAGTCCGCGCCCTCGTATTGCCCGCGCGGCAGGGCGGCCAAGCCGCCGCGGATCACCTCGGCCATGTAGGCGCTCGCGAACAGGGTCACCATGATGATGACCCGCAGGATAATGTCGAAGCTGGTGCCCGGCGGCAGGAAGTAGTTCAGCAGGATCGAGGCCACGAAGAGCAGCGTGATCAGCGGCACGCCGCGGATGAACTCGATGAACATGACTGCCAGCATCTTGACTACCGGCAGGTTCGACTGGCGGGCAAGCGCCAGGATGATCCCCAGCGGCAGCGACATGACGATGCCCGAGACGCCGATGGTCAGCGCCAGCAGGAAGCCGCCGAAGGACCGCGATTCGACCGGGGCCAGCGCCATCGGCAGAAGCGCCTGCAGGTCCGCCGCCACCCGGGGGCCGAGCGCCGTCCACCACCAGACGGCAAAACCCACGCCCAGCGCCAGCCCGATCAACCCCGCGCCGAAGCGTCCGAGGGTCCGCCAGATGATCAGGGCAAGGGCAAATCCGGCCAGAACCGCAAGCGGATTCCAGATCGGCCCGCCCCAGAGCAGCCAGACCGCAAGGAAAGGGTAAAGGAGGCTGAAGACCAGCGCCCGTCCCGGCGCGTATTCGATCAGCGCCGTCAGGGCGACGAAAGCGGCGCCGATGACCAGCAGCGGCCGTATGGGCGTGCCCAGCGCGACGCAGGCCGCAAAGCCAAGGACCGCGGTCAGCGCCAGCACCGTCCAGCGCAGCCGGCGGCTTTCGGAAAACAGGATGGGAGCCACCGCGAACAGCAGCAGCGCGAATGCAGCGGTGGGGCGCCAGTAATGCTCGGCCGGGTAGAAGCCGAAGATGAACTGGTTCCAGCGTTCGCGGATGATGGCGAAGCAGGCGCCGGTGGCGCCGGGGCCGTCGCGCTCGGCGATGATCTGGCGGCACTCGCCGATGCTGGATGCGTTCCAGACCGAGTTCGCGAACCACGGCCACAGATGCGAGACGATGCTCCAGACAACCGCCAGGCCGGCCAGAGTCAGCAGGATGTTCAGCGGCCCGGAAAACAGGTTCTCGCGCAGCCACAGCACCACCCCCGATTGCCGCGCAGGCGGAGGGGTCGGCGGCAGCATGGTGCCGCGCACGAAGGGGACGGTTTCGGCATGGACTTCGCTCATCTCAGCGCTCCTTCAGCCGGACGCGGGAATTGTAGAGGTTCATCACCGCCGAGACGATCAGGCTGATCGCCAGATAGATCCCCATCATCAGGATCATCGATTCCATTTCCCGCCCCGTCTGGTTCAGCGTGGTGCCGCCCAGCGTCGCCCGCAAGTCGGGATAGCCCACCGCGATCGCCAGCGAACTGTTCTTGGTCAGGTTCAGGAACTGCGAGATCAGCGGCGGGATGATGACCCGCAGCGCCTGCGGCAGCACCACCAGCGCCATGATCGGGCGGGCGCGCATCCCCAAGGCCGCGGCGGCCTCGGTCTGGCCGCGGCTGACGGCCATGATCCCGGCGCGCACGATCTCGGCGATGAAGGCGCCGGTATAAAGCGACAGCGCCAGCAGCAGCACCACGAAGCCGTTGTCGAGGTTCATGCCGCCCGCGAAGTTGAAGCCGCGAAGTTCCGGCGCGACCAGATGGATGCCGAACAACTGCATCAGCCCCAGCAGCGGCAGCAGAAACAGCGCCAGCGAGATCCACCAAGTCACGGGCCGCCGCCCGGTGGTGTCCTGCAGATACTGCGCCCGCTTCCGCAGCCAGCGGTTGATGAGCCAGGCCGACAGCAGCGCCACGGCAAAGGCCACCACCATCGCGTCGATCTGGACCCCTAGGATCGACACCGGGCCGGGATCGCGTTCCGCCACCACGGCGGGGACGGCGGTATAGCGATTCGTGGGCGCGACGGTGCCGAACAGGATCATCTCGGCATTGGCGGTCCCGTCCTCGGCCGTGCGGTAATCGCGGGGGGCGGGCATCACCTCGGTGAACAGCGCAAGGATCACGAGGATCCACAGCAGCAGCGGCACGTTGCGGAAGATTTCCACATAGACCGTCATCAGCCTGGAAACGAGCCAGTTCCGCGACAGCCGCAGCACCCCCGCGGTGACGCCCAGGACCGTGGCGATGACGCAGCCCAGCGCCGACACCAGCAGCGTGTTCAGCAGCCCCACCATCGCCGCCCGCAGATGGGTCGAGTTCGAATCGTAAGCGATCAGGCTGAAGGGGATGTCATAGCCCGACCGGTTGGTCAGGAAGCCGAAGTCGAAGGTCTTGCCCATCCGGGCAAGGTTCTGGACCGTGTTGTTCACCAGCCATGCCGCGACGGACATCACCAGGATGAACACGAGCGCCTGGATCAGCAGCGCGCGATAGTGGCGGTCGTAGATCAGCATGGACAGCCGGAAGGACTGCCTTGCCGGGGGTGCAGGCGCCATATGTTTCTCCCAGTTGGGCCGGGCGGATCTTTGCGTCCACCTCGGCCACGGGTGCATCGTTCAGCCGGAACGAAGCGCCCCGCCGCGCAGGTCGGCGGGGCGGGGCGTCAGGGTTTTCAGCGGAACGGCATCGCGTACATCAGGCCGCCCTGCGTCCACAGCGCGTTCAGCCCGCGCGGCAGCCCGATGGGGGTCTGCTCGCCGATGTTGGCGGCAAAGATCTCGCCATAGTTGCCCGAGGCGGCGATGGCCCGCTTGGCCCATTCCTTGTCCAGCCCCAGCATCGCGCCGTAATCGTCGGTGGCGCCCAGCATCCGCTGCACGTCGGGATTGGTCGAGGACCGCGACAGTTCGTCCAGATTGGCCGAGGTCACGCCGTATTCCTCGGCCGAGATCAGCGCGTAAAGCGTCCAGCGGACGATGTCGCCCCAGTTGCTGTCGCCGTGGCGGACCGCCGGAGCCAGCGGCTCTTTCGAGATGATCTCGGGCAGGATGATGTGGCTGTCGGGATCGGCGAAGGCCGCCCGGGTCGCGGCAAGGCCGGATGCGTCGGTGGTATAGGCGTCGCAGGCGCCCGCCATGTACTGCTGCTCACCCTCGGCGTTCGAATCGATGTTGACCGGCTGGTAGGTCATGTTGTTGGCCTTGAACCAGTCGGCCAGGTTCAGTTCGGTCGAGGTGCCGGTCTGGATGCAGATCGTCGCGCCGTCGAGTTCGGTGGCCGAGCTGACGCCGAGATCCTGACGGACCATGAAGCCCTGCCCATCGTAATAGTTCACCGCCGCGAAATCCATCTTGAGGTCGGTGTCGCGCTGGAAGGTCCAGGTCGAGTTCCGCGCCAGCAGGTCCACCTCGCCCGAGGTCAGCGCGGTGAATCGCGTCTGCCCGGTGGTGGGGATGTATTTCACCTTGGCGGGGTCGCCCAGCACGGCCGCGGCGACCGCGCGGCAGACCGCGATGTCGAAGCCCGACCAGTTGCCGTTCGCATCCGGCGCGGCAAAGCCGACAAGGCCGGTGTTGACGCCGCAGTTCAGCACGTCGCGCTGCTTGACCTGCGCGAGGGTGTCGCCCTCGGCTGCCATCACCGTGCCCGCGGACAGCGCCGCGGCGGCCACCGTGGCCAGGAAAGCCGTGTGTCGCATGAAGTTCCTCTCTGTTGTCCGCCGGATCTGCGCCCGGCACGGTTTTCTCGGCTCGGTTGACCGGCCCGCCTGCCGGGACGCGCCTGACGCGCTCGGCCTGAACGTCATACTGCCGGTCGCAACGCGTCCGTCAAGCGTCAGGCGAGGGGTCCGTTTTCGACGCCGCGTCCGCCGCCAGCAGCGCCAGCAGCCGCGCGGCATTCCGCAGCGCCTGCAGCCGCCCCTCGGCGGCGATGTCGGCTTCCTCGTCGCGGCCCCAGATTGCGGCCTGATGCTCCTCGTCGATGCGGGACAACCGGTGCGCCTCGTCCGCCCGCAGCCGCCCCCCCAGCACCGCAAGCCCCAGGATGAGCGAGCCCGAGAGCGTCACCAGGTCATGCAGCGCCGTCAGTTGCCAATGGCTCAGGGCGTCCAGCCGGTCCCGCAGCCGCGTCAGCGCCACCCGGTCCTGCGCGACGGGGATCACTCCCTGCGTCACCAGCAGCATTGCCTGCAGGTCGGACCGCGCCCAGTCCAGCAAGGGGTTCCAGCCCTCGGCCTGCTGCATGACCAGCTCGACCGGATGCTCGGCCCGGTAGCACAGAAGATCGGTGCCGCCGTATTCGGCCAGCATGTCGGCCACGGCATCGAACTGCGGCGCGACCCGCTCGATGGCCGAGTTCGCGGCCCGCGTCAGCGGCATCGCGCCGGGATCGATCACGTCGGTCTGCGCGTCCCATTCCGCGGCCACCGCCAGTGCCAGCGCACGGGTCGGCAGCACCAGCGGCAGCTTGCCGGGGGTGCGCAGGGGACGACCGTCCAGCCGCACCTCATAGCCGCCGGGGACGGGCTCGACGGCGTTTTCCTTCCAGAAGCGGCGGGCCTGCCATTCGCTCATGCTGCCCAATTCTCGATCAGTTGGGAAAGTTCGGAAAAGTCGCGGGCGACGGCCAGCGCCCCCGCCGCAGTCAGGTCACCGGCCGGGTGATGGCCCCAGGCAACCCCGATGGCCTTGATGCCGGCATTCCCTGCCATGAGGATGTCGAAGCTGGTGTCGCCGATCATCACCGCGCGGGTGGCATCGACCCCGCTGTCATTGAGACAAGAGAGGATCATCCCTGGCGCGGGCTTCGACAGATGGCCGTCGGCGCAATGGGTGGCCGTAAAATAGCCCTCCAGCCCATGCGCGGCCAGCAGCGCGTCCAAGCCCCGCCGCGACTTGCCGGTGGCGACCGCCATCAGCAGGTCGTCCAGCGCGGCCAGCCGGTCAAGGCAGTCCCGCGCGCCGGGAAACAGCGGCGATTCGGCCATCGCCCGCGCGGCAGAGTAATGGACGCGATAGCCCTCGGCCACGGCCGCATGGGTCGCCGGGTCATGGCCGGGCAGCAGGGTCTCCACCGCTACCGGCAGCGACAGGCCGACGATGCCGCTGACCTTGCGGTGCGGCAGTTCCGGCAGCCCTGCGGCAGCCATGCCCGCGGCCATGGCCTCCATGATCATCGCATGGCTGTCCACCAGCGTGCCGTCGATGTCCCAGATGACCAGCTTCATGCGTCCTCGAACGGATCGGCGGGCACGTCACTCTCGTGCCAGCCCAGGGTCTTCCATGTCCGCGCCATGTGATCGGGCAGGGGCGCGGTCAGGGTGACGCGCTTGCCGGTGATCGGGTGGTCAAAGCCGATGGACCGCGCGTGCAGGTGCAGCTTGCGGCTGATCTCTCCGCCAAGCTGCGCGCCCCAGCCGTCGCCGAGGTTTTCCTGCCCCGAGCCGCCATATTTGCCGTCGCCGATGATCGGGTGGCCGAGTTCCGCCATATGCGCCCGCAACTGGTGGGTGCGGCCGGTGATGGGCACCAGCGCGGTCCAGCTGACGCGGGTGCCGAGGCTGTCCACCACGGCGTAGTCGGTGGTCGCTCGCTTGGCGCCTTCGGTCTGATCGACCTTGGCCGGGTGGACGCAGATCATCTTCTCGCCCTCGCCGCCCCGCCCGTGGCCCGGCGCCTTGACAAGGCCAAAGCGGACAGTGCCCATTTTCGGGTTCGGCACACCCGCGACGGCCGCCCAGTAGATCTTCCGGGTGGTCCTTGCGCGGAAGGCTTCCGACAGCCGGCGCGCCACCCGGTCAGTGCGGGCCAGCAGCAGCACGCCCGAGGTATCCTTGTCCAGCCGGTGCACCAGCTTCGGCTTCTCCTTGTAGCCGAACATCAGCGCGGGAGTCAGGCCGTCCACATGGCGTTCCCCTTGCCCCGAGCCGCCCTGCGAGGGCAGTCCCGGCGGCTTGTTGATGGCGATGATATGCTCGTCCTTCCACAGCACCGCCGCCTGGATCATCTCGGCGTCGCTTTCCCGCAGGCGCGGCGCGGCAGGCGCAGGTGCGGCGTCGGGCAAGGGCGGCACCCGCACCTCCTGCCCCGGCTCGACGCGGGTTGCGGGCTTGACCCGGCCCGCATCGACACGGATCTGGCCGGTGCGGCACAGCTTCTCGATGGCGATCTGGTTCAGTTGCGGAAAACGCTTCCTCATCCAGCGGTCCAGCCGCTGCTCGCCCTCGTCATCGCCCACGCGAAGGATCTGCACGCCGCTCATGCCGGACGCCCCATGGAAAGCCCCGCAACAAGCGCGGCGAGCGAAAGAAGGACGCTGACCCCGACATAAAGCGCGGCCATGCCCCCCTGTCCCTTCTGCCACAGCGTCACCGCATCCAGCGAGAAGGCCGAGAAGGTGGTAAAGCCGCCCAGCATCCCCGTCAGCAGGAGGGGTGCCCAGGCGCCGTCACGCCCCAGGGCCGCTACCACCAAGCCCATCAGGAACGAGCCCGCGACATTCACCCCCAGCGTCGCCCAGGGGAAAGCCGGCCCCAGCAGCCGCGCCGCGCCCAGGTTCACGCCATGGCGTGCCGTCGCGCCCAAAGCGCCGCCCAGCGCCACCTGAAATACCGCAGTCATCATCCCGCTGACCTGTAGATGCGCCCCGGCAAAGTCAACCGCCGCGCTTGAGCCGCTGGCTCACGAACCAGTCGAGCCGCTTCTTCAGTTCCCGCTCGAACCCGCGCTCGACGGGGGTGTAGAGGACGGGGCGCTTCATGCCGTCAGGGAAATAGTTCTGCCCGGAAAAGCCGTCCTCGGCGTCGTGGTCATAGGCATAGCCCGCGCCATAGCCCTGGTCCTTCATAAGCCGCGTGGGCGCGTTCAGGATATGGGCGGGCGGCATCAGGCTGCCGGTCTTCCGCGCCTCGGCCCGCGCGGCCTTGTAGGCGGCATAGCCCGCGTTCGACTTGGGCGCGAGCGCAAGGTAGATCACCGCCTGCGCCAGCGCCAACTCGCCTTCCGGCGAACCGAGCCGTTCATACAGCGCCCAGGCGTCCAGGCAGTGGCGCTGCGCTGCCGGATCGGCCAGACCGATGTCCTCGACCGCCATGCGGGTGATGCGGCGGGCGAGGTAGCGCGGGTCCTCGCCCCCTTCCAGCATCCGCGCGAGCCAGTAGAGCGCGGCATCGGGGTCCGAACCACGGACGGATTTGTGCAGCGCCGAGATCAGGTTGTAATGCTCGTCGCCCCCCTTGTCGTATTTCGCGGCCCGGCGCATCAGCCGGCGCGAGAGTTCGTCGGTGCCGAGGGGACGCTCCACCTTCCAAGCCATCACCTGCTCGATCAGGTTCAGGGCGGCGCGGCCGTCGCCGTCGGCCATGGCCAGCAGCGCCTCGCGCGCCTCGCCGGTCAGCGGCAGGGCGCGGTCCATCTCGCGCTCGGCCCGCTGGGCGAGCAGTTCAAGATCGGCCAGTTCCAGCCGCTTCAGAACGATCACCTGCGCGCGGGACAGAAGCGCCGCGTTCAGCTCGAAGCTGGGATTCTCGGTCGTGGCGCCGACCAGAAGGATGGTCCCATCCTCCATATGCGGCAGGAAGCTGTCCTGCTGCGCCTTGTTGAAGCGGTGGATCTCGTCCACGAACAGCAGCGTGCCCCGCCCCTGCCGGTAATGCAGGCGGGCGGTGTCGAAGACTTTCCGCAACTCGGGCACGCCCGAGAAGATCGCGGAGATCTGGACGAAGTCGCGCTCGGTCTGGTCGGCCAGCAACCGCGCGATGGTGGTCTTGCCAACGCCGGGCGGTCCCCAGAGGATCAGCGAGGACAGGCTGCCCGCCCCCAGCATCGCCCCAAGCGGCCCGTCGGGGCCGAGGATCGCGCCCTGGCCGATGACCTCGGCCAGCCGCCGCGGGCGGATGCGATCCGCGAGCGGACGGTGGGCCGAGCGTCCCGCGGGCTCGGGCGAAAGGGGCATGTCGTCGAAAAGATCGGCCATGGCGGGCAGTTTACGCTGCCCGCCATGTGGTGGGTATCCCCCACCTTTGCCGCGCCATCAGTGCATCTTCGGCACGAGGTTGATCGATACGCACTGGTTCTCCTCGCCCTCGATCAGCAGGACGCGGCCGATCGCCTCGGCGTCCAGGCCGCAGCGGCCGTACCAGCGCGGCCAGGTCGCCCCGGTGAGCGCTATCAGACGGGTCGCGCCGAATTCGCGCGCGGTCCGGGTCATGGCACCCGCCATCTGCATGTGGACCTTGCGGCGGATCGCCATCGGGGTCTCGTGGTTGACGAAGACGCGGGTGCATTCCCACACCTGCGGATCGACGGGGGCTTCCCCATACAGCAGGTCCTGCGGGATCGTGCCGCCAAGGACGCCGCGCTGCGCGTCGCGGATCATGTAGGAGTAGATCCCGCACTGGGCGGTGGTGGGCGTCAGGCGGAAGCCGCCAAGCACCTGGTCAACGCCGTCGTGAACAGCGACCCAGCGGCTGGCGGGGGTGTCGTACTGGTCATATTCCATGCCATCGGCCTGCGGCAGATCCCAGTTCTTCTGGATGATGAAGCTCTGCCGGCGGGCGCGGAACAAATTCGCAAACAGTTCGCCGTGGTTGTGAAGATTGCTGAAGGAAAGCGTGGTGGTCTGCATGGTCTTCTCCTGGGGTTGAGGGGTTGGCCCCCCGGAGCGACCGCGGTTGGTTGAATGACGGGCGAACGGCCTAAAGCAGACGGTAATCCTTGGCTCGCTGCAGCGCCTCGGCCGTTGTCCTGGCCATCAGCCGTTCACGGGCGGAAATCAGACGCGCCTTGAACGCACTTTCGGTGATGCCGAGCTTTGCAGCCGCTGCCGCGTGGCGATCGCCCTCCGCGATACATCGAAGGGCCTCTTGCTGAGCCTTTGTCAGGCTCTCCGGCGGCTCCGTGATCTCGTGGAGTCGTCGTACCAGAGCCGAGATCGTCTCGATCTCGTCATCCTTGAATTCACGCGTGTCATGGGCAAAGCTCGCAATGGTGCGTGACTTGATCGGACCGCTGGACATGGTCAGCCCGTAATGCAGCCCATGACTTGCCGCATCGGCGAGGATGCCGAAGGGATCGGGAATCGGCATGGCCGACCAGCGCACCGCACCTGTCGTCGAGAAGCCCCAGGCGATCGTCGGATCGCGCAAGGCATAGGCATTCGCCGTGTATCGTTCCGACCAGCCCTCGGGATAGGTCTGGAACCTCATGATGGGGGCCGCGAAACGGATGTGCAGCCCGATGTAATACCCCACGGGCGCCAGTTTTTTCAGGCGCGACAGGGTGGCGGTGATCTCGGCTCTCGAAGACATATCCTTTTAGACAAATTGCCAAGGAGGCGGTCAATGGGCTTATTTAAGGACAAGGCCCAAGCCTTGCCGGCGTTACCCTGTTATTTAAGTGTAGAACGTATTTTTTCAGTTAACGGTGATGCAAAAAAGAACCCGCGCAGCATGGCTGCGCGGGTCTATTTGTCCTGACGTGGCGTCACTTGGCAAGGGCCGGCAGCAACCGGCCCCTGACTTCGTGGATCAGGCGTCGAAACCGATATCCGCCTCGGCTTCCAGACGGGCGCGGTCCGCGGCGCCCTTGGCCGAGGTGTCGCGGTCGACGAACTCGATGATCGCCATGGGGGCCATGTCGCCGTAGCGGAAGCCGGCCTTCAGCACCCGGACATAGCCGCCCTGACGGTCGGCATAGCGGGGGCCGAGGATCTCGAACAGGCGGGCGACATGCTGGTCCTGCTTCAGTTGTGCCGCAGCCTGCCGGCGGGCGTGCAGGTCGCCGCGCTTGGCCAGCGTGATCAGCTTTTCGATGATCGGGCGCAGTTCCTTGGCCTTGGGCAGGGTCGTCTTGATCTGCTCATGCTCGATCAGCGAGCCGGCCATATTGGAAAACAGCGCCTTGCGGTGCTCGTGGGTGCGGTTCAGGCGGCGGTAGCCGCGGGCGTGACGCATGGGTGTCTCCTATCGCGTTTTGCTTTGTCCGGCGGCCGTGCGTTGCGGACGCTCTCCTTGGGGCGGGATGCCCGGTTTTTCCGGGGCACGGGCGATGCACAGTCGATGCACAGACGATGCAGACGGGACCGTGCCCCCGAAGTTTCCTCAGAACTGGTCGTCGAAGCGCTTGGCGAGATCCTCGATGTTCTCGGGCGGCCAGTCCACCACGTCCATGCCGAGATGCAGGCCCATGCCCGAAAGCACCTCCTTGATCTCGTTCAGCGACTTGCGGCCGAAGTTCGGGGTCCGCAGCATCTCGGCCTCGGTCTTCTGGATCAGGTCGCCGATATAGACGATGTTGTCGTTCTTGAGGCAGTTGGCCGAACGGACCGAAAGCTCCAGCTCGTCCACCTTCTTCAGCAGGCGCGGATCGAACTCCAGCCCGTCCTCGGCGTCCTGGCTGCGGGCCGATTCGGGTTCCTCGAAGTTGACGAAGACGCCAAGCTGGTCCTGCAGGATGCGCGCGGCATAGGCCACGGCGTCGTCGGGGGTCAGCGAGCCGTCGGTTTCCACCCGCATGGTCAGCTTGTCGTAGTCCAGCACCTGCCCCTCGCGGGTGGGCGTGACCTCGTAGCTGACGCGCTTGACCGGCGAGAAGATCGCGTCGATCGGGATCAGGCCGATGGGCGCATCCTCGGGGCGGTTCTTGTCGGCGGCGACATAGCCCTTGCCGATGGCGACCGTCAGTTCCACGTTCAGCTCGGCGCCCTCGTCGAGGTGGCAGATCACATGGTCGCGGTTCAGCACGGTGATGCCGGCGGTTTCGGTGATCTGGCCGGCCTTGACCTCGCCCGGGCCTTTGGCGGACAGGGTCAGGCGCTTGGTCCCGTCCACGTCCATCTTCAGCGTGACGCCCTTGAGGTTCAGCACGATGTCGGTCACGTCCTCGCGCACGCCCGGCACCGAGGAAAATTCGTGCAGCACGTTGTCGATCTGCACGCTGGTGATGGCGGCGCCCTGCAGGGACGACATCAGCACCCGGCGCAGCGCGTTGCCCAGGGTCAGGCCGAAGCCCCGTTCCAGCGGCTCGGCGATGACGGTGGCGACGCGGGACGGATTGCCGCCCGGCCGGATGTCCAGCTGCGCGGGCTTGATCAGCTCGGCCCAGTTCTTGTGGATCATGCGATTTCCTCCATTCCTGTTTCCGGCCCCATGTCCAGCCGCCGGAAACGCCCGAGGTAAAATGCGAAAAGCCGTCCCGCGCCGGCGGATGCGGCGCGGGACGGGTCAATGAACGGTCGTCAGACGCGCCGGCGCTTGGGCGGGCGGACACCGTTGTGGGCGATCGGCGTCACGTCGCGGATCGCGGTGATGTTGAAGCCGACGGCGGCCAGCGCGCGCAGCGCCGATTCGCGGCCCGAGCCGGGCCCCTGGACCTCGACCTCGATGGTGCGCATCCCGTGTTCCTGCGCCTTCTTGCCCGCATCCTCGGCGGCCATCTGCGCAGCATAGGGGGTCGATTTGCGCGAGCCCTTGAAGCCCATGGTGCCGGCCGACGACCATGCGATCGCGTTGCCCTGCACGTCCGAGATCAGGATCTTGGTGTTGTTGAACGACGAGTTCACATGCGCCACGCCGGTGGCGATGTTCTTGCGTTCCTTGCGCTTCATGCGCGTCTTGTCGCGTGCCATGTCCCTGCCCCCTTACTTCTTCTTGCCGGCGATGGGTTTCGCCGGGCCCTTGCGGGTGCGGGCGTTGGTGTGGGTGCGCTGGCCGCGCACGGGCAGCCCGCGGCGGTGGCGCAGGCCACGGTAGGAACCGAGGTCCATCATGCGCTTGATGTTCATCTGCGTCTCGCGGCGCAGGTCGCCCTCGACGGTCAGGTTGGCGTCGATGAACTCGCGGATCTGCAGGACTTCGGCGTCCGACAGGTCGTTGACGCGGCGCGATGGGTCGATGCCCACGGCCTTGACGATTTCATCGGCATTCAGCGGGCCGATTCCATGGATATACTGCAGCGCGATGGGAACGCGCTTGCCGGTCGGGATGTTGACGCCAGCGATACGGGCCAAGTCCGTTGTCCTTCATGTTGCGCTTCCGTAACGCCGGAAGCTTTTTTCACAACCAATGGCCCGCGGCATCGCCGTCGGGCCATCGCTTCACCCCGGATGGGTGATTCTCGAATGAGATGACTGCGGTTAATGGATCAGGGGCTGCCCGTCAACCGCTTGCGGACAGCGCCGGATCGGCTTCGATGCCGTCCATGACGGCCGCCACTTCTGCGCCGACCTCGTCCATGGCGGCCATGCCGTCCACGGGCGCCAGGGTCTTCTTGGCGTAGTAGTAACCGACCAGCGGCGAGGTCTTCTTGTAATATTCCATCAGCCGGGTCTTGAGGCTTTCGGCATTGTCGTCGCCGCGCCGCCGCAGGTCGGTCGAGCCGCAGACGTCGCAGACCCCCTCCTTCGCGGTGGGGCGGGTCTTGTCGTGATAAACCTCGCCGCAGTTGCCGCAGGTGAAGCGGCCGCTGATCCGGTCCACCAGCGCCTCGTCATCCACCCGCATCTCGATCACGGCGTCGATCTTGCGGCCCATGCCGGAGAGCAGCTCTTCCAGCGCGTCGGCCTGCGGCAGAGTCCGGGGAAAGCCGTCGAAGATGAAGCCGGGGGCCTCCTCGGTTTCCAGCTTTTCGCGGATCAGGCCGATGACGATCTCGTCGGTGACAAGCTGGCCGCGGTCCATGACATCGGCCACGACCTTTCCCATCTCGGTCCCCGAGCTGCGCGCCTCGCGCAGCATGTCGCCGGTGGACAGTTGCACCAGGCCGCGGTCCTCGACCAGCGCGCGGGCCTGGGTGCCCTTGCCCGCGCCGGGCGGCCCCAGCAGGATGATGTTGATCGTCACGACTCCCCCCTTCGTGGATTGTCAGCGGCGGGCCGGCAGGCGGCGGGGCTTGGGTTCGCCCGCCTTGCGCTTGCCGCGCAACTGCGACTTCTCGATCAAAGCCTCATACTGATGGGCAAGCAAGTGGCTTTGGACCTGGTTGATGGTGTCCATCGTCACCGAGACGATGATCAGGACCGAGGTGCCGCCGAAATAGACCGGGACCGAGAAGCCGTCGCGGATCACCTCGGGCAGCAGGCAGACCAGCGCAAGATAAAGCGAGCCGATCACCAGCACCCGGTTGACCACGTAGTCCAGATATTCCTCGGTCCGCTTGCCGGGACGGATGCCGGGGATGAAGCCGCCCTGGTTCTTGAGGTTCTCGGCGACGTCATCCGACTTGAAGGCCACGTTCTGGGTATAGAAGTAGCTGAAGAAGATGATCATCGCCGCGAAGAACAGCAGGTACAGCGGCTGTCCGGGGCCGAAATAGGCCAGGATCGTGGACATCACCGGCCCGGTCTGGTTGCCCGAGAAGGTCGAGATCGTGACTGGCAGCAGCAGAAGCGAGCTGGCGAAGATCGCGGGGATGACGCCCGCCGGGTTCACCTTCAAGGGCAGGTGGCTGGACTGTCCGTCGTAGATCTTCATGCCGACCTGGCGGCGGGGATACTGGATGCGGATCTTCCTCAGCGCACGTTCGACGAACACGACGAAGGCCATGACCGCGATCACCAAGGCGATGATGCCGAGGATCACCGGGGTCGAGATCGCGCCGGAACGGCCCTGGGCGAAGAACTGCGCCAAGCTGCCGGGGATTTCCGCAAGGATGCCGACATAGATGATGAGCGAGATGCCGTTGCCGATGCCGCGGGCGGTGATCTGCTCGCCCAGCCACATCAGGAACATGGTGCCGCCGACCAGGGTGATGATGACGGCGGCGCGGAAGAACCAGCCCGGATCATGGGCCATGCCGCCGGCCTCGAGGCTCAGCGCGATGCCGTAGGCCTGGAACAGCGCCAGCAGCACGGTGCCGTAGCGGGTGTACTGGTTGATCTTCTTGCGGCCCTGCTCGCCTTCCTTTTTCAGTTGCGCGAGCGTGGGGACCATCGCCGTCAGCAGCTGCACGATGATCGAGGCCGAGATGTAGGGCATGATGCCCAGGGCGAAGACGCCCATGCGGCCCAGCGCGCCGCCGGTGAACATCGACAGCATCCCGCCGATGCCCGCCTGCGCCTGTTCCATGAAGGCCCGCAACGCGCCGCCGTCGATGCCGGGAACGGGGATATAGGTGCCGAGCCGGTAGATGATCAGCAGGCCCAGAGTGAACCAGATGCGTTGGCGAAGCTCGGTCGCGCGGCCCAGCTGACCCCAGCTGAGGTTCGCGGCCATCTGTTCTGCGGCTGACGCCATGACTGACCTCTGTCTATCGGCGGCGATGCCTGCCGGATTTGACAGCGCCGCCGGACCGTTGCCGGTGCGGCGGCGCTGGGAAAAACTCACCGCTATCTAGGCGGCGCGGGATGCCGCTTCAACAGCTTATTGCGCCGCTCATTCGGCGGTGGCGTTGTCCTGCTCAGCCACCGGGCGGGTCAGCACCAGTGAGCCGCCCGCGGCCTGCACCGCCGCCGCCGCCGAGCCGGACGCGCCCGACAGCGTCAGGTTCAGCGCCGCCGTCAACTGGCCCTTGCCCAACAGGCGGATGCCGTCGCGCTTGCGCCGGGTGGCGCCGGCCGCGATCAGCGCGTCCTCGTCCACCGACTGGCCGGCGCTCAGCTTGCCCGCATCGACCATCGCCTGAAGCTGGCCCAGGTTGACCACGGCGAATTCCAGCCGGTTCGGCTTGGTGAAGCCGCGCTTGGGCAGGCGGCGATACAGCGGCATCTGGCCGCCTTCGTAGCCGTTCAGCGCCACGCCCGAGCGCGAGGTCTGGCCCTTGATCCCGCGCCCGGCGGTCTTGCCCTTGCCGGAACCGGGGCCGCGCGCCACGCGCTTCTTCTTGCGGTTCGCGCCGTCGTTGTCGCGCAGTTCATGCAGTTTCATGTCGCTATCTCCCTTGCCGGAAACGCCCCAACAGCGACAAAGGGGCGCACGCGGCGTGATGAATCATCCGTCCCCGCAGGTGGATCCACGGCGACTGGCCGCATCTACAGCCCCTGTCCCGCCGACGCAAGGCCGGCTATCCTTTGCTTGTATCCCGACGGGCGGTCCGGTCTATGCCCCTTGCGGCATGAGGGAGACGCGATGAACTGGGACGACCTGCGCGTGGTGGCGACGATCAACCGCACCGGTTCCTTCACCCGCGCCGCCGCGGCGCTGGACGTGGACGAGACCACGATCGCCCGCAGGATGGCCCGGATCGAGGCGGCGCTGGGCGTGCCGCTGTTCGTCGCCAGCCATGGCCGGCGGGAACCCACCGAGGACTGCCGCCGCATCCTGCGCCACCTTGCGGTGATGGAGCAGGCGAGCGAGGCCATCACGGCGATGCTGGCCGAGCCCCATGCCGCCCAGCGCCGGCTGCGCCTGTCCACCATCGGCGCCATCGCCAATTTCTACCTTGCCCCGGCCCTGCCCGAGCTGCTGGAGGCCGAGCCGGACCTGCTTTTGTCCATCGACACCTCGGACCAGAATATCGCCATGTCGCGCTGGGAGGCCGATTTCGCCCTGCGCCTCGGCCGCCCCAGCCGGGGGGATTTCACCGTCCGCCGCATCGGCACCCTGCAGTTCGCGCTGGTGCGGCCGCGCGACCCGGCCCTTGTCCCGCTTGTCGCGGCCTATCCCGACGCGATGCTGGAAACGCCCGAGATGCAGGCGCTGGAAGGGGTGCTGGGCCGCGTCCGGCCAAGGCTGGAAACCACGGACCTTGAGCTGATGCGGCGCTTTCTGGGTTCGGGCCGGGCCATCGGGGTGGTGCCGGACCGGCTGGCCCGGACCCTGTCCGACAACCCCGCCATCGAGATCGAGCCGCTGGAGATCACGCGCGAGGTCTGGCTGCTGGCCCAGCCGCATCTGCGCGATGATTCTCTGGCCCGCAGCGTGGCGGATTGGTGCGCCGGACAGTTCGCCGCATCGCCGCCTCACCCGAAAGTCTGAAAGCAACACAGCCACTTAACTCTGCGGCCCGATTTCGTGTGCGAATGAATACAATTACTTGCAGGAAAAAATATTTCCTGCTGCAAAAACGCAGCCCCTCCCTGCACAGATACAAGTTTACCGTGTGCGACGTTCCGTCACAGTTGTCCCGATTGCGGCAGCGGCGCGTCGGAACGACCCGCTGCCACCGGCAGCAGCGAGGGGAGAGCGCAGCGTGGCTTCGATCGACAGGTTTCCCGAGAACGCGGACGGGCAGGAGGGCGTTCCCGACTGCCAGATCTTCGCGGAAGAATTCTCGCGTCCCGCCCGGCTGACGATCCTGGCCGCCTCGGGCTTGGCCGGCGCGGTGGGCGGGGTGGCGCTTGCCGGCGCCGCCGACAGCACGGCGGCGGTCTGGGGCACGCTGGGGGTAGCGGCGGTCGCGGGGGGCGTGCTGTCCACCTGGTCGCCCTGCGGCTATTCCTCGATCTCGCTGCTGCGGCCCAAGGGGCGCGGCGCGAAGGCCGTGGCCGAGTGGCTGCCGACCTTTGCCATGCACGGGGCGGGCTATGCGCTGGGGGCGCTGATCCTGGGGACGGCGCTGGGCGCCCTCGGGGCGGTCCTCGGTTTCGCGGGCTTCGGGACGGCGGCGCTGGTGCTGCTGGCGCTGGTCGGGCTGGTCTACGGCGCGCATCAGCTGGACTTTCTGCGGGTGCCTTATCCGCAGCGGCGGGCGCAGGTGCCCCATGACGCGCGGGTGCGGTTTTCCAAGCCGGTCGTCGGCGGGCTTTACGGGCTGGCGCTGGGGCTGGACTACATGACCTATGTGCAGACGCCGCTGCTGTATCTGGTCACCGCGGCGGCTGTCCTGACCGGCAACATCCCCGAGGCCATCGCCCTGATCGCGCTGTTCAACATCGGGCGTTTCCTGCCGGTCGCGGTCACCGCCCTGCCGGTCAACGATTACCAGATCCAGGGCTGGCTGTCGCGCAACCAGGAACGCGCCGCGATGGCCGACGGGGCGATCCTTGTCGCGCTGGGGGCCGCCTTCGCCGTGGTCGCGCTGGCCTGATTTCTACCGGACCTATGACACCGGCCTGCGCGGCACGACCCGCGCAGCCAGCACCACGCTGCCATCAATGGGAGGACAGGATGGTCGAATCAGGCCAAAAGCCGCGGCTCTTGCGCGCATCTTTCGTCGGGGCGGGGCTGACCTGCTCGCTTCTCGCCTTCAGCGCGGCCTGGGCCCAGGCGCCCGCGCCGGCCGAGGGCCAGCCGCCGGCTGCCGAGGCCCCCGCCGCCGCTGACGCCACCCCTGCCGCGACCGACGCGCCTGCCGCTGCGGGTGCGGGTGCGGCTGCCGCCACCGCCGCCGAGGGACAGACCCACGGCCAGCGCGCCGCCGCCGAAGCTGCCGCCGCCCTGGCCGCGGGCGAGGACGACGAGCCGGTGATCCTCGAGGCACCCGCCCCGAACACCCGGCGCGTCTATATCAACGACTCGGCGCATTTCGGCTCGCTCACCCAGCAGTTCGTGATCGACACGGACGCGGGCCGGGTCATCGCCATCACCGACAGCGGCTTCCTGCCGAACCCGGTCCTGTCCGACGACGGCTCGGTCTATGCGCAGGTCAGCACCACCTATTCCCGCATCTCGCGGGGCGAGCGCGAGGATTACGTCGAGGTCTTCGACCCCGTCACCTTCAATCCCGTGGCCGACATCACCCTGCCGGTCGAGGCGCACCGCTTCCTCGTCGGCACCTATCCCTGGATGGCGGCGGTGACGCCGGGCAACAGCACGCTGCTGTATTACCAGTTCTCGCCCGCGCCCGCCGTCGGCGTGGTGGACCTTGAGGGCAAGGCCTTCAGCCGGATGCTGGAAGTGCCGGACTGCTACCACATCTTCCCGACGGCACCCGACAACTTCTTCATGCATTGCCGCGATGGCAGCCTCGCCCGCGTGCAGTTCGACGCCGCATCCGACGCCGAGCCGCAGATCACCCACAGCGCGGTCTTCCACCCCGAGGACGAGTATCTCGTCAACCACCCGGCCTATTCGCAGAAGACCGGGCGGCTGGCCTGGCCGACCTACGAGGGCAAGATCTACCAGTTCGACCTGTCCTCGGGCGAGCCGCAGGCGCTGAACACCATCGACGGGCTGACCGCCGAGGAACGCGCCGACAACTGGCGTCCGGGCGGCTGGCAGCTGGTGGCCTATCACCGGCCGTCGAACCAGATCTACATGCTGGTCGACCAGCGCGCGGAATGGACCCACAAGACCCCCAGCCGCCATGTCGTCGTCATCAACGCCGAGACGGGCGAGCGCATCGCCAGGCACGAGCTTGGCCATGACATCGACTCGGTCGCGGTCAGCCAGGACGACGATCCGCTGCTTTACGGTCTCTCGACCGGGGCCAGGACGCTCTACATCTACGACGCCGAGTCGGGCGAGGAACTGCGGTCCGTGAACCAGTTGGGCCACGGCCCGACGGTCATCAGCCTGTCGGACATGAACTGAGGCGATGATGCACGATCTCATCGCCAATCCCGCGGCCCTGCTGGCGATCCGCGTCTTCCTGGCGCTGGTCTTCGCCACGGCGGCGCTGTCCAAGCTGGGCCATGCCGAGGAGTTCTACGGCGTCGTCCGCAACTTCCGCATCCTGCCTGACGGGGCGTCCCGCGTGACCGCGCTGGCGCTGCCGGTGGTGGAACTGGCGGTCGCGGCGGGGCTGCTGATCGGGGCGACGGCGGTTCCTGCCGCCATCGCCGCGGCGGCGCTGCTGGCGGTCTTCGGGGCGGCCATCGCGGTCAACGTGCTGCGCGGGCGGACCTCCATCGACTGCGGCTGCTTCCGCAACGGGCTGAAGCAGCAGGTCGGCTGGGCGCTGGTCGGGCGCAATGCGCTGATGGCCGGTGCGGCGCTGGCGGTGGCGGGGCTGCTGCCCGCCGCCCCCGGTCCGATGCTGGCCGAGGCGCTGGTCGGCCTGATGGCCGGGCTGACCGCCATGATGCTTTACCTCAGCGCCGCGGCGCTGGGGGGCCTGCGGGCCATGCACACCACCACGTCGAAAGGACGCTGACATGACCAATCTTCTGATCGTATCCAACGTCCTGCTGTGGGTGGCCTTTCTGGGCGTCACGGTGGTGATGCTGGGGCTGATGCGCCAGGTCGGGCTGCTGCACGAACGCTCGTCGCCCATGGGCGCGATGATCACCGACCACGGGCCGGACATCGGCGACAAGGCGCCGGAACTGGACCTGACCGATTTCGCCGGCCGCGCCGTCAAGATCGGCGGCCCCGCGGCGGACGGGCGGCAGACGCTGCTGATGTTCACCGCGCCCACCTGCCCGGTCTGCGACAAGCTGTTCCCGATCATCAAGTCGATCGCGCGGGCGGAAAAGATCTCGGTCGTGATGATCTCGGACGGCGCGCCCGAGGAACACCGCCGCTTCCTCGACAGTCATGATCTGGGCGAGATCCGCTATGTCGTCTCGGCCGAGGCGGGGATGGCCTTCCAGGTCGGCAAGATCCCTTACGGCGTCCTTCTGGACCCGCAGGGCACCATCCGCGCCAAGGGCCTGACCAACACGCGCGAGCATCTGGAAAGCCTGCTGGAGGCCGACAAGACCGGCTTCGCCTCGCTGCAGCAGTATATCGCCAGCCGGAAGAAGGCGGCCTGACCGGGCCGCTGACCGCAACCCCGCAAGACTAGGGAGGATTTCGATGCTGGGGAATTTCAGGTTCGACGACATGGTCGAAAAGATGTCACGGCGCGTGGCAGGCCGGACCAGCCGGCGCGGCGCCATCGGCAAGCTGGGCACGGTGATGCTGGGCGTGGGCCTGGTGCCGCTGCTGCCGGTGGACCGCCGCGGCCGCGTCAGCCGGGCGAACGCCGCCACCACGCCGGAACCGGGCGCCGCCCATCCGCGCGACGGCTGGAACCCGCAGGACCATGACATCCAGGCCTGCGACTACTGGCGTCACTGCTCGATCGACGGCAACGTCTGCGACTGCTCGGGCGGCTCGCTGACCAACTGCCCGCCGGGCACCAAGCTGGCCACCGCATCCTGGGTGGCAAGCTGCTACAACCCGACCGATGGGCAGAGCTACCTGATCGCCTATCGCGACTGCTGCGGGGCGCAGGTGTCGGGCCGCTGCCCCTGCTTCAACACGGAAGGCGAACTGCCGGTCTATCGCCCGGAATTCGGCAACGATATCATCTGGTGCTTCGGCGCCGAGGATGACGCGATGACCTATCACTGCACCATCTCTCCGATCGTCGGCCGAGCCGGCTGATCCGAGAGGCGCCGGAGGGGCGGCTCCCCTGCCCCTCCGGCCCTTTGAACCCCACGGAGCCATCATGACCTTCGCCACCAAGACCCGCACCCTGCTGACCGCCCTCGCGCTGACCGCCCTGGGCACGCAGATGGCACTGGCCGACAAGATCTCGATCCTGACCGAAGCGCCCGCGCCGGCAGCCGAGGCGCCCGCCGAAGCCGTCATCGTGAACATCGCCAAGATGAAATACGAACCGGCCGAGGTGACCATCAAGCCCGGCCAGACCGTCACCTGGATCAACAGCGAGGCGATGCCCCACAACGTCGCCTTCAAGGCCGGCGTCGTCGACGACGCCAAGATGGACGGGGCGATGATGAAGAAGGAGCAATCCTATTCCATCACCTTCAACGAGGCGGGCAGCTATGATTACCACTGCACGCCCCATCCCTTCATGAAGGCCAAGGTCATCGTCGAGTGAGGTGAAAGGGTCAGTGCCATGTGGATTCCCTATGACATCACCGGATCGCTGAAGGCGGCAACCGCGCCCGAGACGATCCGTCAGTCGCGCGCGGATCAGACGCCGCGGGCTTTCCTGGTGGGCTTCCTGCTGCGGAACCCGGTGACGCAGGCATGGGAACTGGACCTCGTGGCCGACCCCGCCGGGACCGAACTGGCCGAGGGCGAGTTGACGCTGACCCTGCATGGCAACGAGGCGGGCAAGCTGGCCGAGGTGATCGTCCGCGTGACGGCCCCCTCGGCCTTGGCCGCGCTGGAACGCGCCCATGGGGCGATGACCCGGCGCCTGTTGCGCTATGTGGTGGAAACCGGGCGCGGCATGGCCATCGCAGGCTGGCGGATCGCCGACATGGCCCACGACGCCCGCTGGCGCTGCACCCCCTTTCGGCCCAGCGCCCTGACGCTGGACCACGGGGCCTTCGCGCCCATGCCCGAGGACCTCGCGCCCCTGGCCGAACTGTTCCAGTCGGCCCGCGCCGCGACCGAGCCGGGCGCAAGGCTGCTGTCGGCATTCGCCCTGCTGCACGCGGCGGATGAGGGTCATCCGGCGCTGGCCCGCGCCAATGCCGCGGGCTTCCGCGTCACGACCGAGATGCTGGTCCATGCGGGGGCGGATGACCTGTCCCTGTCGGGCCTCGACCTGCCCGGCCTGCTGGCGGCGCTGCAGCCCTGGCACGACCGGCTGGTCGGGCCGACCGGGATCAGGCGGCCCCTTTGCGACGACCTGGCCCAGCGGCAGCGGCTGTCGCGGATGGCGAACCTTGCCGATCTTGCCGCGCACCGGCTGCTTGCCGCCGAGATCCGGGCGCGGGGGACGGTTGCCCCGCAGCCCGCGGAAAAGGAGATGGCGCCATGCTGAGGGCGACGCTTGGTCTGGGCACGGTGATCGCCGCCGGCTGGGCCGCCGTGGCGCTGGCCGCCATCGCCGAGCCGCCCGAAAGGCGCGCGCCCGATCCCACCCGCCTTGCCGCGCTGGGCGAGCGGCTGTTCTTCGATCCCGCGCTGTCGCGGAACAACACGCAGTCCTGCGCCACCTGCCACGACCCCGCCCGCGCCTTCACCGACCCGCGCGAGGGCCGCGCCGGGCTGGCCGTCTCGGTCGGCGACGACGGCGATTCGCACGGCGACCGCAACACGCCGACGCTGGCCTATGCCAGCTTCAGCCCCGAGTTCCACCAGACCGAATCCGGTGACTGGAAGGGCGGGCAGTTCTGGGACGGGCGCGCCGCCAACCTGTTCGAGCAGGCGGGCCAGCCGATGCTGAACCCCGTCGAGATGGCGATGCCCGACAAGCAGACCGTCGCCGCCCGCCTTGCCGCCGACCTCGGCTATCCCGCCGAGTTCGCGGCGCTTTGGGGACCGGGCGCGCTGGACGACCCGGAAGGCGCCTTCGACGCCGTGGCCGAGGCGCTTGCCGCCTACCAGCAGACCGACGAATTCGCCCCCTTCGATTCCCGCTATGACCGCTGGCTGCGCGGCGAGGAAAAGTTCACCGCGCAGGAGGAATTCGGCCACACCGTCTTCATCACCTGGAACTGCCGGCTTTGCCACATGAGCCGCAAGCAGGGGGTGGCCGAGAAAGAAACCTTCACCAATTACGAATATCACAACATCGGCCTGCCGGTGCACGCCCCGGCACGGGATGCCAGCGGGCTTGGCGCGGATCACGCGGACCTCGGGCTGTCCGCCCATCCGGGCATCGATGATCCGACGCAGGACGGCCGCTTCAAGGTGCCCACGCTGCGGAACGTGGCCGTGACCGGCCCCTACATGCACAACGGCGTGTTCGAGGATCTGCGGACGGCCATCGTCTTCTACAACAAATACACGAGCCGTCGGAAGAACGCAGGCATCAACCCCGAGACGGGCGAGGACTGGGGCCCGCCCGAGGTGGAGGCGAATCTCTCGCTGACCGAGCTTGAATCCGGGCTGATGGTTGACGATGTGCGTGTGGATGCGCTGGTCGCGTTCCTGGAAACGCTGACCGACCGCCGCTACGAGCCGCTGCTGGCCGAACAGAAGGCCGCGCGCGCTAGCGAACAGGAGTGAGACCCGCATCGAACCCGGGAGGAGGTGACGATGGCCGGCCCACGCAAGATCACCCGTCGCGCCGCCCTGGGCGAGGTCGCCCGCGTGGGCGGCGCGGCCTGCCTGGCCGGGTTGTCGCTGACGGCGCTGGTGAACATGGCCAGCCGCGCCGACGCCCGCGCCCTGCGCCCGCCGGGGGCGCTGCCCGAGGATGACTTCCTCTCGGCCTGCGTGCGCTGCGGCCTTTGCGTCGAGGCCTGCCCTTACGACACGCTGTCCCTTGCCGAATGGGGCGACGAGGCGGCGGTGGGCACCCCCTTCTTCACCCCGCGCACGACGCCCTGCTTCATGTGCAAGGACGTCCCCTGCGCCCGGGCCTGCCCCACGGGCGCGCTCGACCGTGAGATCCCCGACATCCGGCAGGCCGACATGGGCGTGGCGGTGCTGGTGGGGCACGAGACCTGCCTGAATTACAAGGGCCTCAACTGCAGCATCTGTCACCGCGTCTGCCCCATCCGCAACGAGGCGATCACGCTGGAGAAGGGCGAGATCGACGGCCGCGCCGTGGTCCTGCCGGTGGTCCATTCCGACAAATGCACCGGCTGCGGCACCTGCGAGAAGCATTGCGTCACCGGCCATGCCTCGATCCGCGTCTTGCCCCGTGATCTGGGCCTAGGCGGAGAGGGGCGCAACCGCGCCGGGCGGCCTGCATGATCGGGCGGCTCGATCTGGACGCGCGGCGGCAGTCGGTCGCGGCGCGCGGCTGGTGGCGGTCGCACAAGTGGTGGCTGCTGCGCCGGTCCAGCCAGATCGCGGCGATGGCGGTCTTCATGCTGGGCCCTTGGGCGGGGATCTGGTTGGTGCGGGGGAACTTTGCATCGAGCGACATCCTCGGCGTGCTGCCGCTGTCGGACCCCTATATCCTGCTGCAATCGCTTGCGGCGGGGCATGGGCTGGCCGTCACTGCGCTGATCGGGGCGGCGCTGATCGTCGCGCTTTACCTGATCGTCGGGGGCCGCGCCTATTGCAGTTGGGTCTGCCCGGTCAATGTCGTGACCGACAGCGCCCACTGGCTGCGCGAGAAGACCGGGCTGACCCGCGACCGCAAGCTCGACCGCCGCACCCGGCTGGTGATTCTGGCGGCGACGCTGATGGCGGCGGTGCTGACCGGGCGGATTGCCTGGGAACTGGTCAACCCCGTCAGCATGATGCAGCGGGGGCTGATCACCGGAGTCGGCCTCGGCTGGGGCATCGTGCTGGCGGTGTTCCTGCTGGACCTGTTCGTGGCGCGGCGGGCCTGGTGCAGCCATCTCTGCCCTGTGGGCGCCTTCTACGGCGTGGTCGGGCGGTTCTCGCTGACCCGCGTGGCGGCGACGCGGCGGGCGGCCTGCACCGACTGCGCCGCCTGCTTCAACATCTGCCCGGAACCCCATGTCATCGTCCCCGCGCTGAAGGGGACGGACAGCCCGGTGATCCGGTCGGGCGACTGCCTGAACTGCGGCGCCTGCATCGATTCCTGCCCGGTGGACGTCTTCCGCATGACCCACCGCTTCGCCGGCGTGGACGAGACGGCGACCGCCCCGGCAAAGCCGCCGCGCGAACGGCGGGTGCGGCTCACGCCCGGAACGGCTCCAGCGGCAGATCCCGTTCCCTAGCCAGGGCGCGGCATTCCTTGATGGTCAGGCCGGCGAAGAAGCCGGGAATGTCGCCGCCCGCGACCTCGGCCAGACGGGCCGAGAAATGCGGCTCAAGTGCTGCGCAGGCGACCAGCCCGTCGCGCAAGGCGTGGATGGCGTAATCCGGCGAGGCACCGGACAGAAGCCCGCCATTCACGGTAAAGCCAAGGCGCACCGGCGCGGCGAAGCGTTCCGCCGCCTGCCGCAACCCGATGACGGCGTGGCGCTGCGGGCGGCCCCGTTCCCGCCCCAGAAGCAGCGTCGTGGCCGCGCTGGCGGCCCGCTCGGCCCCGGCCATGTCGGCGATCACCGCGCGTGGCATCCGCCCGTCCAGCAGCCCGGCGGTGGCCTGATAGGTCAGGTCGTGGCCGGGCAGGTCCGGGGCATCCTCGTCGCCGACGATCTCGACCCAGGCGAGCCGCGGGTTCACGGCCGCTAGCGCCGGAACCGTGATCCCGAGCCGCCCCAGCGCCGCCCGGCGGTGGCTGGAGATCAGCAGGTCGGCCCCCTTCAGCAGTGCGCGGAACCGGGCCTGTCCCTGATCGGACCGCAGGTCCACCGTCTCGATCTTCGCGGCGCGGTTCAGTTCGGCATACCATTGCGGCATCGCCAAGGCGGTCAGGTCGCCCGAGGGCGGCTCGATCTTGATGACCTCCATCCCCTGCCCCGCCAGAATTGCCGCCGCGGCCGGGCCGGGGACATTGGTGGCCATGCAGACGGCGGTCAGGCCGGAAAGCGGCAGGTCGAACATGGGCGGCGCCTTTCGATGGGTCGCGGCAAGTCTGTCATGCCGGGGCAAGGGGGATCAACCGGGCCGGCCTTCGCCACGGCAGGCTCAGGCCCGGCCTGCGTCGGTCAGCCCTGCGCGACCACCTTCTGGGTCTGCACGCCCAAGCCCTCGATCCCCAGCCGCATCACCTCGCCGCCTTTCAGGAAGACCTTGGGGTCCTGCCCCATGCCGACGCCGGGCGGCGTACCGGTGGTGATGATGTCGCCGGGCAGCAGCCGCATCAGCCGCGAGCAATAGGCGACCAGTTCCGCCACCCCGAAGACCATCGTCGCGGTCGAGCCGTCCTGATAGCGCCTGCCGTCCACCTCGAGCCAGATCGCCAGCGCCTGCGGGTCGGGGATCTCGTCGGTCGTCACCAGCCACGGCCCGATCGGGCCGAAGGTGTCGAAGCCCTTGCCCTTGTCCCAGGTGCCACCGCGCTCAAGCTGCCATTCCCGCTCGCTGATGTCGTTGACGACGCAGTAGCCCGCGACATGCCCGAGGGCCGCGTCCACCGGCACGTCCGAGGCGGGCTGGCCGATGACGATGCCCAGTTCGACCTCCCAGTCGGTCTTGGTGGAACCTTTCGGCAGGCGCACCTCGTCGTCGGGGCCGGTGATGCAGCTTGTCCACTTGGCGAAGACGATCGGCTCGGTCGGGACCGGCATCCCGGATTCCGCCGCGTGATCGGCATAGTTCAGCCCGATGGCGATGAACTTGCGCACATCCCCCACGCAGGGGCCGAGACGCAGGTTCCCCTGCGGCGTGCCCTCGACCAGCGGCAGGGTGGCGGGGTCCAGCGCTGCCAGACGCGCCAGCCCCTCGGGCGTCAGAACCTCGCCCGCGATGTCGGCAACATGGGCGGACAGGTCGCGCACCCGCCCCCCGGCATCCAGCAGCCCCGGCTTTTCCGATCCGGCCGGTCCATGGCGCAGCAGTTTCATCTTCCCCTCCGTCAAATCCGCGGCGACGATAGGCAAGGCGGCAGGGCGCGGCAATCCAGGCGCGCGGCGGATTTCCGTCAGGCGGACCTGCCGTCGCGCCCTGTCGCGCGCCAAAACACTTGCGGCAGGCGGGCGGTGGACGCAGTGTCTTGTCGTCAAAAAAGGGGGAAACCATGCTGCTTGGCCAGATGATGCACCAGCCGCTGAGCGTCGGTTCGCTGATCGACCACGCCGCGCGCTATCACGGCGACACCGAGATCGTCTCGGCCCTGACCGAAGGCGGATTCGAGCGGACCACATGGGCCGAGGTCGCCGCCAACGCGCACCGGATCGGATCGGCCCTGCGGGCGCGGGGGCTGCAACCGGGGGACCGGGTGGGGACGCTTGCCTGGAACAACCGGCGGCATCTGGAACTGTATTTCGGCGTGCCGGGCATGGGGATGGTCTGCCACACGCTGAACCCCCGGCTCGCGCCCGAGCAACTGGTCTATATCGTCAACCATGCTGCCGACCGCATCCTGTTCATCGAGCGGACCTTCGTGCCGCTGATCGCCTCGGTCCGCGACCAGTTGCCGACGCTGACCGGCATCGTCCTGCTGGGCGGACGCGACGAGGAACTGGCCGCGCAACTGCCGGGCCTTCTGTTCCACGACGAGCTGCTGGTCGAGGGCGATCCCGCCGCGCCCTTTGCCGAGGTCGATGAAACCTCGCCCTCGTCGCTCTGCTATACCTCGGGGACGACCGGCGATCCCAAGGGGGTGCTTTACTCCCACCGTTCGACGCTGCTGCACGCGCTTTGCGTCAACAACCGCGACGGGCTGGGGATCGGGGCCACGGATTCGGTCATGCCGGTCGTGCCGATGTTCCACGTCAACGCATGGGGCATCCCCTATGCCTCGGCCGCCGTCGGCGCGCGGCTGGTGATGCCGGGGCCGAGGCTGGACGGCGACAGCCTCGCGCGGCTGATCATCGACGAAAGCGTGACGCTGGCGGCCGGGGTGCCGACGATCTGGCTGGGGCTGCTGATCGCGCTGGACGGCATGGACGAGAAGCCCACCACCTTCAAGCGCACGGTCGTCGGCGGCTCGGCCCTGCCGCCGTCGATGCGCGCGGCCTTCCGCGACCGCTATGGCGTCGAACTGATCCATGCCTGGGGAATGACGGAAACGAGCCCGCTCGGCACGCTGAACGCGCCCTTGGCCAAGCACCTGTCGCTGCCCTTCGAGGAACAGGACCGCATCGGCAACGGCCAGGGCCGCCCCCCCTATGGGGCCGAGTTGCGGATCGTCGATGCCGAGGGCCGCGTCCTGCCCAATGACGGCACGACCGAGGGCGAGTTGCAGATCCGCGGCCACTGGGTGCTGGACAGCTATTTCGGGCATGAGAAATCCGCCCTGACCTGGGACGGCTGGTTCGGCACCGGCGACGTGTCCACCATCGACCCGAACGGCTACATGGTGATCCGCGACCGATCCAAGGACATCATCAAGTCGGGGGGCGAATGGATTTCCACCGTCGATCTGGAAAACATCGCCGTGGGCCATCCCGAGATTGCCAATGCCGCCGCCATTGCCGCCCGGCATCCGAAATGGGACGAGCGCCCGGTGATCTGCGCGATCAGGCGGTCGCAGTCGGCCCTGAGCGAAGAAGAACTGCTCTCCTGGTATGACGGCAAGGTGCCGCGCTGGCAGCGGCCCGACCGGGTGATCTTTGTCGAAACCCTGCCGCTGGGCGCGACCGGCAAGATCGTCAAGGCAACCCTGCGGGAGACCTATGGCGACGTGCTGTGGGAGGATGCGATGAAGGAACTGGAAGCCGAGCGGGCGGCGCAGGGCTGAGCCGTAAGGGCGCCCTGCGGGGCGCCCTCCATGTCCGGGTCAGGCGTCGTTGTCCCAGCCCGAGATCTGCTTGGAGTCCATGAACTCCTCCAGCCCCCAGACCCCGCCCTCGCGGGCGCGCCCCGAGGCCTTGACCCCGCCGAAGGCGGAACCCCGGCCGCGGTTCACGCCGTTCGTCTCGATCATCCCGGCCTTGAGCTGCCGGGCCAGCCGGTTCCGGCGGGCGCCGTCCTGCGTCTGGACGTAGTTGGTCAGCCCGTAGATCGTGTCGTTGGCCAATTCGACGGCTTCCTCCTCACTGTCGAAGGGGGTGATCGACAGCACGGGGCCGAAGATCTCCTGCCGGAAGATGGTCATGTCGCGGGTCACATCCGCAAAGACCGTGGGACGGACGAAATAGCCGCGGTTGACGCCTTCGGGCAGGCCGGGGCCGCCGGCGACCAGCCGCGCGCCCTCGTCGATGCCGGTCTGGATCAACCCCTGGATCTTTTCCCACTGCTGCTTGCTGACCACGGGGCCAATATGCTTGCCCGCTTCATGCGCGCTGCCGACGGTGGTTTCCTCGGCCACGCGAGCGGCGGCTTCGACCGCCTGCTCGTAGAAGGACCGCTCGACCAGCATCCGGGTTGGCGCGTTGCAGGACTGCCCCGAGTTGTAGAAGACATGCCGCGTCCCGCGCGTCACCGCCTTCTCGTCGGCATCGGCGAAGACCACGTTCGCGCCCTTGCCGCCCAGTTCCAGCGCCACCTTCTTCAGCGAATCCGCCGCCGCCTTGGTGATGGCGATGCCCGCGCGGGTCGAGCCGGTGAAGGACACCATGTCCACGTCCGGATGCGTGGACAGTTGCGTGCCCACGCCCGCGCCGTCGCCGTTCACCAGATTGAAGACGCCGGGGGGCAGCCCGGCCTCGTGGATCATCTCGGCAAAGACCATGGACGAGATCGGGGAGATTTCCGAGGGCTTCAGCACGACGCTGTTGCCCGCCAGGATCGCCGGGATCACCTTCAGCGTGACCTGGTTCATCGGCCAGTTCCAGGGGGTGATGAGGGCCACGACGCCGACAGGCTCCCACGCGACCATGCTGGTGGGGGCGTGGGAGCCAAGGGGCCGGATGAACTCGAAGTCGCGGAAGCTGTTGATGAAGGTCTCGATATGGAACGAGCCAGACTCGGCCTGGTCGCCCTTCGACATGTCGGTGGGGGCGCCCATCTCGCAGGTCATGGCATGGGCCACGTCGTCGTTGCGGCGCTTGTAGATTTCCAGCAGCCGCTCGGCGAAACCCAGCCGCTCGGCCGGGGGCGTCGCCGCCCAGCCCGGCTGCGCGGCCTTGGCCGCCGCCACGGCGCGGTCGGTATCTGCCTGCCCGCCCAGCGAAATGACGGCAAAAGGCTCCTCGGTCGTCGGGTCGATCACCTCAAGGTCCTGAGCCCCGGCGGGGTCCACCCAAGCGCCATCGATGTAGAATTTCCGCTTGTCTGCCAGTTCGGCCATGTCGCTCTCCCTTGCCGGCTTGTTGTCGGGCCACAGCGTTGCACCCGGTCATTCCCGGCGCAAGGTTGGCAAGGCTGACGATCTGATTGATTCGGCCGGCGTTCCGCAGGCGAGTCCTTCACGCGCCCAGTGGCATTTTACCGGCAAGGGCTTATCTCTGCGACAACCTGCCGCTTTGAAGGAGCATCCCATGGCCCTGCGCATCAACGACATCGCCCCCGACTTCACCGCCCGGACGACCGAGGGCGAGATCCGCTTCCATGACTGGATGGGCGACAGCTACGCGATCATCTTCAGCCATCCGCGCGACTTCACCCCCGTCTGCACGACCGAATTCGGCGTCGTGGCGCAACTGGTGCCTGAATTCGAGAAGCGCAACACCAAGGTCCTGGGCGTGTCGGTGGACAGCCTGGAAGACCACGGCAAATGGAAGCGCGACATCGAGGCGGTCGCGGGCTGCCCCGCGAATTTCGCGATGGCGGACGACACCTCGCTGACCATTGCCAAGCTTTACGACATGTTCCCCGCGGATGCCTCGCTGCCTGACGACCGCACGCCGGCGGATACCGCGACGGTCCGCAGCGTCTTCATCATCGGGCCGGACAGACGGGTGCGGCTGACGATGACCTACCCGATGTCGGTGGGGCGCAACTTTGCGGAAATCCTGCGGGCGCTGGACGCGGTGCAGGCGACGGACGGGGTGCCGATCTCGACCCCCGCCAACTGGAACCCGGGCGAGGACGTGATCGTGGCCCTGTCGCTGAACGACGAGCAGGCCGAAGAACGCTTCGGCAAACTCACCAAGACCCTGCCCTATCTGCGCTATGTGGCGCAGCCCCGGCGCTGAATGGGAAAACGCCCCGGCAGTGTCGGGGCGTTTGCTTTCGGGTCAGCCGCAGGTCACGCCGACCAGGCGGCCGCTGCGGTCATATTCGAAGTTCAGCCGCGCCGGGTTCACATCCGTGGCGACGGCCTCGCCGCTGCGATAATGGCGGAACTCGGTGCCAGGCGGCAGGGTGATCGCCGGCGACTGCTGCCCGATATAGGACTGGTAGTCGGCGGCGGTGCACTCGGTCGCCGCCGGGGGCACGATGATCGTGGTGGTCGAGGCTGGCTGGGCGCAGGCCGCAAGGACTGCAGTGCCGCCAAGGACGGCGAAAAGGCTCAGGTGGCGCATGGCATTTCTCCTTTGCTGTGGCGAAACGCCGGAACCCCGGGGATCGGTTCCCTTGTCCTCGGGGTAAGACCCCGCGATCAAAGGAAAAGGCCGGGGCAAACCCCGGCCTTGTCGATCAGTTCTTTTCCTCGACGATCTTCGCCAGATGCGGGATCGCGTTCACCATGCCGCGGATCGCAGGGGTGTCCTCCAATTCGCGGGTGCGGTGCATCTTGTTCAGCCCAAGACCCTTCAGCGTCGCGCGCTGTTCCTTGGGACGGCGGATCGGCGAGCCGATCTGCTTGACGACGATGGTTGCCATCTCGCTTCTCCTCAGGCTTCGGCCATGGCCGGTTCGGCCTCGGCTTGGGCGGGTTTCGCGTCCTGCGAGGGCAGGATCTCGGCGACCTTCTTGCCGCGGCGCTGCGCCACCGAACGTGGCGAGGCCTCGGCTTTCAGGCCGTCGAGGGTGGCGCGGATCATGTTGTAGGGGTTCTGCGACCCCAGCGACTTGGCCACGACGTCCTGCACGCCCAGCATCTCGAAGACGGCCCGCATCGGGCCGCCGGCGATGATGCCGGTCCCCGGAACGGCCGTCCGCATCACGACGCGGCCCGCGCCGTGGCGGCCCTCGATGTCGTGGTGCAGCGTGCGGCCGTCGCGCAGCGGCACGCGGATCAGACCGCGCTTGGCCTGCTCGGTCGCCTTGCGGATGGCTTCCGGCACTTCCTTGGCCTTGCCCTTGCCGAAGCCGACGCGGCCCCGCTGGTCACCGACGACGACCAGTGCGGCGAAGCCGAAGCGCTTGCCGCCCTTGACGGTCTTCGACACGCGGTTGATCGCAACCAGACGATCGGCGAATTCCGGGGTTTCGTCCCGGTCCCGGCGGTCGTCGCGGCGACCCCCGCGGTTATCACGTTCTGCCATGAGGCATCCCTTGCATTCTGGCGCAGGGTCCGCGCCGGTTGATCCGATCCAGGTGAGCCGAAGGGCTCCCGGATCATCGGGGTGGCGTCACCGCCACCCGCAGTCGCTTAGAACTTCAGACCGCCTTCGCGGGCCGCGTCGGCAAGCGCCTTGATCTTGCCGTGGAACAGGAAGCCGCCGCGATCGAACACGACCGCCTCGACACCATTCGCCTTCGCGCGTTCCGCGATGGCCGCGCCGATCTTGGCCGCAGCCTCGACGTTGTTCTTGCCGACCAAGCCCAGATCCTTTTCCAGGGTCGAGGCGGAAGCCAGCGTCACGCCCTGCGCGTCGTCGATCAGCTGGACGCTGATGTTCTTCGACGAGCGGTGGACGGACAGGCGCGGACGTCCAGCGGACATCTCGCGCAGTTTGTTCCGAACGCGCAGGCGGCGCTTCTGGAACAGCTCTCTCTTGTTCAGTGCCATTTGCGCGATCCTTACTTCTTCTTGCCTTCCTTGCGGAAGACCTGCTCACCCTTGTAGCGGATGCCCTTGCCCTTGTAGGGCTCGGGTTTCCGCCATCCGCGGATGTTGGCGGCGACCTGGCCGACGACCTGCTGGTCGATGCCCTCGACCACGATCTCCGTCTGCTTCGGCGCGTTCACCGAGACGCCTTCCGGCGCCTCGAAGATGACGTCGTGGCTGTAGCCGAGCGCCAGCTTCAGGGTCTTGCCCTGCATCGAGGCCCGGTAGCCGACGCCCTGGATCTCAAGCTCGCGCTTGAAGCCCGTGGTCACGCCGGTGACGAGGTTTTCCACCATCGACCGCGACATCCCCCACTGCTGGCGGGCGCGCTTGGACAGCCCGCGCGGCTTCACCGAAACGGTGCTGCCGTCCAGGACCAGGTCCACGTCATCCGTCGCGGTGAAGGTCCGCGTGCCTTTGGGACCCTTGACCGAGATGGTCTGGCCCCTGACTTCGGCCGTCACGCCCGAGGGCAGTTCGACCGGCTTCTTACCAATCCGAGACATCCTGCCCCCCCTTTAGAACACGGTGCAGAGGACTTCGCCGCCGACATTGGCGTTGCGAGCCGCTGCATCCGTCATGACGCCCTTGGGCGTGGACACGATCGAGACGCCGAGGCCGTTGCGGACCTGCGGCAGGGCCTTGGCGCCGGCATAGACGCGGCGGCCAGGCTTGGAGACGCGAGCCAACTCGCGGATCACCGGGGTGCCCTCGTAGTATTTCAGGCTGATCTCGATTTCGGTGTGACCGGCGTCGGTCGTCACCTCTTCATAGCCGCGGATGTAGCCCTCGGCCTTCAGCACATCCAGGACCCAGGCGCGCAGCTTGCTGGCCGGGGTGCGGACGGTGGATTTCCCGCGCATCTGAGCGTTGCGGATGCGGGTCAGCATATCGCCGAGCGGATCGTTCATCGACATCTGTGCCTCTCCCTTACCAGCTCGACTTCACGAGGCCGGGGATCTGGCCGAACGAACCGAGTTCGCGCAGCATGATCCGCGATACCTTCAGCTTGCGATAATAGGCGCGCGGGCGGCCCGTCAGTTCGCAGCGGTTCTTCAGCCGGGTCGGCGATGAGTTGCGCGGCAGCTCGGCCAGCTTCAGCGTGGCCTTGAAGCGCTCTTCCATCGGTTTCGACTGGTCGTTGATGATTTCGTTCAGAGCCGCGCGCTTGGGGGCATACTGGGCCACCATCCGCTCGCGCTTCTTCTGACGTTCGATCATGGATTTCTTTGCCATATCGTTCTTCCTCGCGCGATCAGCTGTTGAACGGCATGTTGAAGTGCTTCAGCAGCGCCTTCGCCTCGGCATCGGTCTTCGCATTGGTGGTGATGATGATGTCCATCCCCAGCACTTCGTCGACCTTGTCGAACTCGATCTCGGGGAACACGATCTGTTCCTTGAGACCCATGGCATAGTTGCCGCGGCCGTCAAACGACGAACCCTTGACGCCGCGGAAGTCGCGGACGCGGGGCAGCGCGATGTTGATCAGGCGGTCCAAGAATTCATACATGCGGTCGCCGCGCAGCGTGACCTTGCAGCCCAGAGGCATTTCTTCCCGCACGCGGAAGCCGGCGATCGACTTCTTGGCATGGGTGATGACGGCCTTCTGGCCGGCGATCAGGGACAGTTCCTCGGCGGCCTGCTTGACCTTCTTGGTGTCCTTGACCGCCTCGCCCACGCCCATGTTCAGGACGATCTTGTCCAGGCGCGGGATCTGCATGTCGTTCTTGTAGCCGAACTCTTCCTTCAGAGCGGCACGGATGCGGTCGCGGTATTCCGCCTTGAGCCGCGGGGTATAGGTCGCTTGATCCAGCATCAGATCACGTCTCCCGTGGTCTTGGCGAAGCGGACCTTGCGGTCGCCTTCCATGCGGAAGCCGACGCGGGTCGGTTTGCCGTTGGCGTCCGTCAGCGCGAGGTTCGACAGGTCGATCGGCATGTTCTTTGGAACGCGGCCGCCGGGCGAGGTCTGCGACTGGCGGGTGTGGCGCAGCACGATGTTCACGCCGTCCACGACCGCCTTGTTGTCCTTGGGCATCACCTGCGTGATCTCGCCGGTCTTTCCCTTGTCCTTGCCGGCCAGAACGACGACGCGGTCACCCTTCTTGAGCTTGGCGGCCATTACAGCACCTCCGGCGCAAGCGAGATGATCTTCATGAAGTTCTTGGCGCGCAGCTCGCGCACGACCGGCCCGAAGATGCGGGTGCCGACCGGTTCGCCCTGGTTGTTCAGGATGACGGCGGCATTCGCGTCGAAACGGATCGAGGTGCCGTCCTGGCGCTTCACTTCCTTGGCGGTGCGCACGACGACGGCCTTGCGGACGTCGCCCTTCTTCACGCGGCCGCGCGGAATGGCTTCCTTGACGGAGACGACGATGATGTCGCCGACCGACGCATAGCGCCGGTGCGATCCGCCCAGAACCTTGATGCACTGCACCCGGCGAGCGCCGGAGTTGTCAGCAACATCCAGGTTGGTCTGCATCTGGATCATGGTTTGCTCCCGACCTTTGGGGACCGGTTGCAGTCCCGGCCCCAGGGTTTCGCTATATCAACGGGCCGGGCGGCCCGCCGTTGTTCCTCAGGCCTGAACGGCCTCGGCTGCCGTCTCGTTCATGAGGACGGTCCAGCGCTTGGTCTTGGACATCGGCGCGCATTCGATGATGCGCACGGTATCGCCGACCTTGTAGGTGTTGTTGGCGTCATGCGCCCGGTACTTCTTGGACGAGCGGACGATCTTGTGCAGCACGGGGTGCTTGAAACGGCGCTCGACCAGAACGGTGACGGTCTGTTCGTTCTTGTCGCTGGTAACGCGGCCTTGCAGGATGCGTTTGGGCATGGGCCGCTCCTCAGTTCGACGCGGCCGCGTCGGCGGCCTTCTGGTTCATGACGGTCAGCACGCGGGCCACGTCCTTGCGGACGGTGCGCATCCGGGCGGTCGATTCAATCTGTCCGGTGGCCTGCTGGAAGCGGAGGTTGAACGCCTCCTTCTTCAGCGCGACCAGCTGCTCGCGCAGCTGCTCGGGCGTCTTGTCTTTCAGTTCCTGCGCTTTCATGCGCCCGTTCCTTTCAACATCACCGGAAGGCCCCAGTCGCCTGGGCCACCCTGATTCCCGGTGGAGTTCGAGATGAAGGCCTGCGCATACGCGATATTTGCCTTGGCGGCAAGCAAAGATGCGCCCCGGACCTGTGCTATTTCGCGCAGGAGGCAAGCCAGCCAAGAAAGACCGGATCGTGCGGATCGTCATTCACAGAGCTCTGTGCGTTTTGGCAGTCCGCAGAAACTTCGCCGTGCCGCGATGTTGAGATCCACACCGCGCCGGACATGATCAGCAGAGCGGCAACAAGCTTGAGCGCCAGCCTGGTCCCTCCAATGCAAAGCCCCGCCGTTTCCGGCAGGGCTTCTCGTAGTCGCAGGGTGCGTGGTTCACACCACCGATCACCAATCTTCGCGATGCACGATCCGGCTAAGCACCGGCAGCTTCATCGCGCCGAGGCGCAGCGCCTCGCGGGCCACCTCGTCCTCGACGCCGTCGATCTCGAACATGATCCGACCGGGGTGGACGCGGGCGGCCCAGAAATCGACCGAGCCCTTGCCCTTGCCCATCCGCACTTCGGTCGGCTTCGACGACACCGGCACGTCCGGGAAGATGCGGATCCAGACGCGGCCCTGGCGCTTCATGTGGCGGGTGATCGCGCGGCGGGCCGCCTCGATCTGGCGCGCGGTGACGCGCTCGGGTTCCGTCGCCTTCAGCGCGTAGGAGCCGAAGTTCAGGTTGAACCCGCCCTTGGCCTCGCCGTGGATGCGGCCCTTGTGCTGTTTGCGGAACTTGGTCCGTTTCGGTTGCAGCATTGTTCCCTACTCCTCAGCGCGCGTCGCGGTCGCGGCGCGGACCACGAGATGCCGGACCTTCCTGCGCCTCGGCGGCGCGGCGGTCGTGCGCCTGCGGGTCGTGTTCCATGATCTCGCCCTTGAAGACCCAGACCTTGACCCCGATGATCCCGTAAGGGGTCTTCGCTTCGGACAAAGCATAGTCCATGTCGGCGCGCAGCGTGTGCAGCGGCACCCGGCCCTCACGATACCATTCGGTCCGCGCGATCTCGGCGCCGCCCAGGCGGCCGGCGACGTTGACGCGGATGCCGAGCGCTCCCATGCGCATCGAGTTCTGCACCGCGCGCTTCATGGCGCGGCGGAACGACACCCGGCGTTCGAGCTGCTGGGCGATCGATTCGGCCACGAGCTGGGCGTCCAGCTCGGGCTTGCGGACCTCGACGATGTTGAGGTGCAGTTCCGAGTCGGTGAAGTTCGCCAGCTTCTTGCGCAGCGTCTCGATGTCGGCACCCTTGCGGCCGATGATGACGCCCGGACGGGCGGCATGGATCGTCACGCGGCACTTGCGATGCGGACGCTCGATGATGACACGGCTGACGCCGGCCTGCTTGGCTTCATCGTGGATGAACTCGCGGATCTTGACGTCCTCGAGCAGCAGGTTGCCGAAGTCCTTGCTTTCGGCGAACCAGCGGCTGTCCCAAGTGCGGTTGACCTGCAGGCGGAACCCGATGGGATTGACCTTCTGACCCATTACGCGAGCTCCTCGGCAGCGGCTTCGGGGGTGGCGGTGACTTCGGCCTGACGGTTCGACGCCGTGCGCTTCTGCGACTTCGCCGCCTTCTTCGCGGCCTCGGCCGCTGAGTCGATCTCGCGCACCATGATGGTGATTTCCGAGAACGGCTTCATGATCTTGCCGAACCGGCCACGGGCGCGCGGACGGCCCCGCTTCAGCACCATGTTCTTGCCGACCCAGGCTTCGGCGACGACCAGTTGGTCGACGTCCAGGTTGTGGTTGTTCTCGGCATTGGCGATGGCCGACTGCAGGCATTTCTTCACGTCGCCCGCGATGCGGCGCTTCGAGAAGGTGAGATCGGCCAGAGCCTTTTCCACCTTCTTGCCGCGGATCATGGCGGCGACGAGGTTCAGCTTCTGCGGCGAGGTGCGAAGCATCTTGGTCTTCGCCATCGCCTCATTGTCCGCCACGCGGCGCGGATTGTTTTCCTTACCCATGACGGTTTACTTCCTTTTCGCTTTCTTGTCGGCCGCATGACCGTAATAGGTCCGCGTCGGCGAATATTCACCGAACTTCTGGCCGATCATTTCCTCGCTGACGTTCACGGGGATATGCTTGTGCCCGTTGTAGACGCCGAAGGTCAGGCCGACGAATTGCGGCAGGATGGTCGAACGGCGCGACCAGATCTTGATGACCTCGGACCGACCCGAGTCGCGCGCCTTTTCGGCCTTGCGCAGGACATAGGCGTCGACGAACGGGCCTTTCCAAACAGAACGTGACATGGATCAGCGCCCCTTCTTCTTGGCGTGGCGCGACCGCAGAATGTACTTGTCGGTCGACTTGTTGGAACGAGTGCGCTTGCCCTTCGTAGGCTTGCCCCAGGGGGTCACAGGGTGACGGCCGCCCGAAGTCCGGCCCTCACCACCACCATGCGGGTGGTCGATTGGGTTCATGGCAACGCCGCGAACGGTCGGGCGGACGCCCAGATGCCGCATCCGGCCAGCCTTGCCGAAGTTCTGGTTGGAATGGTCAGGGTTCGACACGGCGCCGATGGTCGCCATGCATTCCTGACGCACCAGCCGCAGTTCGCCCGAGGACAGGCGGATCTGCGCATAGCCGCCATCGCGTCCCACGAACTGCGCGTAGGTGCCGGCGGAACGGGCCAGTTGGCCGCCTTTGCCGGGCTTCAGCTCCACGTTGTGGACGATCGTGCCGATCGGCATGCCGCTGAAGGGCATCGCATTGCCCGGCTTGATGTCCGCCTTGCGCGCGGCCAAAACCTTGTCGCCGACAGCCAGACGCTGCGGGGCAAGGATATAGGCCTGCTCGCCATCCTCATAGCGGATCAGCGCGATGAAGGCAGTGCGGTTCGGGTCGTATTCGATCCGTTCCACGGTGGCGGCGACGTCCAGCTTGGTGCGGCGGAAATCGACGACGCGGTAAAGCCGCTTGGCCCCGCCGCCCTTGTGCCACATCGTGATCCGTCCGGTGTTGTTCCGGCCGCCCGTCTTGGTCAAACCTTCGGTGAGGGTCTTGACGGGGCGGCCTTTCCAAAGCTCCGAACGGTCGATCAGTACCAGCCCGCGCTGGCCAGGCGTCGTCGGTTTATACGACTTGAGTGCCATGGTTTCTGTCTTCCGTTTGCCTTGGACCAAAGGTCCGTTTCAGTCGAAAAGCACCGCGGCCCCCGAGAATCCCGAGGGCCGCAGAGTCGTTGCCCTTATCAGAGGCCGGTGTTCACGTCGATGCTGTTGCCAGCCTCGAGCATCACATAGGCCTTCTTGACGTCCGAGCGGACGCCGGGGCGGCCGCGGAAGCGCTTGGTCTTGCCCTTGGTCAAAACGGTGTTGACCGCCTTGACCTTGACGTTGAACAGCGCCTCGACGGCATCCTTGATCTGCGGCTTGCTGGCCGATTTCTGCACCTCGAAGGTGACGGCATTGGCAAGCTCGCCCGCCATCGTCGCCTTCTCGGTGATGATCGGCTTGACGATCACGTCGTAATGTTCGGGTTTCGCAGCCATCACACGGTCGCTCCTTGATCGGCGGCGGCAGCCTGCGCGCCGTTCAGCCGGGCCTGCAGCGCCTCGACACCCGCGCGCGTGATCACCAGCGTGTCGCGCTTGAGGATGTCATAGACGTTGGCGCCCATCGAGGGCAGGATATCCACGCCTTCCAGGTTGCGGGCGGCGCGGGCGAAGTTCTCGTTCACCTGGGCACCGTCAATGACCAGGACGCGCTTCCAGCCCTGCTCCCTGACCGCCTTGGCCAGGACTGAGGTCTTGGCGTCGGCCAGGTCCAGGTTCTCCAGCACGACCAGCTTGCCGCGCGAGGCTTTCGCCGACAGCGCGTGGCGCAGGCCGAGGGCGCGCACCTTCTTGGGCAGGTCGAAGGCGTGGCTGCGCGGGGTCGGACCCTTGTAGACGCCACCCTTGCGGAAGATCGGCGCCTTGCGCGAGCCGTGGCGCGCGCCGCCCGTGCCCTTCTGGCGATAGATCTTCTTGGTCGAATAGCTGACGTCCGACTTGCCCAGCGTGGCATGGGTTCCAGCCTGAGCCTTCGCCCGCTGCCAGCGGACGACACGCTGCAGGATGTCCGCGCGCGGCTCCAGCCCGAAGATGTCGTCGGGCAGTTCGATGTCCCCGGCCTTGCCCGAGGAAAGCGAAATCACGTCGAGTTTCATTTGCTCTCGTCTCCTTCGGGGGCAGCGCTGTCGCCCTCGGCGATCGAGGCCTGAGCTTCGGCCAGCGCGGCTTCCTGCGCGGCGGCTTCGGCCTCAAGCGCGGCCTGACGCGCGGCTTCTTCCTCGGCAGCGGCCTGGGCGGCGGCTTCCTCGGCCAGACGCTTGGCCTCACGCTCGGCCGACCGCAGCGCGGCCGGGTAGATCGTGTTCTCGGCCTGCGGCTTCTTCACGGCGTCCTTGATCGTGACCCAGCCGCCCTTGGAACCGGGAACCGAGCCCTTGACCATGATGAGGCCACGGTCAGCGTCGGTGCGGACGACCTGCAGGTTCTGGGTGGTGACGCGCACCGCGCCCAGATGGCCCGCCATCTTCTTGCCCTTGAACACCTTGCCGGGGTCCTGACACTGGCCGGTGGACCCGTGCGAGCGGTGGCTGACCGACACGCCGTGCGAGGCGCGCAACCCGCCGAAGTTGTGCCGCTTCATCGCACCGGCAAAGCCCTTGCCGATCGAGGTGCCCGCGATGTCCACGAACTGACCCGCGAAGTAATGGGCGGCGATGATTTCCTCGCCCACGGGGACCAGGTTGTCCTCGGACACCCGGAACTCGGCAATCTTGCGCTTGGGCGCGACACTGGCTTTGGCGAAGTGACCGCGCATGGGCGCTGTCACGTTCTTCGGCTTCGCGTCGCCTGCGCCCAGTTGAAGCGCGGTGTAGCCGTCCTGCCCGGCGGTGCGCTGCGCGACCACCTGAAGGTTGTCCAGCTGCAGCACGGTGACGGGCACCTGACGACCGTCCTCGAGGAACAGCCGGGTCATGCCCAGTTTCTTGGCGATAACACCAGTCCGCATGACGATCCCCCTCAGACCTTGATCTCGACGTCCACGCCGGCGGCGAGGTCGAGCTTCATCAGGGCGTCAACGGTCTGGGGCGTCGGATCGACGATGTCCAGAAGCCGCTTGTGCGTGCGGATTTCCCACTGGTCGCGCGACTTCTTGTCGATGTGCGGACCACGCAGGACGGTGAATTTCTCGATCTTGTTCGGCAGGGGGATCGGGCCACGAATGGTCGCGCCGGTCCGCTTGGCGGTGTTCACGATCTCGGCGGTGCTGGCGTCCAGCACGCGATAATCGAACGCCTTGAGCCGGATACGGATGGTCTGGCTTTGCATCAAAGCATCCCTCGGTCGGGGATTTCAGTCGAGAGGCTGACGTCGCACCATACGGCGCCAGCATCGGACCTTAGAAAAACTGCAAGGCCGCCCCCATAACGGGCGGCCCTGTCAGATGCAACCGATTCTGCGTGACCGGTAGCGATGGAAGCTTATGAGGGGTGCGGGGGCGGGTGTCAACAGAACATTGCTACACAATTTCCCTTGGTCTAGCGTTGTCAAAATAGGAACGAAGTTTGCCGATGGGGAAAGTGACACGCTACGCATATCCGCAATTATTATACAGATACAGGCCAATTAACGATGACAATTGGGAGAGGGAATTTAACTGTGTATTGAGAAGTGAGATCTACTGCGGGGGATTTAAAAATTTGAATGACCCTATGGAGGGCACCCATCGGGAAAGCGCCATCTTCGAGAAATCATCGCGAAAAAGCAGCCGGATGGCCAGCATCCTAGCAGAACGAGATTCTATCGGAATAGCCAGCTTCTCCGAATGCCGTGCGAGCGAAACGATGTGGGCTCACTACGCGGGGGAATTTCACGGAATAACTATTTCCTACCGCTTTAAACGGCTTGTAAGATCCACGCCGAATGACATTGAGCTAGTTCGCGTCACATACGATGATGTTCCGCCTGTTTTCTTAAACGATCGAATGCCGGACACAGAAAAAGCTAGGTTGGCCCTTTCCACTAAGACGCTTAGGTGGGGCGAAGAACGGGAGTGGCGGCTGCTTTCCCCTAAGATCGGACTGGTGCATTTCGACGATCCGCTAACTGTAGCAGGTGTGACGATAGGGGTGCGGTTTGAGAGAAAAAGGCATCTACCCAAGTTGCTGAACATCTGCCGCAAAGCAAACGTCAAACTGTACGAGGCAAACATTTCCGGGTATCAACTTGAGTATACCGAAATGGCTAAATAGAATTAGCTAAAAGTAGTAATTCAAAGCCCGCCCCTTCGGGACGGGCCACTCTCTTGCAGCACCATGCTTCAGATCACTCGAGGATCTTCGAGACCACGCCGGCGCCGACGGTGCGGCCGCCCTCGCGGATGGCGAAGCGCAGCTTCTCTTCCATCGCGATCGGCGCGATCAGTTCCACCTCGAACTTCAGGTTGTCGCCCGGCATCACCATCTCGGTGCCCTCGGGCAGCTTGACGGTCCCGGTCACGTCGGTGGTGCGGAAGTAGAACTGCGGGCGGTAGTTGGCGAAGAACGGCGTGTGGCGGCCGCCTTCCTCCTTGGTCAGGATATAGGCCTCGGCCTCGAACTTGGTGTGCGGCTTCACCGAACCCGGCTTGCACAGCACTTGGCCACGTTCCACCCCGTCGCGGTCCACGCCGCGCAGCAGCGCGCCGATGTTGTCGCCCGCCTCGCCGCGGTCCAGCAGCTTGCGGAACATCTCGACGCCGGTGCAGATCGTCTTCTTGGTCGGGCGGATGCCGACGATCTCAAGCTCGTCGCCGACGTTCACCGCCCCGCGCTCGACCCGGCCGGTCACAACCGTGCCGCGGCCCGAGATCGAGAACACGTCCTCGATCGGCATCAGGAAGGGCTGGTCGATGGCGCGTTCCGGCGTCGGGATATAGGCGTCCACCGCCGCCAGCAGCGCCTTGATCGAGTTCTCGCCGATCTCGGGGTCGCGGCCTTCCAGCGCCGCCAGCGCCGAACCCTTGACGATCGGGATGTCGTCGCCGGGATAGTCGTAGGAGGAGAGCAGCTCGCGCACCTCCATCTCGACCAGCTCCAGCAGCTCCTCGTCATCCACCTGGTCGACCTTGTTCAGGTAGACCACCATGTAGGGGATGCCGACCTGGCGGCCGAGCAGAATGTGTTCGCGCGTCTGCGGCATCGGGCCGTCGGCCGCGTTCACCACCAGGATCGCGCCGTCCATCTGCGCCGCACCCGTGATCATGTTCTTCACGTAGTCGGCGTGGCCGGGGCAGTCCACATGGGCGTAGTGGCGGGACTCGGTCTCGTATTCCACATGCGTGGTCGAGATGGTGATCCCGCGCGCCTTCTCCTCGGGGGCGTTGTCGATCTGGTCGTAGCCCTTGAAGTCGCCGAAATACCGCGTGATCGCCGCCGTCAGCGTCGTCTTGCCGTGGTCAACATGCCCGATCGTCCCGATGTTGACGTGCGGCTTGTTGCGCTCGAATTTTGCCTTTGCCATCGCAAAGATCTCCTTGAATGTCAGGTGAAGGCGGGCGGGGCTTTCATCCCGCCCTGCAGCATCAGGCGTATTTCTTCTGGATCTCGTCCGAGATGTTCTGCGGCACGGCCTCGTAATGGTCGAACTGCATCGTGAACACCGCGCGGCCCGAGGACATCGAACGCAGGTTGTTGATGTAGCCGAACATGTTGGCCAGTGGCACCATCGCGTCGATGACGTTGGCATTGCCGCGGGTATCCTGGCCACGCACCATGCCGCGGCGGCTGGTCAGATCACCGATGATCGAGCCTGTGTATTCGTCGGGCGTCACCACTTCGACCTTCATGATCGGCTCCAGCAGCTTGGCGCCCGCCTTCTTCAGGCCCTCGCGCATGGCCGCACGGGATGCGATCTCGAAGGCCAGGACCGAGGAGTCGACGTCGTGGAAGGCGCCGTCGATCAGCGCGACCTTGAAGTCGATCACCGGGAAGCCCGCCAGCGGACCCGAGTCCATGACCGACTTGATGCCCTTCTCGACGCCGGGAACGTATTCCTTCGGCACCGCGCCGCCCACGATCTTCGACTCGAAGGAGTAGCCCTCGCCCGGTTCGGTCGGAGTGATGACCAGCTTGACGCGGGCGAACTGGCCCGTGCCGCCGGTCTGCTTCTTGTGGGTGTAGTCGATCTCGGCCTCGGTCGAGATGGTCTCGCGGTAGGCCACCTGCGGGGCGCCGATATTCGCCTCGACCTTGAACTCGCGCTTCATGCGGTCGACGAGGATGTCGAGGTGAAGTTCGCCCATACCCTTCATGATGGTCTGGCCCGACTCGATGTCGGTCTCGACGCGGAAGGACGGGTCCTCGGCCGACAGGCGCTGAAGGGCGAGGCCCATCTTTTCCTGGTCGGCCTTCGACTTCGGCTCGACGGCGATCTCGATCACCGGCTCGGGGAAGGTCATGGTTTCCAGGACCACGGGCTTCGCCGGATCGCAGAGCGTGTCGCCCGTCGTGGTGTCCTTCAGGCCCGCCAGCGCGATGATGTCGCCGGCGAACGCCTCGTCGATCTCTTCGCGCTGGATGGCGTGCATCAGCATCATCCGGCCGACACGCTCGCGCTTGCCCTTGGTCGCGTTCAGCATCGCGTCGCCCTTCTTCAGCGCGCCGGAATAGATGCGCGTGAAGGTCAGCGAGCCGACGAAGGGGTCGTTCATGATCTTGAACGCCAGCGCCGAGAAGGGTGCCGCGTCATCGGCCTTGCGTTCGATGTTGCGGGTTTCTGTCTCGTCATCGGGGGCAAAGCCCATCAGCGGCGGCACGTCGACCGGCGCCGGCAGGAAGTCGATGACCGCGTTCAGCAGCGGCTGGACGCCCTTGTTCTTGAAGGCCGATCCGGCGGTGACCGGGAAGAAGGCCAGCGCCAGCGTGCCCTTGCGGATCAGGCGGCGCAGCGTCTCCTCGTCGGGTTCGTTGCCTTCGAGATAGGCTTCCATCGCCTCGTCGTCCTGTTCGACGGCGAGTTCGATCATCTTGCCGCGCCATTCCTCTGCGACGTCCTTCAGCTCATCCCGGACCGGCTGGCGGACCCAGCTTGCGCCAAGATCCTCGCCCTTCCAGATCCATTCTTCCATCTTGATCAGGTCGACGATGCCTTCCAGCTTGTCCTCGGCGCCGATCGGCAGGGCGATCGGGCAGGGAGTGCCGCCAGTGCGGTCCTTGATCATCTGGACGCATTTGAAGAAGTCGGCGCCGATCTTGTCCATCTTGTTGACGAACACGATCCGCGGAACTTCATAGCGGTCGGCCTGACGCCAGACGGTCTCGGTCTGCGGCTCGACGCCGGCGTTGGCGTCCAGCAGGCAGATCGCGCCGTCAAGCACCGCCAGCGAACGCTCGACCTCGATGGTGAAGTCCACGTGGCCGGGGGTGTCGATGATGTTGAAGCGGTACTTGGTTTCCGACGTGCCTTCGCTGGTCGGGTCTTCCTGACGCTGCCAGAAGGTGGTGGTGGCAGCCGACGAGATGGTGATCCCGCGCTCGGCTTCCTGTTCCATGAAGTCCATGGTGGACGCGCCTTCGTGCGTCTCGCCCATCTTGTGGTTCTTGCCCGTGTAGAACAGGATCCGCTCGGTCGTGGTGGTCTTGCCGGCATCGATGTGGGCCATGATGCCGAAGTTGCGGTAGTGGTCGAGAGCGTAAACGCGTGCCATGATGCGCGGTCCTTACCAGCGGTAGTGGCTGAACGCCTTGTTGGCGTCGGCCATCTTGTGGGTGTCTTCGCGCTTCTTCACCGCGGTGCCGCGGCCGTTCACCGCGTCGGCCAGCTCGCCCGCGAGCCGCTCTTCCATGGTGTGTTCGTTGCGCTTCTTGGCGGCGTCGATCAGCCAGCGGATGCCCAGCGCCTCGCGGCGGATCGGGCGGACTTCGACCGGCACCTGGTAGGTGGCGCCGCCGACGCGGCGCGAACGCACCTCGACCGAAGGCTTCACGTTGTCGAGCGCCTCGTGGAAGACCTCGATCGGCTCGCGCTTGAGGCGGCCCTGAACGCGGTCGAGCGCGTTGTAGACGATCGTCTCGGCGATGGACTTCTTGCCGTCAACCATCAGGTTGTTCATGAATTTGGTCAGCACGCGATCGCCATACTTGGCGTCGGGCAGGACTTCGCGCTTTTCAGCGGCGTGACGACGGGACATGGATCAGAACCTCACTTCGGACGCTTGGCGCCGTATTTCGAACGACGCTGACGACGATCTTTGACGCCCTGGGTATCCAGGACACCGCGCAGGATGTGGTAGCGCACACCCGGAAGGTCCTTGACCCGGCCGCCGCGGATCAGCACGACGCTGTGTTCCTGCAGGTTGTGCTTTTCGCCGGGGATGTAGCTGATGACCTCGAACCCGTTGGTCAGGCGCACCTTGGCGACCTTCCGCATGGCCGAGTTCGGCTTCTTCGGCGTAGTGGTGTAGACGCGGGTGCAGACGCCGCGCTTCTGAGGGTTTCCCTGCAGGTGCTGCGACTTGGATCGCTGCACCTTGGGCTGCCGCGGATTGCGGATCAGCTGTTGGATCGTCGGCATTCGGTTCCCCGTCTTGCTTTGCGATACTCGCACCCGGGCTTGGTGCGCCACTTCTCGACAGCTTTTCGCGCCCATCGCGAAACGCCAAACCCATCCGAACCCTGTCAGGGGCTGGACGGGAAGATTTCCAGAGGATCAGGGCTGTGCCCGAATCCGACCGTTGAGGTTCTGGGGTTCCCGTCCGCTTTCGCGTCGGGTGCCGGGCGTATATGCGGATTCGCGGGCATATGTCAATGACGCGGGGCTCAGCGTCCCCATTTCGGCCGGTCCGCCCCCGGCACGGCTGCGGCCTTCGCCGCCCTGTCCAGCGCGCGCAGGTCCACGCCGAAGCGGCGCCTGACCACGGGCGCAAGGTCGGCGGGCAGGTCGGACCAGGGATAGTTCGGCCCCAAGGCGCCCGAGTCGCTGTCGTGGTGCACCGTCCGCAGGAACATCGGGCGGTCATTGACGGCCATGCCGTTCATGTAGCTGCCGATCTTCCAGTGCTCATGGTCGATGCAGGTCTGCCGCGCATCCGGACGCTGCCAGATGACCAGCGCCACGCCGGTGGCATGAACATGACGCGGCAGGGTTTCGATCCCGGTTTCGGTGGCCTTCAGGATCACGCCCTTCATGTAGTCGCACCAGGCGCGGCCGTCCCGCCGCAGCATCGGCATCAGCAGCCGCAGGTCGCGGCGGGCGCGGGCCACGAAGTCAAAGGCCAGCCCGTCATCGTCGTCATGCTTGAACTGCCCGACCCAGTCGGCTGCAGGGTCCACATGGGGATGGATCGCGCGGGCGCAGGCGACGCGGTGATGTTCCATCGGCGGCACCAGCTCCAGCCGGATCTGCGGGTGGGCGGCGGCGATTTCGCGCAGCCGGCCCAGCCATGGCTGCGGCAGGTCGGGGCCGGTCATGATGACGATGGTGTAATCGGGATCGGTCTGGCCGGTCAGGCCGGGAAGCGCCACCGCCTCGAACCATGCCCAGCGACGGGCAAGCCGCTCGGGGTCGTAAAGGAAGGCCCGCCGTTCCTCGATCGAAGCGTGCCTGACCTGAAAGCCCCGCCCGCCGAGATAGGAGAAGCGGCAGAGGCCCAGAAGCTGCGCCCGCATCAGCGGGACCTGTCCTGCAGCCGCGCCTCGCGCCAGATCGAATAAAGGCCGGCCGCCACCACCAGCCCGGCGCCCACCCAGGTCCAGCCAGCGGGCCAGACACCGAAGACGGCGAGGTCCACGAGAAAGGCGAAGATCAGGGCGGAGTAGCGGAAGGGCGAGACGAAGCCGACCTCGCCCACCCGCATGACCGCGACGGCGGTCAGGTAGCCGATGGTCAGGAACACGGTCGAGACCGCGAGGCCCATGACTTCCCCGCCCGTCGGCCAACGCCAGTCGCCAAGCTCTCCGGTCAGCGGCGCGCCCAGGGTGACGGCAAGCGCGGCGTAGAAGGCGACGGTGCTGGACCTGACCGCCGGGGTGAAGCCGCGGCTGGCCAGGTCGCGCACCACGATCAGGACCACGGCCACCACTGCCAGGAGCGCCGAGGCGTCGAAGGCGCCGGTTCCGGGGCGCAGGATCAGCAGCACGCCGGCCAGTCCGACCCCCACGGCCGACAACCGCCGCCAGCCCAGCCGCTCGCGGAAGACGACGGCCGCCGCCAGCATGATCAGCAGCGGCGTCGCCTGCATGACCGCCGAAAGCTGCCCGAGCGACATGAGCTGCAGCGCCAGCAGATAGACGAGGGTCGAGGAAACCTCGGCCACGGTCCTGAGCGACAGCATGAGACGATCCCGTCGCCCCTTCGGCCACCAGACAACCCCGCCGTCCCGCTGCGCGATTACCCAGAGGATCGCGGTGACAGCGATGCCCCGCAGCGCGATCCCCTCGGACAGCGGCAGGGTCTGGGTGACGAGCTTGATGGCGGTATCGTTGAACACGAAGGCGGCCATCGAGGCGACCATCAGAGCCGCCGCCAGCAGGTTGTCCCCCGCCCCGCTGCGTGGGCCGGAGTGCAGCCGAAACCGGCGGTTCATCGAAATCAGAGGGGTTCGCATGGAAAGCCGGCGCTGTTGTCACCCAGCCCTTAGGGCGCGGCGGCGGCAGAGGGAAGGCGCATCCTCACCATAGCGACAGCAGGACCCAGCCGAGGCCGACCTTGATCTGGTCCACCAGTTCGACGATCGGGATGAAGCACAGGAAGACAAGGGCATCGAACATGTTGCGCCGCAGCGTGGCGGTATCGACCTGCACGGTCCTGCCGGTGCAAAACAGCCGGGGACCGGGCAGGAAGAATGGCGTGCGCGCCGCATGGGCGTCATAATCCGCGCCGAAGCCGTGCGACAGGAAGGCGGCTTCCTTCCGCGCAGTGATCCACAGGATCACGCCGACGGTCGCCCCGATCAGCAGCCCCAGGCTGACCGCCCCGAACATCAGACCGATGCCTGTCGCGGCGATGGTTGAAAAGAAATAAAGCGGATTGCGGGTCATCGAATAGGGGCCGTCCTGCACCACCATCCGGTTCTTGGCTCCGCCGACATACAGGATGACCAGAAATGGCCCAGAACTCCCGTCAGCAGAAGCAGAAGACCGAGGGCTTCAATGACTTCGTGTCCGAGGCCCCCTTAGCCCAAGCGCCGGATTGATCACAAGGATCGCCGGCATCATGGCCAGAAGAGACAGCCGCATCAGATTGATCCGTCACTTCTGATCGACCGCAGCCTGCATCCGACCCTCGAAAGGCATTCTGTTTGTCCGCCCCATGGCTACGCCTGCCGCCGGTGACGCGCAAGCGGGCGGCTGGGGTCCTGCCCGCAAAAGAAAAGGCCCAGCGCTTGGCCGGGCCTTTCGGTTCGTCGGGGCTGTCAGATCATTCCTCGGGCGAGGTGATGATCGTGTCGATATCCGCCTCACGCACTTCGGGCGAGGACTGGGGCGCGGCCAGCGCGGCCGCGGCTTCCGCCTCGGCGCGGCGCATCTCGATCACCTCGGCGTCGCGGCCCTCGGCGATGCGCTTGACGCGGCTCGTAGCTCCACCGGTGCCGGCCGGGATCAGGCGGCCGACGATGACGTTCTCCTTCAGGCCCACGAGCTTGTCGCGCTTGCCCTGAACGGCAGCCTCGGTCAGCACCCGGGTCGTTTCCTGGAAGGACGCGGCCGAGATGAAGCTGCGCGTCTGCAGGCTTGCCTTGGTGATGCCCAGCAGCACGGGTTCGCCCGAGGCCGGACGGCCGCCGCGGGCCTCGATCTTGGCGTTCTCCTCGTCGAACTCGTCGCGGTCCACGTGCTCGCCCTTCAGCAGCGTGGTGTCGCCCGAATCGAGGATCTCGATCTTCTGCAGCATCTGGCGGACGATCACCTCGATGTGCTTGTCGTTGATCTTCACGCCCTGCAGGCGGTAGACGTCCTGCACCTCGTCGATCAGGTAGTCCGCAAGCGCCTCGATCCCCATGATCCGCAGGATGTCATGCGGCGCGGGGTTCCCGTCCATGATGTAGTCGCCCTTCTGCACGAAGTCGCCTTCCTGCACCGGGATGTGCTTGCCTTTCGGCACCATGTACTCGACGGGCTCGAGTCCCTCCTTGTTGGGCTGCACGATGATCCGGCGCTTGTTCTTGTAGTCCTTGCCGAATTTCACCGTGCCGTCCATCTCGGCGATGATCGCGTGGTCCTTGGGACGACGGGCCTCGAACAGTTCGGCCACGCGGGGAAGGCCCCCGGTGATGTCCTTGGTGCGCGCGCCCTCGCGCGGGATCCGCGCGATGACGTCGCCCGCCTTGACCTCCTGCCCGTCCTCGATCGACAGGATCGCATCGACCGACATCGGATAGCTGATCGGGTTGCCCTGCTCGTTGCGGACCGGCTCGCCGTCCTCGCCCATGATGATGATCTCGGGCTTGAGGTCGCTGCCCTTGGGCGCCGACCGCCAGTCCGTCACGATCTTCTGGGTCATCCCGGTGGCATCGTCGGTGTCCTCGCGGACCGAGAGGCCCGAGAGAAGATCGACGAAGCGCGCGGAACCCGCCTGCTCGGCGATGATCGGCAGGGTGTAGGGGTCCCATTCGAACAGCTTCTGGCCCCGCGTCACCGCGTCGCCGTCCCGCACCATCAGCTTGGAACCGTAGAACAGCTTGTGGCTGGCCAGCGCGGTGCCCTGCTCGTTCATCACGTGCAACTGCATCGAACGGCTCATGACGATCAGATCGCCATTCGCGTTTTCCAGCACGGCCGCGTTCTCGAACTGGACGGTGCCTTCCTGGTTCGCCGCGATGAAGGACTGCTGACCGCCTTGCGCGATGCCGCCGATGTGGAAGGTCCGCATCGTCAGCTGCGTGCCGGGCTCGCCGATCGACTGGGCCGCGATGATGCCCACCGCCTCGCCGATATTGACCAGCGTGCCGCGCGCAAGGTCGCGCCCGTAGCAGAGGGCGCAGACGCCGTCCTCGGCCTCGCAGGTCAGCGCCGAGCGGATGCGGACGTTCAGCACGCCCGCCGCCTCGATGGCGTCGGCCTTGCGCTCGTCGATCAGCTCGTTGCGGCGCAGCAGCACCTCGTCCTCGCCGGGCACCAGCACGTCCTCGGCCGCGACACGGCCCAGGATGCGCTCGGCCAAGGGCGAGATCACCTCGCCATCGTTGATCGCGGCCGAAGCCGTGATCGCCCGGTCGGTGCCGCAGTCATGCTCGCGGATGATGCAGTCCTGCGCCACGTCCACCAGGCGGCGGGTCAGGTAGCCCGAGTTCGCCGTCTTCAACGCCGTGTCCGACAGGCCCTTCCGGGCGCCGTGGGTCGAGTTGAAGTATTCAAGAACGGTCAGGCCTTCCTTGAAGTTCGAGATGATCGGCGTCTCGATGATCTCGCCGTTCGGCTTGGCCATCAGGCCCCGCATCCCGCCAAGCTGCTTCATCTGGCTGACAGAACCCCGCGCGCCCGAATGCGCCATCATGTAGACCGAGTTCGGCTCCATCTCGGCGCCGTTCTCGTCCTGGTGCTTGGCCGAGATCGTGGTCATCATGGCCTCGGTCACGCGGTCGTTGCACTTCGACCAGGCGTCCACGACCTTGTTGTACTTCTCGCCCTGGGTGATGAGGCCGTCGAGATACTGCTGCTCGAACTCCTTCACCTGATCCTGCACTTCGCCGACGATGTCCCATTTGGAATCCGGGACCACCATGTCGTCCTTGCCGAAGCTGATGCCGGCACGGAAGGCCTCGCGGAAGCCCATGCCCATGATCTGGTCGCAGAAGATCACGGATTCCTTCTGGCCGCAGTAGCGGTAGACGGTGTCGATGACGTTCTGGACGTCCTTCTTGCGCAGCAGGCGGTTGACCAGCTCGAACGGGGCCTTGGCATTTTTCGGCAGCAGCGCGCCCAGACGGACCCGGCCGGGCGTCGTCTCATAGCGCTTGATGACCTCGTTGCCGTCCTCGTCGATCTGCGGCAGACGGCAGGTGATCTTCGAATGCAGATGCACGGCGCCGGCGGCCAGGGCATGCTCGACCTCGTCAACCGAACCGAAGGCCATGCCCTCGCCCACCATGCCGTCACGCTGCATGGTGGTGTAGTAGAGGCCAAGGACCATGTCCTGCGACGGCACGATGATCGGCGCGCCGTTGGCGGGCGACAGCACGTTGTTCGTGGACATCATCAGGACGCGGGCTTCCAACTGGGCTTCCAGCGAAAGGGGCACGTGCACGGCCATCTGGTCGCCGTCGAAGTCGGCGTTGAAGGCCGAGCAGACCAGCGGGTGCAGCTGGATCGCCTTGCCTTCGATCAGGATCGGCTCAAAGGCCTGGATGCCCAGGCGGTGCAGCGTCGGCGCGCGGTTCAGCAGGACCGGATGCTCGCGGATCACCTCGTCCAGGATGTCCCAGACCTCGGGGCGTTCCTTTTCCACCAGCTTCTTCGACTGCTTGACGGTCGTGGAATAGCCCTGCGCCTGCAGCTTGGAATAGATGAAGGGCTTGAACAGTTCGAGCGCCATCTTCTTCGGCAGTCCGCACTGGTGCAGCTTGAGTTCCGGGCCCGTCACGATGACCGAGCGGCCGGAAAAGTCCACGCGCTTGCCAAGCAGGTTCTGGCGGAACCGCCCCTGCTTGCCCTTCAGCATGTCCGACAGCGACTTCAGCGGGCGCTTGTTGTTGCCCGTGATGACGCGGCCGCGGCGGCCGTTGTCGAACAGCGCATCGACCGATTCCTGCAGCATCCGCTTTTCGTTGCGGACGATGATGTCGGGCGCGCGCAGCTCGATCAGCCGCTTGAGGCGGTTGTTGCGGTTGATGACCCGGCGATACAGGTCGTTCAGGTCCGAGGTGGCAAAGCGGCCGCCGTCCAGCGGGACCAGCGGGCGCAGTTCCGGCGGGATGACCGGGATCACGGTCATGACCATCCACTCGGGACGGTTGCCAGATTCCAGGAAGGATTCGACGATCTTCAGCCGCTTGATGATCTTTTTCGGCTTCAGCTCGCCCGTGGCTTCCTTCAGCTCCTCGCGCAACTGGTCGGCCGTGGCCTGCAGGTCGATCGCGGACAGCATCTCGCGGATCGCTTCCGCGCCGATGTTGGCGGTGAAGGCGTCCACGCCATACTGGTCCTGCGCGTCCATGAACTCTTCCTCGGTCAGAAGCTGACCGTAGGTGAGGTCCGTCAGACCCGGCTCGATGACGACGTAGTTTTCAAAATAGAGGATGCGTTCCAGATCGCGCAGCGTCATGTCCAGCATCAGGCCGATGCGCGAGGGCAGCGACTTGAGGAACCAGATATGCGCGACCGGCGCGGCCAGCTCGATGTGGCCCATGCGTTCGCGGCGCACCTTCTGCAGCGTGACTTCCACGCCGCATTTCTCGCAGACGAGGCCGCGATACTTCATGCGCTTGTACTTGCCGCAGAGGCATTCGTAGTCCTTGATCGGCCCGAAGATGCGCGCGCAGAACAGACCGTCACGTTCCGGCTTGAACGTGCGGTAGTTGATGGTTTCGGGCTTCTTCACCTCGCCGAAGGACCAGGCGAGGATCTCCTCGGGCGAGGCCAGCGAGATGCGGATCTCGTCGAACTGCCGCGCCGGGGCGATCGGGTTGAAGGGATTGGTGGAGAGTTCCTGGTTCATCTGAATACCTTGTGAGTGGCGCGGATGGGGGAAGGTGCGTGGGGACCACGCACCCTACGGCGGGTAGGGTGCGTGATTGCGCGCAGAGTTATTCCCCGTCCTCCGCATCCAGGAGTTCCATGTTGAGGCCCAGACCCCGGACCTCCTTGACCAGCACGTTGAAGGATTCCGGCACGCCGGCCTCGAAGTTGTCCTCGCCCTTGACGATCGACTCGTAGACCTTGGTGCGGCCCGCCACGTCGTCCGACTTCACCGTCAGCATTTCCTGCAGGGTGTAGGCGGCGCCGTAAGCTTCAAGCGCCCAGACCTCCATCTCGCCCAGACGCTGGCCGCCGAACTGGGCCTTGCCGCCCAGCGGCTGCTGGGTGACGAGGCTGTAGGGGCCGGTCGAACGGGCGTGCATCTTGTCGTCGACAAGGTGATGCAGCTTCAGGACATACTTGACGCCGACCGTGACAGGACGGGTGAACTGCTCGCCCGTGCGGCCATCGAAGACGACCGACTGGCCCGAGGTGTCAAAGCCCGCGCGGCGAAGCGCGTCGTCGATGTCGGCCTCCTTGGCGCCGTCGAAGACGGGAGTGGCGACCGGCACGCCGTTCGTCACTTGCTCGGCGCTTTCGACCAGATCGTCGTCGCCCATGTCGCCGAACTCGGCCTCATAGGTGTCGTCGCCATAGCCGATCCGCATCGCCTCGCGGACGGGCGCCATGTCGCCCTTGCGCCGGTATTCCTGCAGCGCCTCGTCGATCTTGATGCCGAGGCCACGCGCGGCCCAGCCCATGTGGGTTTCCAGGATCTGGCCAACGTTCATGCGCGATGGCACGCCCAGCGGGTTGAAGACCAGATCGACGGGGGTGCCGTCCGCAAGGAACGGCATGTCCTCCATCGGGACCACCTTGGACACGACGCCCTTGTTGCCGTGACGGCCGGCCATCTTGTCGCCCGCCTGCAGCTTGCGCTTCACGGCGACGAAGACCTTGACCATCTTCATCACGCCGGGGGGCAGGTCGTCGCCCTGACGGACCTTCTCGACCTTGTCCTCGAAGCGGGCTTCCAGCGCCTTCTTCTGCAGGTTGAACTGGTCCTGCAGCGCCTCGACCTCGCGGGCGGTGTCCTCGTCGGCGACCGCCAGCTGGAACCACTGGCCGCGCGACAACTGGCCCAGCAGGTCCTCGTTGATCTCCGAGTTGGCGCGGATGCCCTTTGGCCCCTTCACCGCGGTCTGACCGAGGATCAGCGAACGCAGGCGCGCGTAGATGTTGCGTTCCAGGATCGCCATTTCGTCGTCGCGGTCGCGGGCGAGGCGCTCGACTTCCTCGCGCTCGATCTGCAGCGCGCGTTCGTCCTTGTCCACGCCGTGGCGGTTGAAGACCCGCACCTCGACGATGGTGCCGTAAGCCCCCGGCGGCAGGCGCAGCGAGGTGTCCCGCACGTCCGACGCCTTTTCACCGAAGATGGCGCGCAGCAGCTTTTCCTCGGGCGTCATCGGGCTTTCGCCCTTGGGCGTGATCTTGCCCACGAGGATGTCGCCCGGACCCACTTCCGCGCCGATATAGACGATGCCCGCCTCGTCGAGGTTGCGCAGGGCTTCCTCGCCGACGTTGGGGATGTCGCGGGTGATCTCTTCCGGCCCCAGCTTGGTGTCGCGCGCCGCAACCTCGTATTCGTCGATGTGGATCGAGGTGAACACGTCGTCGCGGTGGATCCGCTCGGAAATCAGGATCGAGTCCTCATAGTTGTAGCCGTTCCACGGCATGAAGGCGACGACCACGTTCCGGCCGATGGCGAGTTCCCCCTGGTCGGTCGAGGGGCCGTCGGCAATGACCTGATCCGTCTTCACCCGTTCGCCCACCTTGACCAGCGGACGCTGGTTGATGGTCGAGGACTGGTTGGACCGCTTGAACTTGCGCAGGCGATAGATGTCCACGCCCGCGTCGCCGGCGCCGAGACCCTCGGTCGCCCGGACAACGATGCGGCTCGCGTCCACCTGGTCGATCACGCCGCCCCGGCGCGCCATGATGGCGGCACCCGAGTCGCGCGCAACGGTCGCCTCCATGCCGGTGCCGACGAAGGGCGCCTCGGCCCGCAGCAAGGGCACAGCCTGACGCTGCATGTTCGAGCCCATCAGCGCGCGGTTGGCGTCGTCGTTCTCAAGGAACGGGATCAGCGCCGCCGCGACCGACACAAGCTGCTTCGGCGACACGTCGATCAGATCGACGGCCTCGACCGGGTTCAGCATGAAGTCGCCCGCCTGGCGGGTCGAGACCAGCTCATCGACGAACCTGCCCTCTTCATCCAGCGTGGCATTGGCCTGGGCGACGGTGTGGCGCATCTCTTCGGTGGCCGACATGTAGATCACGTCATCCGTCACCTGCCCGTCCACCACCTTGCGATACGGCGTCTCGATGAAGCCGTACTTGTTCACGCGGGCATAGGTTGCGAGGCTGTTGATCAGGCCGATGTTCTGGCCTTCCGGCGTCTCGATCGGGCACATCCGGCCATAATGGGTCGGGTGAACGTCGCGCACCTCGAAGCCCGCGCGTTCCCGCGTCAGGCCGCCCGGCCCCAACGCCGACAGGCGGCGCTTGTGCGTCACCTCGGACAAGGGGTTCGTCTGGTCCATGAACTGCGACAGCTGCGAGGAACCGAAGAACTCGCGCACCGCGGCCGCGGCAGGCTTGGCGTTGATGAGGTCCTGCGGCATCACGGTGTCGATCTCGACGCCCGACATCCGCTCGCGGATCGCACGTTCCATGCGCAGCAGGCCAATGCGGTACTGGTTCTCCATCAGTTCGCCGACAGAACGCACCCGGCGGTTGCCGAGGTGGTCGATGTCGTCGATCTCGCCCTTGCCGTCGCGCAGTTCCACCAGCCCGCGGATGCAGGCGATGATGTCCTCGTGCCGCAGCGTGCGCTGGGTGTCGGGCGCATCAAGGTCCAGACGCATGTTCATCTTGACCCGGCCGACGGCGGACAGGTCATAGCGCTCGCCGTCGAAGAAAAGGTTGTTGAACAGCGCACTTGCCGCCTCGACCGTCGGCGGCTCGCCCGGACGCATCACGCGATAGATGTCCATCAGCGCGCCGTCACGGTTCATGTTCTTGTCGGCCGCCATCGTGTTGCGGATGTAGGGACCAACGTTGACATGGTCGATGTCCAGCACCGGAACATCGGTGATGCCGTTGTCCAGCAGCACCTTGAGCAGACCGCCCGTCAGTTCCGTGCCGTCCTTGCTGTATTCGGCGGTGATCTCGTCCCCCGCCTCGGCATAGATCAGGCCGGTATCCTCGTTGATGATGTCGCGCGCGATGAAGCGGCCCACGATCCGCTCGAAGGGAACCAGCAGGTTCGTGACCTCGCCCGACTCGATCAGCTGCTTGACCTGGCGCGGCGTCACCTTGTCGCCGGCCTTGGTAATGACCTCGCCGGTATCGGCGTTGACCAGGTCAAAGCTCGGCCGGGTGCCGCGCATCCGCTCGGGGAAGAAGCGCGTGACCCAGGCTCCGGCCTCGGTGCGCGCGCCCTTTTGCAGCCTGTAATCGACGGTCTCGTAGAACGCGGACATGATCGCGTCCTGGTCCATCCCCAGCGCATACAGAAGCGTCGTCACCGGCAGCTTCCGCTTGCGGTCGATGCGCGCGAAGACCAGGTCCTTGGCGTCGAACTCGAAGTCGAGCCACGAACCGCGATAGGGAATGATCCGGCAGGCGAAGAGCAGCTTGCCGCTGGAGTGGGTCTTGCCGCGGTCATGGTCGAAGAAGACGCCGGGGCTGCGGTGCATCTGGCTGACGACCACCCGCTCGGTCCCGTTCACGATGAACGTGCCGTTCTGGGTCATCAGGGGCATGTCGCCCATGTAGACGTCCTGCTCCTTGATGTCCTTCACCACGCGGGTGCCCGAGTTCTCGTCCACATCGAACACGATCAGGCGCAGCGTGACCTTCAACGGCGCGGCATATGTCATGTCGCGCTGCTGGCATTCGTCCACGTCGTATTTCGGCTTTTCCAGCTCGTATTTCACGAATTCGAGCGTGGCGGTCTCGTTGAAGTCCTTGATCGGGAAGACCGACTGGAAGACGCCCTGGATGCCTTCGCCATCCTTGTGGACCTCCCCTTCGCCGGATGCGAGGAACAGGTCATAGGAGGATTTCTGAACCTCGATGAGGTTCGGCATCTCCAGCACTTCGCGGATATTGCCGTAAGAGCGCCGGATGCGCTTCTGGCCGACGTAGGATTGCGCCATGGAAGGTAATCGCCTTTCGTCATCGCACGCCGGTTCGTCGGGGCCCGAACCGGCGGCTTGCGAACATCAGGGGGTGCGGCCCAATTCGTGCCATGCGTCCCACCGCACGGCTCCCGAACCGCGAACTCGCCCTGAAGGAAACTCGGAGTGGCCCTATGTAGGGCCGCCGCAAGCGTCCTTCAAGACGGGTTCGGCAGGGACCGGGAAATCCCGGACCCTGCCCAATCCTTCAGCATCCGCGTGGGGCGGATTACTTCAACTCGACCTTGGCGCCGGCCGCTTCAAGCTTCTTCTTCAGCTCTTCGGCGTCGGTCTTGTTGGCACCTTCCTTGACCTTGCCGCCGGCTTCCACCAGGTCCTTGGCCTCTTTCAGGCCCAGGCCGGTGATCGCACGCACTTCCTTGATCACGTTGATCTTGTTGGCGCCGGCGTCGGTCAGGACGACGTCGAATTCGGTCTTCTCTTCTTCGGCGGGGGCAGCGGCGCCAGCCGGGCCGGCCATCATGACCGCGCCACCGGCGGCGGGCTCGATGCCGTATTCGTCCTTCAGGATCGTCTTCAGTTCCTGCGCTTCCAGCAGGGTAAGGTTGACGATTTGCTCGGCGAGTTGCTTCAGATCAGCCATTTTTCCGTTCTTTCCAGTCAGGTTGTTCCAACGTCGGGGCCTTCATGCCGCCGGACGGGACGGGATTGCCTCAGGCAGCCTCACGCTCTTCGAGCGTGGACAGGATGCCCGCGATGTTGCTGGCAGGCGCGCCGATCGCACCGGCGATGTTGGACGCGGGGGCACCGATGGCAGCCACGATCGAAGCGATAAGCTCCTCGCGCGACGGCATCTGGGCCACGGTCTTCACACCGGCCGGATCAAGGGCCGTGTCGCCCATCGCCCCGCCAAGGATGACGAACTTGTCGTTCGTCTTGGCATAGGCATCCGCAACCTTGGCCGCAGCCACGGGGTCGTCGGAGAAGGCGAGCACGGTCATGCCCGTCAGGTAATCGGCGATCGAAGCCGCCGGCTTCCCTTCCAGGGCGATCTTGGCGAGCCTGTTCTTGGCAACGCGGACAGCACCCCCGGCGTCGCGCATCTGCGCACGCAGGGTCTGCATCTCGGCAACCGTCATCCCCTCGTAGCGGGCAACCACCACGACGCCAGAGCTTTCAAAGATCTGGCCGAGTTCCTCGACCACGTTTTCCTTTTGGGCTCTATCCACGGTTCACTCCACGTTGGGGGTTTCCCCCCGGCTCACTTGTCCCCGCCACCGGGGCGGCAGGGGCGGGTCCTTGGACGATGGGCCCGAGAGCGCCCCAAAGGTGGAACCTTTGCGGAAAAATCTCGACTTCCATCTCGGGAAGGACTTAGCGGCGTTCACGCGCCGGCCCTCCGTCTCGGACAGGAACAGGGCAGCCGCGAATCGCGGCGGCACCTGAAGGGATGTCCATACTCTCCATTCCGGCAGCTTTCAAGCGGTTCGCAGCCATGGCATCCCGCCCCGGAACGGGTTAAAGGCAGCAACCAGAAAACCCGTTTTCAAGGTGCAGGATGGAGCCCGACATTTTCGGATACATGCGCTTTTCCTATCTTGGACGAAGCGATGCAAAGCTGGCGCGCAGCACCGATGACCTCGAGCAGCGCAAGCAGATCCTCTACGCGCCGGAGCGGCTGAAAGAACGTTTCTACTTTTTCGAGAAAATCTGCCTTCCGTCCCTGCGCTGGCAGACCGACAGGAATTTCCGTTTCGCGATATTCACGTCCCCGGAACTTCCGCGCAAGTACAAGAAACGGCTTGCCCGCTCGGTTCGAAAGGTTCCACAGGTCGAGATCGTCTACAGCAAGGCTGCACATATCAGCGAAGCGATCGATCCTTGGATCAAGAAGCAGAGGATCGTCCACGAACAACGTACGGTGCATTTCAGGCTGGATGACGACGACGCCTTGTCGGTCGACTTCATCGCAGCGATTCGCAAGCACATGCACGAAGTTCCCGATCACTCGATCATCAGCCGTCCATTAGGGCTTTTCCTCATGGATTCGCCTGAAGGTCGGCAACTTCTGGCCAAGTTCGAACCCTATATCGCCATCGGATTCGCAATCGTGAATCCGCCGGGAATGATTCGGAATCCATACCACCTGATGCATGGGAAACATTACAGATATGTTCCCTCGCTGAGTTTGCCGGGATTGTTCGCCTTCATTCACACGGCGCATCTCCATTCCGATACCATATCGGCGCAGCGTGGAAAGCTTGCTCGTGCGCGCGCCGATCACGCCCTGTATTTCGGCGACCGCCCTCGCCGCTTCAAGCAGGCGATTGCGCAACAATTCGGCGGCAAGAATGCGTCTCATTTCCTTACTATCATGCGCCGTGCCCCCAGCCAGAGAGAGGTCCGGCGGCGTGAGAGAGCCATACTTGAACCGGCACCCTCAGAGAGGGCCATCGCTGCGCAGCAGTAGGAACGAGAAAGGCCCCGGCATCGCTGCCGGGGCCTTCTGCCATAACGGGTGCCTGCTCAGCCCTGCGTGGCCGAGGTCAGGTCCAGCGACACGCCCGGTCCCATGGTCGAGCTGATCGAGACCTTCTTGAGATAGGTCCCCTTCGCCCCCGAGGGTTTCGCCCGGTTCACCGCCTCGACGAAGGCGCGGATGTTCTGGGCGAGCTTCTCGCCGTCGAACGAGGCCTTGCCGACGCCGGCATGGACCACGCCCGCCTTTTCGGCCTTGAACTGGACCTCGCCGCCCTTCGCGTTGCCGACGGCGCCGGCCACGTCCATCGTCACCGTGCCGACCTTGGGGTTCGGCATCAGGTTGCGCGGCCCCAGGATCTTGCCCAGACGACCGACCAGCGGCATCATGTCCGGCGTGGCGATGCAGCGGTCAAAGTCGATCTTTCCGCCCTGGATCGCTTCCATCAGGTCCTCGGCGCCGACGATATCGGCCCCGGCGGCTTTCGCTTCCTCGGCCTTGGGACCGCGGGCGAAGACCGCCACGCGGACGTCCTTGCCGGTGCCGTTCGGCAGCTGCACGACACCGCGGACCATCTGGTCGGCGTGGCGCGGATCGACGCCGAGGTTCATCGCGATTTCGACCGTCTCGTCGAACTTCGCCGTGGCGTTGGCCTTCACCAGTGCAACGGCTTCCTCGAGAGCGAGATTCGCCTTGCCTTCGAACGCAGCGCGAGCGGCGGCTTTCTTCTTTGCCAGTTTTGCCATGTCGGTCAGCCCTTCACTTCGATGCCGATGGACCGGGCCGAACCGAGGACGATCTGCATCGCCGCGTCGATGTCGTGGGCCGACAGGTCCTTCATCTTCAGTTCGGCGATCTCGCGGACCTGCTTGGCGGTCACGGTGCCGGCAGTCGCCCGGCCGGGCTTGTCCGAACCCTTGGCCCGGTTGCGCTTGCCCACCGGCTTCAGGCCGGCGGCCTTCTTGAGCAGGAAGGCGGCGGGCGGAGTCTTCGTCTCGAAGGTGAAGGACTTGTCCGCGTAATAGGTGATCACGGTCGGAGTCGGGGCGCCCGGTTCCAGTTCCTGCGTGCGGGCGTTGAAGGCCTTGCAGAACTCCATGATGTTGATCCCGCGCTGACCCAGCGCAGGGCCGATGGGCGGGGACGGGTTCGCCTGCCCCGCCTTGACTTGCAGCTTGAGGCTGCCGACGACTTTCTTGGCCATGGGGCCTTCTCCTTGTCATCACGCCCCGAAGGGCAGACCTAGCGGTGCGGCGCGACCCTCAAGGATCGGGGGCCTCCCGCGCTTGCTTCACGAGGCCTTGGAAACCTGCGTGAATTCCAGTTCGACCGGCGTCGGCCGGCCGAAGATCGAGACGGTCACCTTGATGCGGCTGGACGCGTCGTCGACCTCTTCCACCATGCCCGAGAAGCCCTCGAAGGGTCCGTCGGTCACGTTCACCTTCTCGCCGACCTCGAAACGGATCAGGTTGCGCGGCGCCCCCTCGGCCCCGCCCTGGCCCGAACGGCTGAGCATCGCGTTCACCTCGTCGTCGCGCATCGGCATCGGCTTGCCCTGCGCGCCGAGAAAGCCGGTGACGCGGTTGATCGAGTTGACCAGATGGTAGGTCTTGTCCGACAGGTCCATGTGGACCAGCACATAACCCGGCATGAAGCGGCGTTCGGATGTGACCTTCTTGCCGCGGCGGATCTCGATCACTTCCTCGGTGGGGACGACGACCTCGTCGATTTCGTCTTCCAGACCCTTTTCGGCCACGGCCTGACGGATCGCCTCGGCCACCTTCTTCTCGAAGTTGGACAGGACGCTGACCGAATACCACCGCTTTGCCATCGACTGATCGTCCCCTGCTTGAACTCTGCGGCCGCACGGGCCTGCGCTGGCCCGAAAACTGAAAAGGCGCGCATACCGAATCGATGCACGCCGGTCGCCGGGCAGGTCGAGCGGACATATCCGTCCGCCCCGCGAATTGCAAGCGTCAGCCGACCGTCGTCAGGACCGTGGTCACGCCCCAGCGGATCACAAGATCCACGAGAAAGAAGAACAGGCTGAACAGGCCCGCCATGACGAAGACCATGATCGTCGTGGTGACGACCTCGCGCCGGCCCGGCCAGACGATCTTGGCGGCTTCGGCGCGGACCTGGCTGATGAACTGGGCGGGGTTGGTCATGGGCGTCCCTTGCGTTGCAGCGGCCCAGATAAGGCCGCAAGGGGGCAAAGGCAAGGGCACAGGGCGGCGCGGACAGGCGAGGCGCCGGCGGCGCGGGTGCATGGGTATTTGGGCCAGAAAGATGTCACCGGCCGGAAGGACGCAGCAGCGTGGTGCGCGGCAGGCGGGCGAGCTGGGCTAAGTCGGCGTCATAGGCGGCCCGGGCGCGGGCCGCCGTCGTCTCGTCGATCAGGTTCAGCGGCTCGGCGCCGGCTTCACGCGGGAAGCGCGACTTGGCCTCGCGGGCGATCCGCGCCAGATCGGCCTCCGGGCGATCGAACGTCAGGGCCAGCACTTCGCGGTAGGCCGGTTGCGAAAGGCCGACAATGGCCGGCGAGGGATCGCCTGCCTGATCGGCCAGCGCCTGCGGCAAGATCGCGGACAGGATCTGCGGGCGGACAGCGGCGTAATCCTCGTAAGTCCAGACAACCAGCCGGGCGACCCTGCGCATGGCCAGCAGGCGCCGGGCCAGTTCGGTCCAGGACAGGCGCGCGGGGTCGAAATCGCCGAGATAGTCGGGCAGGATCAGTTCGTGCCCACCGATCACCTGCATCGAGAAGGCCGAGGTCAGGAAGTCGCAGGGCTCGCGCACCGCAAGGCAGATCGTCGCGGGACGGTGCCGCAGCATCCCGCAAAGCCGCCCCATCCGGCGGCGCGCCTCGGGGTAGATGAGGTTGCCCCTGCCCATCAGCGACTCGCGCCTGAGGCTGCCGAGGATGTTTTCTTCCGAGATCACCATCTCGGGCCAGGTCGCCGCCGTCACGTCCAGCCGCCGCCGCAGCCGCTTGCGCAAGCGGGCCGCGTCCGCCCCCTCGCCCAGCGCCACCGCCAGCCGGGTCGCGCCGCCGCGCCAGTGGTGAACGTCGCTGTAGTGGATGCCCGCTGCCAGCATCTGCGGGATCAGCCCGCGCAGGGTCTGCTGCAGATGGGTCGAGGCGGTCTTGTGCGCGCCGACATGGATTGTCAGCGACATGACCGGACTTTCGATGTGCGGGAACTGGCAGGGGCAGGGGGACTCGAACCCACGACCCTCGGTTTTGGAGACCGATGCTCTACCAACTGAGCTATACCCCTAGGCCGAGTTGCGGATTACGGCAGGATCGGCGCTGGCGCAAGGTCAATCTGCGCTCAGGCCGGAAGCGGATCGGGCACGGCGTCGGGCACGGCCTCAAGGAACCCCCCCGACTGGCGCGCCCACAGCCGGGCGTATAGCCCGCTCGCCGCCAGCAGCTCGGCGTGCGTCCCCTGTTCCACGATGCGGCCCCGGTCCATGACCACCAGCCTGTCCATCGCGGCGATGGTGGACAGGCGATGGGCAATGGCGATCACGGTCTTGCCCGCCATCAGCCGTTCCAGTTGCGCCTGGATCGCGGCCTCGACCTCGCTGTCGAGCGCGCTGGTCGCCTCGTCCAGCACCAGGATCGGCGCGTCCTTCAGTGCAACGCGGGCGATGGCGATGCGCTGGCGCTGGCCGCCCGACAGCTTGACGCCGCGTTCGCCCACATGGGCGTCGAACCCGCGCCGCCCCTTGCTGTCGGCAAGGCGCGGGATGAACTCGGCGGCCTCGGCCAGCCTTGCCGCGGCCTCGATCTGCGCGGGCGTGGCCTCGGGCCGGCCATAGGCGATGTTGTCGCGGACGGATCGGTGCAACAGGCTCGAATCCTGCGTCACCACGCCGATGGCCGCGCGCAGGGAGTTCTGCGTGACCTGCGAGATGTCCTGTTCGTCGATCAGGATGCGCCCCGATTCGACATCGTGGAAGCGCAGCAGCAGATTGATCAGCGTCGATTTCCCCGCGCCCGAGCGGCCCACGAGCCCGATCCGCTCGCCCGGCGCGATGTCCAGCGTCAGCCCGTCCAGCACCGCAAGCGGCCGTTCGCCGGGGCCGGCGTCATAGCGGAAGGTCACATTCTCGAACCGCACGGCGCCCGCCGTGACCTGCAGAGGCTTCGCGCCCGGCGCGTCCACCACCATGCGCGGCAGGGACAGGCTGCCGATGCCGTCCCGCACGGTGCCGATGTTTTCGAACAGCGCCGCGAATTCCCACATGATCCAGTGGCTCATGGTGTTCAGACGCATCGCCAGCGGCACCGCCACCGCGACCGCGCCCACCGGCACCGTGCCGTTTGTCCACAGCCACAGGCCCAGCGCCGCCGATGACCCTACAAGCGCGGCGTTCAGCAGGTTCAGGGTGATGTCCTGCACCGCCGACAGCCGCATCTGCCAGTGGACGGTGCCCAGGAACCCGTCCATCGATTCGCGGGCAAAGGACTCCTCGCGGGCCGAATGGCTGAACAGCTTGACCGTGGCGATGTTGGTATAGGCATCGACGATGCGGCCCGTCATGCCGGCGCGCGCCCCGGCCTGCGCTTCGGCTGCGCGGCCGAGGCGCGGGATCAGCAGCCACAGAAGGACCGCGTAGCCCAAACCCCAGGCCGCGAAGGGCAGCGCCAGCCGCCAGTCCTGGGATGCGGCCAGAGCCAGCGCGCCGAGGAAATAGACGGCGACATAGACGGCCACGTCCATGACCTTCATCGCCACCTCGCGCACGGCCAGCGCCGTCTGCATCAGCTTGGTGGCGATGCGGCCCGCGAACTCGTCCTGAAAATAGCCCAGCGACTGGCGCAGCAGGTAGCGGTGCGCCTGCCAGCGGATGCGCTGGGGAAAGTTGCCCAGCAGCGTCTGGTGCATCACCAGCGCGCTGAGGATGTTCAGCGCCGGCAGCACCAGCAGCAGCAGAACCGCCATCCACGCGGCCCGTCGCCCTTCCAGCGCCCAGAACTCGGACGCGGGCGTCTCGGCCAGCCGGTTCACCAGATCGCCCAGATAACCGAACAGCACGACCTCTCCCAGCGCGATCAGGGCCGAGGTGAGAGCCAGCAGCACCAGCCACGGCAGCGCCCCCTGCGAATAATGCAGCACGAAGGACACCAGCCCCCTGGGCGGCATCCTCGGCGGATCGGAAGGGTAAGGGTCGAGGCGCCGCTCGAACCAACTGAACATCCTGGCCTCTTGTGGCGAGTGAGGGACCGGCGCCCCGCCCCCGGGCGCTACGGGAATGAACCACGGGGCCGCGTCCCGGTTCCCCGGCGGGTCGGGGTCACAGGTGCCGGGTTTCCGCCGGGATGCTGAACCAGTCGTCCTTCAGCCCGTTCATCCACTGCACGGGTGCTGCGATGATCTCCTCGGGCGTGGCATCGTCCAGCGCGGGGATCTGCACGCCCACATAGGGGCCGCCGATCTCGGGGATGTCGCCCGCGCCATGCGTCCGCACCCCGCAGTTGCGGCAGAAGAAGCTGGCGTTCGGGCGCGAGGGGTCGTCGGGATAACGGGTCAGGTTCTCCGCCCCGCTCAGCCGGAAGGCGTCGGGCTTCACCATTGCCGCCCATTCCCGGACCTTGCGGCAATAGGAGCAGTTGCAGCGCCCGGTTCCGTGCGACAGGTCCAAGTCCACCTCGAAGGTGACGGCCTTGCAGTGGCAGCTTCCGTGATAGGTCTTGCGTGTCATGGCCGCGGCTCCCTGTTGCGATCGGCCCATCATGGCCTTCCGACCCGCCTTGTTCACCTGCAAAGAGCCGGTTCGGGGAAAGGCCCTTTCACCGGCTTCAGTCCCGCGCCAATTCGCGGGCAACCCTGGCCATTTCTTCTTCGGACAGCCGGGGCGGGGCCGAGAAGCCCGCCAGCCCCTCGGCCAGATAGGCCTGCGAGGTCACATCATGGACCTCGTGCATCGGCACCACATGGGCATGGGCGTGGGGGACATGGATGCCGGTGAAGAACATGGCGACGCGCTCGACGCCGTAAAGCCGCTTCATCCGCCGGGCGAGCATCTGGCTGCATTCCATGATGCGGGCGGCAAGCGGCGCCGGAACGTCCTCGAACCAGACATGATGCGCCTTGGGGATCACCAGCGCATGACCCGGCCGGATCGGATGCAGGTCGAGAAAGGCCATGATCTCGTCATCCTCATGGACGACATGGGCGGGCAACTCGCCCCGCGCGATCCGGCAGAACAGGCAATTTTGGGTCACAGCACCTCGCGCAGGAACTCGGCGGCAAAATCGGGACCGGGCAGCGGCTCGGGCGGAAGGCCGTCGCCCTCCAGCCAGTCCGCCGTGGCCTCGGGATGGGGGCCGGACACCGCGACGAGGCCTTTGCCGTGGGGGACCAGCAGCGCAGCCGGGGTGCCGTCGGCATAGCGCGCGACAACCTCGCCTGCGAAATCGTCGTCCAGTTCGAACCCGGGCGCCTCCTGCGTGTACATCCGCAGCTTGCGCCCGCGCCATGTCACCGTTTCGACCCGCGCGGCAAACGGGGTAGAGGTCACCGAATCGCCCTGGATCAGGTCAGGGCCCGGCACCTCGCCCGCGTCGTCGAGCGTCCGCCCCGCGAGATAGCCCCCTGCGCAGACCCCCATGTAGCGTCCGCCCCGCGCCACCCAGTCCGCCAGCCCCCGGAGCCGGCGATCGCCGATCCCTTCGCGCAGGACATCCATATCGTCGCCGCCGCCGACGATCACCACCTCGGCCGTTTCCAGCACGCGCGGGTCCAGCCCTTCGGGACCGACGAGCCGCGGGGTCAGTCCCGCGCGCCGGGCAGTCTCGGCCATCGCCTCGGCGCAACCGTCGCAGGTGCCCGGACCGTCATAAACCAAAGCCGTCCCCGCCCAGCCCTGAGCGGCCGTCATCAGCCAGAACGCCGGCAAAAGAAGGCGGAGCATCCTCATGGCTGCCGGATCATCTGCAAGGCCCCTTCACGGCTGTCACCACGTCATTCTGGACCGTTTGCAGACCGAGGCAAGCAAAAAGCCCGCCCCTTTGTCGGGACGGGCCTTTGTCTTGGGTGCAGGTGAGGTGAACCCCACCCTACAGCGCCCGCGGGGTGGGTTTCACCCCACCGCCACGGCTTCTTCCCTCACTCGAGGATCTTCGAGACCACGCCGGCGCCGACGGTGCGGCCGCCCTCGCGGATGGCGAAGCGCAGCTTCTCTTCCATCGCGATCGGCGCGATCAGTTCCACCTCGAACTTCAGGTTGTCGCCCGGCATCACCATCTCGGTGCCCTCGGGCAGCTTGACGGTCCCGGTCACGTCGGTGGTGCGGAAGTAGAACTGCGGGCGGTAGTTGGCGAAGAACGGCGTGTGGCGGCCGCCTTCCTCCTTGGTCAGGATATAGGCCTCGGCCTCGAACTTGGTGTGCGGCTTCACCGAACCCGGCTTGCACAGCACTTGGCCACGTTCCACCCCGTCGCGGTCCACGCCGCGCAGCAGCGCGCCGATGTTGTCGCCCGCCTCGCCGCGGTCCAGCAGCTTGCGGAACATCTCGACGCCGGTGCAGATCGTCTTCTTGGTCGGGCGGATGCCGACGATCTCAAGCTCGTCGCCGACGTTCACCGCCCCGCGCTCGACCCGGCCGGTCACAACCGTGCCGCGGCCCGAGATCGAGAACACGTCCTCGATCGGCATCAGGAAGGGCTGGTCGATGGCGCGTTCCGGCGTCGGGATATAGGCGTCCACCGCCGCCAGCAGCGCCTTGATCGAGTTCTCGCCGATCTCGGGGTCGCGGCCTTCCAGCGCCGCCAGCGCCGAACCCTTGACGATCGGGATGTCGTCGCCGGGATAGTCGTAGGAGGAGAGCAGCTCGCGCACCTCCATCTCGACCAGCTCCAGCAGCTCCTCGTCATCCACCTGGTCGACCTTGTTCAGGTAGACCACCATGTAGGGGATGCCGACCTGGCGGCCGAGCAGAATGTGTTCGCGCGTCTGCGGCATCGGGCCGTCGGCCGCGTTCACCACCAGGATCGCGCCGTCCATCTGCGCCGCACCCGTGATCATGTTCTTCACGTAGTCGGCGTGGCCGGGGCAGTCCACATGGGCGTAGTGGCGGGACTCGGTCTCGTATTCCACATGCGTGGTCGAGATGGTGATCCCGCGCGCCTTCTCCTCGGGGGCGTTGTCGATCTGGTCGTAGCCCTTGAAGTCGCCGAAATACCGCGTGATCGCCGCCGTCAGCGTCGTCTTGCCGTGGTCAACATGCCCGATCGTCCCGATGTTGACGTGCGGCTTGTTGCGCTCGAATTTTGCCTTTGCCATGGTGGCCTCCTGGTCGTCGGGCGGCCGGGTGGACGACGCCCTCGCGTAAACATCGCCGCGAGATATAAGCGAGTCGGCGGAAAAGCAAGGCAGGCCGCGTCTTCGCCCCGGAACCATCGCCCCGAGGCCACGTTGGAAAGCCCGAACCGCGGCGCCGTCGCGCCGCGTCCTGTTTTCCCGGAGGTTCCCATGTCCCTGATGAAATCCCTGGCCCGCGTTGCGGCGGGCGTGATGCTTGCCAAGGGGCTTGGCAGCATGATGCAGCAGCAGCAGCAGTCCCGTTCGGGACAGGGCTCGCACCGGACCGGGGGCGGCATCTTGGGCGACCTGATGAACGCAGGCTCGCGGCGCGGCGGATCGGGCGGGCTGAACGACATCCTGGGGCAGGTGCTGGGCGGCCGCTCGGGCGGCGCAGGCACGGGGCAGCCCTATGGCGGGCCGAACTCGCGGGGTGCGTCGGGCGGTCTGGGCGGCATCCTCGACAACCTGACGCGGAATGCGGGCGGCTCTCGGGGGACGTCCGGCGGCTATGGCCAGGGTGGCGGGCTGCTGGGGGGACTCGCGGGCGGGGCTGCGGCCGGGGGCCTTGGCGGGCTTCTGGGCGGCATCCTGAACGGCCCGGCCCAGCGCGGAGCGCAAGCCAACAACGACGCCACCTTCGGCGAGGTCTTCAACGACGCCGTGGTGCGGCAGGACGAGCCCGAGGTCGCCCCCACGCCCGAACAGAACGCTGTTGCCGGGCTGATGCTGCGCGCCATGATCCAGGCCGCCAAGGCCGACGGCAAGATCGACGAGGGCGAACGCGAGCGCCTGCTGGGCCAGTTGGGCGACCTTGACGACGACGACCGCGACTTCATCCGCCAGCAGATGGCGGCGCCCGTGGACGCGCAGGCCCTGGCGCGCGAGGTGCCCAAGGGGCTTGAGGCGCAGGTTTACCTGATGTCGCTGATGGCGATCGACTTCGACAGTCGGGAAGAGGCGGAATACCTGCACAGCCTTGCCGATGCGATGGGCATCGACCGGGCGACGACGAACCAGATCCACGAGCAGGTGGGCGTGCAGAACCTTTATTCCTGATCGCGCAGCCGCATCGCGGCTTCGCTTCCTTCCCCAGATCGCGCCCGGGTTTCCGGGACGGGTCCGCAGACAGGTGATGAAAGAGCCGCCCGAAGCACATTCGGGCGGCTCTGCTGATCGACGGTCTCAGTTGAACCGGTTGTCGCGCGGAAAGCCGCGCGGGGCCATGCGGCCCGTGGTGCCGCGCTTGGCCAACCATTCCGTCAGGTCGGGTTCGGTCCGGGTGCGGCCCGCGGGATCAAGCCAGGACAGCCCGACCGACAGGGTGATGCATTTCGCATCCGCAAGGCCGCCGTCCTTGAACTTCTGCATCCGCACGCCCTTGCCACGGGCCATCTCGGGCAGTTCGGACAAGGGGAAGACCAGCAACTTGCGGTTGTCGCCGACAGTGACGAGGTGGTCGCCCTCGATCCGGCGGACCAGAAGCGCGTCGCCGTTCAGCACCTGCTTGCCGGCGCGGGTCTGCGCGAGGATATCGGGCGCGTTCACGATGAAGCCGTCTCCGGCCTTCGAGGCCACCAGGAACTGCTGGTCCTCGCGCCAAGGGAACATGTCCAGCACGGCCGCGTCGTTCGGCAGGTCGATCATCAGGCGCAGGGGTTCCCCCAGACCCCGCCCGCCGGGCAGGTTGTTGGCAGGCAGCGTGTAGAAGCGGCCGTTCGCGCCGAAGATCATCAGCTTGTCGGTCGTCTCGGCGTGCAGCGCCATGAAGGGCCCGTCACCGTCGCGGAACTTGAGTTCGGCATCCAGCGGCTGGTGGCCCTTGATCGCGCGAATCCAGCCCATCCGCGACAGGATCACCGTGACCGGCTCGCGCTCGATCATCGCGTCCATGTCCAAAGGCTGCACGTCCTCGGATGCGGTGATCTCGGTCCGCCGCACGCCCGCCGGGTTCGACTTGCCGAAAAGCCCGCGCACCTCGCGCAGTTGCTCGGCGATCTTCGCCCATTGCCGCGCGGGGTCGGCCACCAGAGCCAGCAGCCCCTCGCGTTCGCCGGCCAGCCGGTCGCGCTCGGCCCGAAGCTCGATCTCCTCAAGCCGCCGCAGGGCGCGCAGGCGCATGTTCAGGATCGCTTCCACCTGCGCGTCGGACAGCCCGAACTCGGCCATCATCACCGCCTTGGGGTCGTCCTCGTGGCGGATGATCTCGATCACCCGGTCGAGGTTCAGGTAGGCGATGATGTAGCCATCCAGCACCTCGAGCCGGGCGGCGATCTTTTCCAGCCTGTGGGCCGAGCGGCGCAGCAGCACCTCGCGCCGGTGGTCGAGGAAGGCGCGCAGCACCTCTTTCAGCGAACAGACCTTCGGCACCCGCCCGTCAATCAGCACGTTCATGTTCAGGCCGAAACGCACCTCGAGGTCGCTGGCCCGGAACAGCGCGGCCATCAACTGCGCGGGATCGATGGTGCGGGTGCGGGGTTCCAGCACGATGCGGATGTCCTCGGCCGATTCGTCGCGCACGTCGGCCAGGATCGGGATCTTCTTGGTCAGCACCAGTTCGGCCAGGCGTTCGATCAGCTTGGACTTCTGCACCATGTAAGGAATTTCGGTGACGACCACCTGCCACGTCCCCCGGCCCAGGTCCTCGAGCACCCAGCGGGCGCGCAGGCGCAGGGAACCGCGCCCGGTGCGATAGGCCTCGCGCAGCACCGCCGCATCCTCGACCAGCACGCCGCCCGTAGGGAAGTCCGGGCCGGGCATGATCGCCATCAGCGTCTCGTCGCGGGCGTCCGGCGACTTGATGAGATGCAGGCAGGCATCCACGACCTCATGGAGGTTGTGGGGCGGGATGTTGGTCGCCATCCCCACGGCGATGCCGCTGGCGCCGTTGCAGAGCAGGTTCGGGAAGGCCGCAGGCAGGACCACGGGTTCTTCCAGCGTGCCGTCGTAGTTGGGGCGGAAATCGACCGCATCCTCAGCCAGCCCCTCCATCAGCGCCTCGGCGGCCAGCGTCAGGCGGGCCTCGGTGTAGCGGCTGGCGGCGGGACTGTCGCCGTCGATGGAGCCGAAGTTCCCCTGCCCGTCCACCAGCGGATAGCGCATCACGAAGGGCTGGGCCAAACGCGCCATCGCGTCATAGATCGCCCCGTCGCCGTGGGGGTGATAGTTCCCCATCACGTCGCCGGAAATCTTCGCCGACTTGCGGAATGCGCCGGTCGGCGACAGCCGCAGCTCGCGCATTGCGTAGAGGATGCGGCGGTGGACCGGCTTCAGCCCGTCCCGCGCATCCGGCAGCGCCCGGTGCATGATGGTGGACAGCGCATAGGTCAGGTAACGCTCGCCGATGGCGCGGCTCAGCGGTTCCGAGATGGTGCCCTTGTCGGGATCGGGGGCGTCGGGGAAGTCAGATTTCCTGGTCATGCCGCCCAACTACGCCCCGACCGCAGGCCGGTCCAGTGGCAGCAAAGTCGTGGCAGATGGGCAACAGGCGGCTGTGACATGACGGGTTTGCCGGAGGAGCATGGAACGCATCCCGGCTGAAAACGGTTTCAATGCATCCGTCATGCTTCCAGATACCCCCATCATGTTCCGCCTGATCGCCATCGCCCTGACCTCGACCTTTCTTCTGCTTGCCTTTTTCGGCACCAGCGGCGAGCAGACCCGCGCCCAGCATCCGGCGCGCGTCATGGGGATCATGGGCACCCTGGTCACCGTTCCGCCCGAGGCGCCGGACGCGCACAGGCATTACGTCAGCCGCCATCACCAGCCGATGAAGACCGCGCCCGATCCCGGTGCCGGCGTGCTGCGAATCCTGCCCTTCGGCACAATGGTCGAGGTGATCGACGCGGGGCATGGCAACTTTGCCCAGGTCCGTGACCCTTCGGGAGAGATCGGGTTCATCCATGCCGCCAGCCTGTCGGACAGCTTCCCGGGCTGACGCGATTGCCCACCGTCCTCATCACCGGCTGCTCGTCCGGCATCGGGCTTGACGCCGCGCGCCACATGGCCAGTGTCGGCTGGACCGTCATCGCCACCTGCCGCCGCCCCGAGGACCTGCACGCCCGCCGGGCCGAGGGCATGATCGCGCTGCCGCTGGATCTCGGCGACGAGGCCAGCGTCGCCGCCTGCGCCGAAGCCGCGCTGACCCACGGCCCCCTTGACGCGCTGGTGAACAACGCGGCCTTCGCCCTGCCTGGCGCGGTCGAGGATCTGCCGCGCGGCGGCCTGCGGTCGATCTTCGAGGTCAACCTGTTCGGCACCCACGACCTGACCCGCCGCCTGATCCCGCATTTCCGCGAACGCGGCGCGGGACGCATCGTCAACGTCAGTTCCGTCCTCGGCCTTGTCGGCATCCCGTGGCGCGGGGCCTATGTCGCCAGCAAGTTCGCGCTGGAAGGCCTGACCGACGTGCTGCGGATCGAGATGTCGGACACCCCCATCCGCGTGATCCTGATCGAGCCCGGGCCGATCACCAGCCGCATACGCGCCAACTCGATCCCCCATTTCGAACGCTGGATCGACTGGGAACGCAGCCCGCGCGTCGACCAATACCGCGCCAGCCTGCTCAAGCGCCTGTATCAGCCCTCGGGGCCTGACCGCTTCGAACTGCCGCCCTCGGCCACCAGCGCCGTCATCCGGCGGGCGCTGGAAAGTGCGCGACCCCGCGCCCGCTATCGCGTGACCCGGCCCACCAAGATCGCGGCGGCGGGACGGCGGCTGCTGCCCACGGCCGCTCTGGACTGGTTCGCGCGGCGCAGCTAGTGTCCGCCCAGCGAAAGGCAGCCTCATGCGGGACGAGCCCCTTTTCATTCTCGCGGCGCTGGCCGCCCTGGCGGTCACGGTCATCCTTGCCGTGGGGATCGGCGGCTTCGCCCGTGGCGGAGAGTTCAACCGCAGGCATGGGAACCGGATGATGCGCTGGCGGATCATCGCCCAGGCCATCGCGGTGGCGCTGATCCTTCTTTATGTCTGGCTGCGGGGCAACTGATGGTCGTTCTCAATCGAATCTACACCCGCACCGGCGACAAGGGCGACACCGGCCTGTCGGACGGCTCGCGCGTGGCCAAGCACGATCCGCGGGTCGAGGCCTATGGCACCGTCGATGAACTGAACGCGACCCTCGGCCTCGCCCGGCTTCATGCCGGGGCTGAGATGGCCGACGCGCTGGGCGTGATCCAGAACGAGCTGTTCGACCTCGGCGCCGATCTGGCGCGGCCGAACATGGACCGGGACGCCGAAGCGCCTTATCCGGTGCTGCGGATCGTGCAGCAGCAGGTGGACCGGCTGGAAATCGAGATCGACGCGATGAACGCGCCCCTGTCGGCGCTGCGCAGCTTCATCCTGCCTGGCGGATCGCTGCTGGCCGCGCATCTGCACCTTTCCCGCACCGTCGCCCGCAGGGCCGAACGGCGCGCGACCGAACTGGCCGAAGGCGGCGACACCAATCCCGCCGCGGTCAGGTATCTGAACCGCCTGTCCGACTGGTTGTTCGTGGCGGCACGCGCTGCGAATGCCGGCGGCAAGGGGGATGTGCTATGGGTGCCGGGTGCCTCTCGCGGGGGCAGGCCGGACCTCTGACCCGGCGGGAGGCGCCCTCTGCACGCAAGTTTGGCCTTTAAATTGTGTGTGTGATCGTTATTGCATCCGCAGCAAACGGATGACGCTGATACGAAAGGGAGTTGTTCGATGAAGGTTCTTGTGCCTGTGAAGCGGGTGATCGACTACAACGTGAAGGCGCGGGTGCGTGCGGACGGGTCGGGGGTTGATCTGTCGAACGTGAAGATGTCGATGAACCCCTTTGACGAGATCGCGGTCGAGGAGGCGATCCGTCTGAAGGAGAAGGGGGCGGCGTCCGAGATCGTGGTGGTGTCGATCGGGGTGAAGCAGGCGGCGGAGACGATCCGCACGGCGCTGGCGATGGGCGCCGACCGCGGCATCCTGGTGGTGGCCGCGGACGACGTGCACCAGGACATCGAGCCCCTGGCGGTGGCCAAGCTGCTGAAGGCCATCGTCGCCGAGGAGCAGCCGCGACTGGTGCTGATGGGCAAGCAGGCGATCGACAACGACATGAACGCCAGCGGCCAGATGCTGGCGGCACTGCTGGGCTGGGCGCAGGCGACGCAGGCCGGCAAGCTGGAAGTCGAGGGCGAGAAGGCCACCGTCACGCGCGAGATCGACGGCGGGCTGCAGGTGATCGAGGTGCGTCTGCCCGCGATCGTGACCGCCGACCTGCGGCTCAATGAGCCGCGCTATGCGAGCCTGCCCAACATCATGAAGGCGAAGAAGAAGGAACTCGTCGAAAAGACCGCCGGTGACTACGGCGTGGACGTCTCGCCCCGGCTGACGGTGGTCAGGACCGCCGAGCCCGAGGGGCGCAAGGCGGGGGTCAAGGTGGCCTCGGTCGACGAGCTGGTGTCGAAACTCAAAGCTGCGGGGGTGGTGTGATGGCGGTGCTGCTGCTGGCCGAGATGGCCGAGAACGGGCTGAACCGGGACGCGACGGCCAAGGCCGTGACGGCGGTGACGCCGCTTGGGGACGTGACCGTGCTGGTCGCGGGCGAGGGCGCGCAAGCGGCCGCCCGGGAGGCCGCGAAGATCGCGGGCGTGGCGAAGGTGCTGGTGGCCGAGGACGCGGCCTATGCCCACCGCCTGGCCGAGCCGATGGCGGCGCTGCTGGTGGAGCTTGCGCCGCAGTTCAGCCACATCGCCGCCCCGGGCACCACGGATGCCCGCAACGTCCTGCCGCGGGCCGCGGCGCTTCTGGACGTGATGGTGATCCCCGAGGTCAGCCGGATCGTGGACGCCGACACCTTCGAGCGCGGGGTCTACACCTCGGCCGCGATCCAGACGGTCAAGTCCTCGGACCCGGTCAAGGTGCTGACGGTGCGCATCGCCAGCTTCGACGCGGCGGGCGAGGGTGGCTCGGCCCCGGTCGAGGCCGCCGCTGCCGCCGCCGACCCAGGGCTGTCGGCCTGGGTCGAGGACCGGGTGGCGGCCTCGGACCGCCCCGAGCTCACCTCGGCCAAGCGCATCGTCTCGGGCGGGCGGGCGATCGGGTCCAAGGAGAACTTCGCCCTGATCGAGGCCCTGGCCGACAAGCTGGGCGCCGCCGTGGGCGCCTCCCGCGCGGCGGTCGATTCGGGCTATGCCCCGAACGACTGGCAGGTGGGCCAGACCGGCAAGGTGGTGGCGCCCGAGCTTTACATCGCCGCCGGCATCTCGGGCGCGATCCAGCATCTTGCGGGCATGAAGGACAGCAAGGTCATCGTCGCCATCAACAAGGACGAGGAAGCCCCCATCTTCCAGGTCGCCGACTACGGACTGGTGGGAGACATCTTCACCGTGCTGCCGGAACTGACCGAGAAGATCTGATCCCTCAGTGATCCATCGAACCGCCCGGCTGCAACCGGGCGGTTCTTTCCTGTCCGGCGTTTTCGCATTGAACCGCCACCGCCTGCCGACCTATCGTCCCCCCGGAACCGGAAAGCGAAGGGAAACAGGCATGGCGGTGCAATCGGTGGGCGTGATCGGCGCCGGGCAGATGGGCAATGGCATCGCCCATGTCTTTGCGCTTTCGGGCTACGATGTGCTGATGACCGACATCTCGGCCGATGCGATGGCCAATGCGGTGGCCCTCATCGACAAGAACCTCGAACGGCAGGTCGGCCGCGGCAGGATCTCGGCCGAGGAGAAGGCTACCGCCATGGCCCGCATCCGCACCACGCCGAATATCGAGGAACTGGGCCAGACCGACCTGGTGATCGAGGCCGCCACCGAACGCGAGGACGTCAAGAACCGGATCTTCGAGCAGATCGTCCCGCATCTGAAGCCCGAGACGATCCTGACCTCGAACACCTCGTCGATCTCGATCACCCGGCTGGCCTCCCGCACCGACCGGCCGGAACGCTTCATGGGCTTTCATTTCATGAACCCCGTTCCGGTGATGCAACTGGTCGAACTGATCCGCGGCATCGCCACCGATGAGCCGACCTATCGCACGCTCTGCGCGGTGGTCGAAAAGCTGGGCAAGATCCCCGCCAGCGCCGAGGATTTCCCCGCCTTCATCGTCAACCGCATCCTCGTGCCCATGATCAACGAGGCGGTCTATGTGCTATACGAAGGCGTCGGCAACGTCCGCTCGATCGACCAGTCGCTGAAGCTGGGCGCGAATCACCCGATGGGCCCGCTGGAGCTTGCGGACTTCATCGGGCTGGATACCTGCCTTGCGATCATGAACGTGCTGCATGACGGGCTGGCGGACACGAAATACCGCCCCTGCCCGCTGCTGGTGAAATATGTCGAGGCCGGATGGCTTGGCCGCAAGACCCGGCGCGGCTTCTACGACTATCGCGGCGAGGAGCCGGTCCCGACCCGTTGACGGGTGATTGACGGAGGGATGCGTGCGGGCGCAGTCTGCACTGCGCCCAACACGAAAGGACGAACCCGTGACCGCTCCGTGGACTGACCACCGGCTGGCCGCGGGTGGAACCGAGAACGAGGTGGGGTTGCTTGGACTGGCGACGGCCCTGCCACCCCACGTCCTGCCGCAAGCCGAGGTCATCGCCCGCGCCCGCGAGCTGTTGGCCCCGCGCTATCCGCAGTTCGAGCGGATCGTCTCGGCCTTCGTGAATGCCGGCATCGACAAGCGCCATTCGGTCGTGCCCTTCGACTGGTTCGGCCGACCGCATGGCTGGAAGGCGCGCAACGACGCCTATCTTGCCGGGGCGGCCGACCTGTTCCGCGAGGTCGCTGGCCGGGCGCTGGCCGCGGCCGGTCTGCGGTCGGACCAGATCGACGGCATCGTCACCATCTCCTCGACCGGGGTCGCCACCCCGACGCTGGAAGCTGTCGTGGCGCGGCAGATGGGCTTTCGCGCCGACGTGATGCGGGTGCCGGTCTTCGGGCTGGGCTGCGCGGGGGGCGTCTCGGGGCTGTCCATCGCGCGGGACCTGGCGGCGGCCCGTCCCGGATCGCGGGTGCTGCTGGTCGCGGTGGAAACCTGCACGCTGCTGTTCCGCATGGACCGGATGGACAAGGCCGACATCATCGCCACGGCGCTTTTCGGGGATGGGGCGGCCGCGGCGGTCCTGGGCTCCGGCCCCGCAGCCGGTTCCGCGCCGCGCCTCGGGCGCGGGGTGCAGCACATGTGGCCCGACACCCTCGACATCATGGGCTGGGACGTGGACGACACGGGGCTGGGCGTGATCTTCGACCGCTCGATCCCCGGTTTCGCGACTGAGCAGCTTGGCGCGGCCTTCGCCGCCATGCGCCCGGCCCTCGGGCCTGCGCCTGTCAGCCGGCTCGTCTGTCATCCCGGTGGGGCCAAGGTCGTCACCGCCATCGAGACGGCGCTGGACCTGCCCGAGGGCACGCTGGATCTGGAACGCGAGGTGCTGCGGGACGCGGGCAACATGTCCGCGCCCACGGTGCTGTTCGTGCTGGAACGGCTGCTGGCGCGGCAGCCGCAGGGTCGGCTGCTGCTGTCGGCGCTGGGCCCGGGCTTCACCCTGTCGATGCTGCCTCTGGATGTCTGAGACGGCCTGGCCCTCGGCCCTGTTCATCGGCTTCCTGATCGTCCAGCGGCTGGCGGAACTCGCCCTCGCCCGCCGCAACACTGCCCGGCTGCTGGCACGCGGGGCCGTCGAGCATGGGGCGGCGCATTACCCGCTGATCGTCGCCCTGCACGCCGGCTGGCTCGTCGCCATTGCGCTGCTGGGCTGGGGAGAGCCGTTGCGGCCGTTCTGGCTGGCGATCTTCGTGCTGCTGCAGGGGCTGCGGCTGTGGATACTCGGCACCCTGGGCCCGCGTTGGACCACCCGCATCATCGTGCTGGACGAACCGCTGGTCCGGCGTGGCCCGTTCCGTGTCCTGCGCCACCCGAACTACACGCTGGTGGTGGCCGAGATTGCGGTGGCGCCGCTGGTGCTTGGCCTCGGCTGGGTGGCGCTGGTGTTCTCGGTCCTCAATGCTGCTGTGCTGACGATCCGCATCCGGGCGGAAAACGCCGCGATTTACCCGCGCTGACCGATCCGGGGCTCGGTCCCCGCCAGCAGCCGGGCGATGTTGGTCCGGTGCTTGAGGAAGATCAGCACCGCCATGAACAGCGCCGTCAGCGCAAGTCCCTGCGCGCCGAGAACCAGCGCGAGGATCGGTGCCCCCGCCGCCGCGACCAGCGCCGACAGCGACGAGATGCGGGTAATCGCCGCCGTCGCCAGCCACAGCCCGCAAGCTATCAGCCCGATGGGCCAGTGAAGCGCGATGGTGGTGCCGAGGAAGGTCGCAACCCCCTTGCCGCCCCTGAAGCCCAGAAAGACGGAAAACAGATGGCCCAGAAAGGCGGTGGCACCCGCGACCAGCGCTGCGCCTTCGCCGCCCAGCCAGCGGGCAACAAGCACCGCGACCGCACCTTTGCCGCTGTCCAGAAGCAGGGTCGCCAGCGCCGCGCCCTTGTTCCCCGTCCGCAGCACATTGGTCGCGCCGATGTTGCCAGACCCGATCTTGCGCAGATCGCCGAGGCCAAGCGCCCGCGTGATGAGGACGCCGAAGGGCACCGATCCCAGCAGATAGCCCAGCACCGCGGCAAGGATCATCGCCGACGGCTCAATCATCCTCGCCCCCGAAGACGCGCTTTCCGCCGACCCATGTTCCCAGCACACGCCCTTCCATTCGCGTGCCGTCGAAAGGCGTGTTCTTCGACTTGGACCGCAACGCGAAGCGGTCAAGCACGAAGGGCGCATCGGGATCGAACAGCACCAGGTCGGCGGCCGCCCCGATGGCGAGCCGCCCGCCGTCCAGCCCCAGCCGACGCGCCGGGTTCAGCGACATTGCCCGCCACAGTTGTGCCAACCCCACGCCGCCCCCATGATAAAGCCGCATGGCCGCGGGCAGCAGCGTTTCCAGCCCCACCGCGCCGGGGGCCGCAACCTCGAAGGGCAGGCGCTTGGCCTCCTCGTCCTGCGGCGTGTGGAAAGACCCGATCACGTCGATGCGCCCCTCAGCCACCGCCTCGACCAGCGCCAGCCGGTCGTCCTCGGACCGAAGCGGAGGCGTCAGCCGGAAGAAGGTCCGGTAATCCCCTACGTCGAACTCGTTCAGCGTGAGATGGTGGATCGAGGTCCCCGCCGTCACGTCCAGCCCCGCCGCCCGCGCCCGGTCCAGCACCACAAGCGCCGCCGCTGTGGTGATCTGGTCGGCGTGCCAGCGCACCCCCGTCGCCTCGACCAAGGCAAGATCGCGCTCCAGCCCCATCCGCTCGGCCAGCGGCGTGACCGAGGGCAGCCCGTAAAGCGAGGCGAACTTGCCACTGGTCGCCGCCGCGCCCTTCGACAGGCCCGCGTCCTGCGGATGCCCCACAATCAGCGCGCCCAGGCCCCGCGCATAGGTCATGCAGCGCGACAGCAGACGGGTGTTTTTCACCACCCGCACCCCGTCGGTGAAGGCCACCGCACCCGCATCCTGCAGGAACCCCATCTCGACCATCTCGGCGCCCATCCGCCCGCGCGTCAGCGCCGCCTGATGGCGAATGCGAACCGGCTGTTCCGAGGCGCGACGGGTCACGAATTCCAGCGATTCCGGCGCGTCGATGGGCGGCCGGGTATCGGGCCGGGCGACGATGGTCGTGACCCCCCCCGCTGCCGCTGCCAGCGCGGCCGAGCGCATCGATTCCTTGTGCCGCTCGCCCGGCTCGCCGATCTTGACGCCCCAGTCCACGATCCCCGGCGCAAGGCAGCGCCCCGCACAATCCACAATGCGCGCCCCTTCCGGCGCGTCGTCGTCCACGGAAACGATCAACCCGTCCTGAACGGTCAGGCTGCCGGGCTCGTCCGTCAGCGCCTCGGGGTCGATCAGGCGGGCGTTCTGGAAATGCAGGATCATGACAGCGCCCGGAGTTCTTTCTGGTCCAAATACCCATGCGACCGCGACGCAAGGACCAAGGCTTCAGACATAGGTCCCCTCCCCCGCCGCCTTGGCCCCGCGCTCGGCCCGGAGGTTCCGGGCCAGCAGGTCCATCGCGGCCATGCGGACGGCCACGCCCATTTCCACCTGGTCCTGGATCACGCTGCGGTTGATGTCGTCGGCGAGGGTGCCGTCGATCTCGACCCCACGGTTCATCGGGCCGGGATGCATCACGATGGCGTCGGGCTTGGCCAGCGCCAGCTTCGCCGCATCCAGGCCCCAGCGGTGGAAATATTCGCGCTCGGACGGGATGAAGCCGCCGTCCATCCGCTCCTTCTGCAGCCGCAGCATCATCACCACGTCGGCATCCTTCAGTCCCTCGGCCATGTCCTCGCAGACCTCGCAGCCAAGCTCACCCACGCCGGATGGCATCAGCGTCGCCGGACCCACCAGCCGCACGCGGTTCTCCATCTTGCCCAGCAGGATGAGGTTGGACCGGGCCACGCGGGAATGGGCGATGTCGCCGCAGATGGCGACGGTCAGCCGGTGCAGCCGCCCCTTGGCGCGGCGGATCGTCAGCGCGTCCAGCAGCGCCTGCGTCGGATGCTCGTGCCGCCCGTCGCCGGCGTTCAGGACGGCGCAGTTCACCTTTTCGGCCAAAAGGTTCACCGCGCCGGAATGGGGATGGCGCACCACCAGCAGGTCGGGCTGCATCGCGTTCAGCGTCAGCGCCGTGTCGATCAGCGTCTCGCCCTTCTTCACGCTGCTTTGTGCCACGGCCATGTTCATCACGTCCGCGCCCAGCCGCTTGCCGGCGAGTTCAAAGCTCGACTGTGTGCGGGTCGAGGCCTCGAAGAACAGGTTGATCTGGGTCAGCCCTTCCAGCGCGTCGCCGTGCTTCACCGTGCGCCGGTTCAGTGCGACATAGGTCTCGGCCAGATCCAGCAGGGTCGTGATCTCGGCGGGCGAAAGCTGTTCGACACCAAGCAGGTGGCGGGCGCGGAACGTCATGGCGGGCCTCCGGGGTCGCAGGTGCGGCCTCTATCGCAAACCGGCGCGGACCGGGCAAGCCGCGGGCATCTTTCCGCACCAAATACCCCGTGCCCCCCCAAGACGGCGGGGGCAGCCCCCGGCCCTGCGGCCGGTCAGGCGTGCCCGGCCGCCGTGGACAGGGCCAGCGGATCGACGCCCAGCGACCTCAGCGCGGCCTGCCATTTCTGGGCGTTGTCGGTGCCGAAGATCAGCTCGTCGCCGGCCTCGGCGGTCAGCCAGCCGTTCGCCATCATCTCGGTTTCCAACTGGCCCGCATCCCAGCCCGCATATCCCAAGGACAGCACCGCCCGGTCGGGCCCCTTCCCCCGGGCGATGTCCTCGAGGATGTTGCGCGTCGTCGTCAGCCCCAGGCGCAGCCCGCCGATCCGCAGCATCCCCTCGTCCTCGGTGTCATCCTCGGGCAGAGGATGCAGGACAAAGCCGCGGCCGGGTTCGACCGGGCCGCCGAAATGGACGGGAACCGCCGGGGCGCCCCCCCTGGAGTCGATGCCGAGCTGCCCCAGCAGGTCGGAGAAGCCGATGCCGGGCAGGGGCTTGTTCAGCACGATGCCCATGGCGCCTTCGTCGCCGTGGGCGCAGATCAGCACCACGGAATGGGCAAAGCGCGGATCGGCCATGCCCGGCATGGCGATCAGCACCTTGCCGGTCAGGTTGTCGGGCCGGTGTCCCCGGGGATCTGCGGAATCATCGGAACGGGTCATGGGTCTTCCTTTCGGATGAAACATCGGCATCCCCCGGCCCTCGCGCAAGATTGCACGGCACCGTGGCGCAGATGTGACTTCCACCCCGCCCCCTGCCGGCCTAGGTCGGTTCCATGACGCGCCTTGCCCTGCCCCTTGCCGCCTTTCTCGCCCTCGGCCCCGCATGGGCAGGCGACCTGCCGCCGGGATTGGCGCGGGCCGAGCTGCTGCCCCCCTACATCACCGAGGCCGGCAGCCTGATGACCGCCCTGCGGCTGGAGCTTTTGCCGGGGTGGAAGACCTACTGGCGCAGCCCGGGCGACAGCGGGGTGCCGCCGCAGTTCGACTGGACAGCCGCGACGAACCTCGGCCACGCCGCGCCGCACTGGCCGCGCCCCGAGGTGATCGATTCGGGCGGAGAGCGGACGCTCGGCTATCACGGTGCGCTGGTGCTGCCGATCGAGATCACGCCCGCCGCGCCGGGACAGCCGGTCGGCGGAAAGGTCGCGGTCGAACTGGGCCTCTGCCTCAACGTCTGCGTGCCCGCGCATCTGTCGATGGCGATTCCCCCCGTCACCCCCTTGCCGGACCCCCGCATCATCGCGGCGCTGGCGCAGGTGCCCGAGACGGTCGAGGCGGCGTTGAACTGCAGCATGACCGAGATCGCGGACGGGGTGCAGGTCGCGGCCTCGGTCGAAGGCACGGCCGGCGCGGGCACCGCCGCCGCGCTGGAGCTTGCCGCGCCCGAGGTCTGGGTGTCGGCCCCCGACCTGACGGCGGAAGACGGGCGGCTGACGGCGGTCGCGGATTTCGTGCCGCCGGTCGCCCGCCCCTTTCCGCTGGACCCCGCGCAGGTGCGGCTGACGCTGATCGGCCCCGAGGGCGCAGTCGAATATCAGGGCTGCGACCCGGCCTGAAGCCGGGCGGACAGCGACAGCAGGTCCGCCCAGGCATCGCGCTTGGCGATGGGGTTGCGCAGCAGATAGGCGGGATGCGTCATCGGCAGGGCGGGCCGGCCGAAGGCTTCCGTCCAATGCCCCCGCAGCCGCAGGATGCCGTCCCGGCCCAGCGCCGCCTTGCAGGCCGCGTTGCCCATCAGCACAAGGAAATCCGGCGCCGCCAGTTCGACATGGCGGGCGACGAAGGGCAGCATCGCGTCGATCTCGGCCTCTTCGGGGCGGCGATTGCCGGGGGGCCGCCATGGCAGGACATTGGTGATGTAAAGCGCGCGTTCCGCATCCGCCGCCTGCCGCGACAGGCCGATCGCGTCGAACATCCGGTCGAGCAACTGCCCCGAACGTCCCACGAAGGGGCGGCCCTGCCGGTCTTCCTCCTCGCCCGGCGCTTCGCCGAGGATCATCACCCGCGCGGAAGGGTTGCCGTCCGAGAAGACGAAGTTGCGGGCGCCCCGGCGGATGTCCAGCCCCTCGAAGCCGCCCTGGATCTCGGACAATTCGGCCAGCGTCCGGGCGCGGGCGGCCATCGCCGCTGCCTGTCCGGCCTGAGCGGCGGCGGGTTCAAGGCCCGGCAGCGCGCCCGTCCCCTGACCCGAGGTCATCGGCGCGGCAGGCTCGGGCCGCGCCACCGGCGGCCGGACCGGTTCGGCATAGCGGTCCACCGGCGCGTCGAGGATCGGCTCGTCCACGCCCATCTCGCGCTGCCATTCCAGCAGCACCAGCGCGGTTTCCGCGTCGAGGGTCGTCCCCCTCCATGTCGGGTTGGCGGTCATGGGGCGAAGCTACGCGCCCGGCCGCATCCGGGCAACCGTCACCGCGGCGCCGCGGCGCGGGCCAGCCGGTCATTGATGGCCAGCCCCAGCCCCTTTGCAGGGATGGGCGCCACGGCGATGGGGCGGCCCCGCCGGTCGGCGGCGCGCAGGGCGTCGAACAGCCGCGCCGCGGCCTCGGTCAGATCGCCCGTGGCCGACAGCGTCAGGTCGCCCGCGATGGGGCCGAAGCCGATCAGCGTCTCGTCCTCGCGCCTCTCGGTCGCGCCCAGCCGGACGCTCGCTGCAGGGGCGTAGTGGCTGGACAGCTGCCCCGGCGCGTCGGGGGCGGAAAGCTCCGCGCCGTGCGCCAGCGGATAGCCCAGCGCGGCCTCGATGGCCTCGGCCGGAACCCCGCCGGGGCGCAGCAGGGTGGCCGCGCCGTCGCGCCAGCCTACGATGGTCGATTCGACCCCGACCGGGCAGGCGCCCCCGTCCACCACCGCCGCGATCCGGCCCGAAAGCCCGCCGTCGGGATCAAGCACATGCGCCGCCGCCGTTGGGCTGATCCGGCCCGAGCGGTTGGCCGAGGGAATCGCCAGCGGCCCGCCGAAAGCCGCCAGCACCGCATGGCCGACAGGATGCGAAGGCACCCGCAGACCCACTGTTTCCAGCCCGGCCGTCACGATCCCGGGGATGCCTGCCTCGAGGCTCAGCGGCACCACCAGCGTGAGTGGACCGGGCCAGAAGGCCCGCGCCAGCCGCAGCGCCTCGTCATCGAAGGCGCCGATCTCAAGGGCGGCTCCGGCATCGGCCGTGTGAACGATCAGCGGGTTGAAGGATGGCCGCCCCTTGGCCTCGTAGATGCGCGCGACCGCCTGGCCGTTCCGGGCGTCGGCGGCCAGCCCGTAGACCGTCTCGGTCGGCAGCGCGACGGTTTCCCCCGCAGCCAGCAGCCGGGCCGCATGGGCGATGCCCTGGGGGTCGGGACGCAAGGTCAGGGTGGGACGGCCGGTCATCGCGCCTCGTTGCGGGTTGCGGTCGGCCGGACGACGGCTAGGGTTGCGGCAACGGTTCAGATACGCGCGCCGGGCTGGAATGCAACGGCCCTCGCGCGGCAGGGGGAAACAGTTTCATGGCCTATCGCGCACCCGTCAGTGACATCGCCTTTATCCTTGAATCCGTGGTGCCGCTGGCCCCCGTCGCCGCGACCGAGCGCTTTGCCGAGGCGACCCCCGACACCGTCGCCGCGATCCTGGGCGAAGCCGGGCGCATGGCATCCGAGGTGCTGGCGCCCCTGAACCGCAGCGGCGACCTGACGCCCGCGCGGCTGGAAAACGGCGCGGTGCGGACCTCGCCCGGCTTTGATGCAGGGATGGCGGCCATCGCCGAGGGCGGCTGGATCGGGCTGTCGGCCGACCCTGAATACGGCGGCGCGGGCCTGCCGCAGACGCTGAACGTCGCCGTGGGCGAGATGATGGCGGGCGCAAACCTTGCGCTGCAACTGAACCCGCTGCTGACGCAGGGCCAGATCGAGGCGCTGCAGCACCACGCCAGCGACGGGATCAGGGCGCTGTATCTGCCCAAGCTGATCTCGGGCGAATGGAACGGCACCATGAACCTGACCGAGCCGCAGGCGGGGTCCGACGTGGGCGCCCTTTCCACGCGGGCCGAACCCGACGGGGACGGCAGCTACCGCATCACCGGGCAGAAGATCTTCATCACCTGGGGCGACAGCGACGTGAACGCGAACACCTGCCACCTCGTGCTGGCCCGCCTGCCCGATGGCGGCAAGGGCACGCGGGGGATCAGCCTGTTCATGGTGCCCAAGCACATCCCCGACGACAGCGGCAGGCTGGGCGTGGCCAACAGCCTCAAGGTCGTGTCGCTGGAACACAAGATGGGCATCCACGGCTCTCCCACCTGCGTGATGAGCTTCGAGGGCGCCAAGGGCTGGCTCGTGGGCGAGGAACACAAGGGCATGGCCGCGATGTTCACGATGATGAACGCGGCACGGCTGGCCGTTGGGATGCAGGGCGTTGCGGTGGGGGAAGCCGCGCTGCAGCACGCCTCGGGTTATGCGGCGGACCGCGGGCAGATGGGGCCGATCATCGGCCACCCGGACGTGCGCCGGATGCTGGCCACCGCGCGGGCCGAGGTCTTCGCCGCCCGCGCCATCGGCCTTGCCTGCGCGCAGGCGCTGGACATGGCGGCGGCAATGCAGGATGCCGATCACGCGTCCCGCGCGGCGTTCCTGACGCCCATCGCCAAGGCTTACGGCACCGATGTGGGCTGCCGCGTGGCCGACATGGGCGTGCAGGTCCATGGCGGCATGGGCTATGTCGAGGAAACCGGCGCCGCCCAGTATCTGCGCGACGTCCGCATCACCCCCATCTACGAAGGCACCAACGGCATCCAGGCCATCGACCTCGTGCTGCGGAAGATGATGGACGGCGGCGAGGCCGCCTTCCGCCTGATCGACGAGGTGCTGGACGGCGCCAAGGACGCGCAGACGGAACTGCCCGATCTCGCCCGTGCCCTGTGGGATGCCGCCGAGACGCTGCGCGACGCCACGACCGCGCTGATCGAATCGGGTCAGGCCGACCGACTGGCGGGGGCGATGCCCTATCTCAATGCCTTCGCCCGGGTGCTGGGCGCGCATTTCCACCTGATCGCCGCGCTCAAGGGCGATGAATCACGCAAGATCCTGGCGCGCATCTTCATCACCCGCGTCCTGCCCCGGAACGCGGGCGACCTGGCCGAGGCGCGGGCGGGCATCGCCGACCTGCAGGCCATCCCCGACGCCGCCTTCGCCGGCACCGCATGACGGCCGCACCCCGGCCGACGGACGGCATCCGCCACCCCTGGCCCGAGCCGCCGGCAGAAGGCGAGGCAATCGAGGTCGCGCCGGGCGTGTTCTGGATGCGGCTGCCGCTGCCGATGCGGCTCGATCACGTCAACGCCTATGCGCTGGCCGATGCCGACGGCTGGACGATCGTGGACACTGGGTTCGACACCAAACGCGCCCGCGCCATCTGGCAGACGCTGCTTGCCGGGCCGCTGGCGGGCGCGCCGGTGGCGCGGGTGCTGGCCACGCATCAGCACCCCGACCACATCGGGCTGGCCGGCTGGTTCATGGACCAGGGGGCGGAGTTGCTGACCAGCCGGACGGCCTGGCTGTTCGCGCGGATGCTGTCGCTCGACGTGCAGGAAAGCCCGGTGCCGCAGCAGGTGGAGTTCTGGCGCCGCGCCGGCATGGACGAGGCGCGGCTGGACCAGCGGATGCGGGAACGTCCGTGGAACACCGCCGATGTCGTCCACCCGCTGCCCTTGGGCTATCGCCGGCTGCGGGACGGCCAGCGCCTGCGGCTGGGCGGGCGCGACTGGGCGGTGCTGACCGGCGAGGGCCATGCGGCCGAGCATCTGACGCTCTGGTCGGACAGCGACGATCTGGTGATCGGCGGCGACCAGCTTCTGCCCGGCATCTCGCCCAACCTCGGGGTTTACGCGACCGAACCGGGGGCCGATCCGGTCGGCGACTGGCTGGACAGTTGCGCCCGTTTCGCAGGACTGGCCGAGCCGCGCCACCTTGTCCTGCCCGGCCACAAGCTGCCCTTCACCGGCCTGCCGCAGCGGTTGCAGCAACTGGCGGAAAACCACGAATCGGCCCTCCGCCGGCTGGCCGCCGCCCTGGCCCAAGGTCCGCGCACGGCGGCGGGCTGCTTCGACCTGCTGTTCGGCCGCCGGATCGGCGACAGCGAATACGGGCTGGCGCTGGCCGAGGCGGTCGCTCACCTGAACGCGCTTCAGGCCCGCGGCGTGGCGTGGCCGGTCGGCACCGACGCGCTGGGCGGGGTGTTGTGGAGGGCGTGACAGCGCCTGCGCTTTGAGCTAGCGATACGCCGACACGCCGCGACCAGGGAAGAACGGAAGACAGATGGCCACGACGCATTCGCAGAACTCCGCCGACCGCCACGCCGAGGGTCATCACACCCACGGCACCATGGAAATCGCCACCCAGGAGCGGACCTTCAACGGCTTCATCCGCCTTGCCACCTGGAGCGCGGTCGCCGTCATCGCGATCCTGATCTTCCTGGCGCTTTCCAACGCCTGAAAACCGCCATTCGCCGACCGCCCGACGAAGGCGGCGGCTTCGGGGGACCGAGATGATGATGCCGATGCACAGGCGCTCTTTCCTGGCGCTGTCCGCGACGGCCGCGCTGGCGGCCTGCGCCGAGCCACGCTGGGCCGAGGACGACACCCTGCGCCGCGCCCGCTTCGTGTCGGGCGAGCCGCCCTCGGTCACGCTGTTCACAATCATCGGCATCCCGCGCGGCGAGGGCGGCCATTCCGCCCTGATGATCAACGGCAGCCAGCGGGTCATCTACGACCCCGCAGGAAGCTGGGAACACCCGCAGATCCCCGAACGCAACGACGTGCTTTACGGGATCACCGACAACTTCAAGCGCTTCTACATCGACTACCACGCGCGCGAGACCTACTGGGTCGCCGAGGACACCGTCTTCGTCCGCCCCGAGGTGGCCGAGGCCGCCATCCGCGCGGTCGAGGCGCAGGGGGCCTCGCCGAAAAGCTACTGCGCGGTGAACAGCGGGCAGGCGCTGCGCAACGTGCCGGGCTTCGAGGGCGCGCCCACCGGCTTCAGCCCGCTGAAGCTGCGCGAATGGTTCCTGACCCTGCCGGGGGTGCAGTCGAAACGGCACCAGGACGGCGATCCGGCCAACAACCACGACGTCCTGCTGCGGCAGAAGGATGGCTCGGTCGAGGGCTACCGGGGGGGGCAACTGGTGCGGACGGCACGGTAAGAATGGGCGCGCTGCCCCCGCCTTCGGGCCATTGCCGTGGCCTTCCTCGCCGGGAATAGTCCATTGGACCATGCGGCGGGAAAACAGCCTTGGGGGTTGTTTTCTGATCGCCTCCTCTCCCGGACGCTCGGACGTCCCCGGGATGCGTGAGGCCGGAAGACGACTTCAGGCGAGCCAGGTGCCGAAGCCCAGCACCGCGCCGCCGGCGATGATCGCCCAGAGCGTGTTGCGGGTGAGAAGGCCCAGCGCCACCGTCGCCCCTGCGGCCGCAAGGCGCACCGGGTCGGGCTGGCCGCCGGTGGCGGCGGGCCATAGCACCAGCGGCGCGACCATCGCGGGCAGGACGGACACCGCCGTATAGCGCAGAATGCGCTGCGCCCATTCCGGCACCGGGCGGTCGCCGACGACGCCCAGGAAGGACCAGCGCAGCAGGAAGGTGCCGATCCCCAGCGCCACGATCACCAGCCAGATGGTGGCGTCGGAATAGCCCTGCATCAGGTTTCCCTCCGGCGGACCTGCCATGTCTCGACCGCCGCGCCCGCGGCCATGCCCAGCGCGCCCGCGACCAGCACGCCCGTGCCCGAGGGCAGGCCCGACAGGGCCAGCGCCGACAGGACCGCGACCAGCGCCGCCGCGACATGGGCGAGCGTGCGCAGCATCGGCGCGATCATCGCAAGGAAGGTGATCGGCACCGCGAAATCCAGCGGCCAGTCGGCCGGGATCATCTGCCCCGCCGAGGCGCCCACATAGGTGAACAGCATCCAGGGCAGGCAGAGGACCGGCGAGGCGCCGAAAACATAGGCGACGCGCTCGGCCACGGTCAGTTCGGGGCGTCGCTCGAACTGCTGGATCGCCATGCCGTAGGTCTGGTCCACCAGCACATAGGCGATCACCGCCCGCTGCCAGCCGGCCGCGCGGCCGATCCAGGGCGTCAGCGAGGCCGAATACATCGCCATCCTGAGGTTGATCGCCAGCGACGAGGCCAGCACGATCAGCACCGGCGCCTGGTCGGACATGAGTTGCACGGCGCTGAACTGCGACGCCCCCGCCAGCACCACGATCGAGAAGCCCACAGTCTGCACGATGTCGAGGCCCGCGGCGGTCGCGACCACCCCGAACAGGATCGAGAAGGGCACCAGCACCAGCAGGAAGGGCAGCGCCTGCAGGAAGCCCGCGCGGGCCGCCCGCGTCACCGAAGGGGCGGGCGCGTCGCCATCTGCCGCCGCGGGCTGAACTGTCTGCGTCATGAAAGGAAACCCGCCTGTCCTGCGGCGGCCAGCTTTAGCGCCGGTATCGGCCGGCGCAAGGCCGCGGGGATCAGCCGAACCTGCCCGTCACCTGTGCCAGCAGCCCGAAAGCCCGGCCCGAGCGGGTGACGGCCAGCGCTTCCAGCCCGACATCTTCCAGCTCGGCCGCGACCCGTGCCATGGCCTTGTCATACTGGCGGATGAAATGCTGGGCAGCGTCACGGAACACCTCGTCCCCCTGCATCAGCCCGGCGGTGATCTCGACGACCTCGTCATCGCCGCTTGCCAGCGCGGCAAGCGCCGGACCGCGCTCGCCATCCATCAGGCGCCGCCACAGCCCGGCCGAGGCGGCAGGGCCGGGCAGGTCGTCGGTGTAGACCCCGTGCTGCGCAAGCAGCGTCACCACGTCCTGCGCGGCGCGGATGATGCGGGCGGCTTCGGGATCGGCCAGCGCCGCGCGCAGGGCCGCGATGGCCTCGTGATCGTCGGGCCCGTCGGGAAAGTTCAGCGCCGTGACCAGATCGACCGGGGACACCCGCACCGGCGGGGCGGGCCGGGGCGGCTCGGGGCGGGCCGCGGCGGCGGGCGCCCGTGCCGCGGCCGCCGGCCGGGCCGCGACGGGCGGGGCGGGGACCATGCGGGGCGGTTCTGGTTCGGCGCGGGCAGGCGCGTCCTGCCCGGCCCCGCGCAGCATGTCCAGCCGGGTCCGCAGCAGCATCGCCTCGGCCCGAAGATCGGCAATGGCGCCGGCAAGGCCCACGGCCATCCAGATCAGCGCGAAAGGCAGGACCACCCCCAGAAGCGAGGCCAGGCGCACCAGCCCAGAGGCCGGCGCCCCTTCCGGTCCCAGAAGCCAGAACAGCAGCACCAGCAGAAGCCAGGCGGCGGAGGCGACAAGCCCCACCACAACCGCCCGGTCGCGTCTTTCGGTCATGCGGCGCAGCCGTCCGGCAAGATCACTCATAGCGGATCGACAGGATCTCGTAGGACCTCTGGCCGCCGGGCGTCACCACCTCGACGCTGTCGCCCTCGTCCTTGCCGATCAGCGCGCGGGCGAGCGGCGAGCGGACGTTCAGCAACCCCCGCTCCAGGTCCGCCTCCTGCTCGCCCACAAGCTGGAAGGTCTTTTCCTCGTCGCTGTCCTCGTCCACGACGGTCACCTTCGCCCCGAACTTGACGCTGCCCGACAGCTTGGCGGGATCGATCACCTCGGCGCGCGAGATGACCATCTCAAGTTCCTTGATCCGGCCCTCGATGAAGGACTGCTTCTCGCGGGCGGAATGGTATTCGGCGTTCTCGGACAGGTCGCCATGCTCGCGCGCCTCGGCGATGGCGCGGATCACGGCGGGACGCTCGACCGCCTTCAGGTCGCGCAGCTCGGCATCGAGCTGGTCGAAGCCCGCGCGGGTCATCGGTATCTTTTCCATCGCTTCCTCGTGTGCAAACGCCCCCGGCCGAGGGGCGGGGGCGTCGTCAGATGCAGGCCGCATGGTGCCCCGGCCACGGGGCCGACGCAAGCGCCTGTCGCAGGGGAATGCACGCCATGGCGTGTTGTGCAAGGGGGAGAACACCCCTATGTCGGGACAAATCCGCGATCCAGCGATGCCAGAGGGGGCCAGCCATGAGCACGATCGAACGCGAGTCGATGGAGTTCGACGTTGTGATCGTCGGGGCGGGGCCTGCGGGCCTGTCGGCGGCGATCCGCCTGAAGCAGATCGACGCGGACCTGAACGTGGTGGTGCTGGAGAAGGGCTCCGAGGTGGGCGCGCATATCCTGTCGGGCGCGGTGCTGGACCCGGTCGGGCTGGACGCGCTGATCCCCGACTGGAAGGACAGGGGCGCGCCGGTGAAGACGGCCGTGACCTCGGACAGCTTCGTGATGCTGGGTCCGGCGGGCTCGGTCCGCATCCCCAACTGGCCGATGCCGCGGCTGATGTCGAACCACGGCAACTACATCGTCAGCATGGGCAATGTCTGCCGCTGGCTGGCCGAGCAGGCCGAGGAACTGGGCGTCGAGATCTTCCCCGGCATGGCCGCATCCGAGCTGGTGATGGACGGCGACCGGGTGGCCGGCGTCGTCGCGGGCGAGATGGGCAGGGAATCCGACGGCACCCCCGGTCCCTCTTATGAGCCGGGGATGGAACTGCGTGGCAAATACGTGATGATCGCCGAGGGCGTGCGCGGGTCCCTGGCCAGGCAACTGATCGAGACATACGACCTTTCCGCCGGGCACGAGCCGCAGAAGTTCGGCATCGGCATGAAGGAGATCTGGGAGATCGACCCGGCCAAGCACAAGGAAGGCACGGTCGTTCACACGATGGGCTGGCCCTTGGGCAAGAACGCGGGCGGCGGGTCCTTCATCTACCACGCCGAGAACAACCAGGTCTTCATCGGCTTCGTGGTCCACCTGAACTACGAGAACCCTTACCTTTACCCCTACGCCGAGTTCCAGCGTTTCAAGCACCATCCGGCCATCGCGGAACTGCTGGAAGGCGGCAAGCGCGTGGCCTATGGGGCACGGGCGATTTCCGAGGGCGGCTGGCAGTCGCTGCCGAAGATGACGGTGCCGGGGGCGGTGCTGCTGGGCTGCTCGGCCGGGATGGTCAACGTCCCCCGCATCAAGGGCAACCACAACGCCATGCTGTCGGGGATCGCGGCCGCCAATGCGGCGGCGGCGGCCATCGCCGCGGGGCGCGAGGGCGACGAGCTGGTGGACTACGAGGCCGACGTGCGCTCGGGCCTGATCGCCCGCGACCTCAAGCGCGTGCGCAACGTCAAGCCGGCCTGGTCGCGCACGGGAATGATGGGCAGCCTTGCGCTCGGCGGCATGGACATGTGGGTGGCGAGCCTCTTCAACCGCAACATCCTGCGCACCTGGAAGCACGGCAAGACCGACGCCGCCGCGACCCGGCCCGCGAAGAACTACCGCCCGATCGACTATCCAAAGCCGGACGGCAAGCTCAGCTTCGACCGGCTGACCAACGTGGCATTCTCCTTCACCAACCACGAGGAAAGCCAGCCCTGCCACCTGAAGCTGAAGGACCCCACCGTCCCGATCCGGGTGAACCTGCCGGAATATGCCGAGCCGGCGCAGCGCTATTGCCCCGCCGGGGTCTACGAGGTGGTCGAGGACAAGTCGGTGCCCGAGGGCGCGCGCTTCGTGATCAACTTCCAGAACTGCGTCCACTGCAAGACCTGCGACATCAAGGACCCCTTGCAGAACATCGTCTGGACCACACCCCAAGGGGGCGACGGGCCGAACTATCCCAACATGTGACGCCGGGGCCGACCGGCCCGGCCTCCGGGGCCGCCACCCGACATCAACCATTCCGCGGGGCATTGCCGTTCGATGAAGCCGATCCTGAGCCTGGCGGTCGCCGCCGCGCTGATCTCGACCGCCCTGCCCGGCCATGCGTGGGTCCTGCCCGCAGGCGGCGCATCCGTTCTGGCGCAGGCCGAGTCCCCTCCCGCGCCGGTTCCGGGCAGCGCGCCCCTGCCCCGGGCGGATGCAGTGGCAGCCCCGGATGCGCGAATCGCCACGCGGGTGAACCGCTTGCCGGGCCTCGCCGGGCCTTACCTGGCCGCGCGGCAGGCTGCGTCCGACAACGACTTCACCGCCGCCGCCCGGTATTTCGGCCGCGCGGTCGAGGTGGACGGGACCGACCCCTTCCTGCAGGACGGGGCGCTGGTGTCCATGGTCTCGGCGGGGCAGATGGACCAGGCCGTGGCGCTTGCCGGCAGCCTGCCGCAAGGCGAGGACAACACGACCGAACTCGCCGCCCTGATCCGCCGCGTCGATCTGGCCCGGCAGCAGGACTGGCCCGCCGTGCTGGCGACGCTGGAGCAAAACCCCTCGACGCCCAGCGCGGGCGGGCCGCTGCTGGACGGGCTGTTCCGCGCCTGGGCGCTGATGGGCGTGGGCCGCGCCTCGGAAGCCTTCGCCGAACTGGATCAACTCGCCGGGGCAACGGGCGCCGCCGGGATTGCAGGCTTCCAGCTTGCGCTCGCCAAGGCCAGCGTCGGCGATTACGAGGGCGCGGCTGCCGCGCTGGACAACCCCGAGGCCTCGTCGCACCTGCAAGGGGTGATCGCCCGCGTGCAGGTGCTCTCCCAGCTTGAACGCAACGACGAGGCGATCGCCTTTCTCGATTCGCTGGACGCCATCGAGAACGAGCCGGTCCTGATCGACCTGCGCCAGCGGCTGCAGGCGGGGGAAACGGTGCCCTTCGACATCGTCGGGGACCCGCGCGACGGGCTGGCGCAGGTGCTGGTGATCTTCGGCGGCGCGCTGATGGGGAACGAGGAAACCGACCCGCTGGCGCTGCTTTACGCGCGGCTCGGGCAGTATCTCGATCCGACGCTGCCCGACGCGCGGCTGATGATCGCCCAGCTTCTGCAATCGGCGGGCCAGTTCGACCTGGCGGAACAGGAGTTCGACGCGTTGCGGCAGGCAGGTCAGATGCGCCCGGCTGCCGAACTGGTCCGCATCGATTCGCTTGTCCGCGCCGACCGGATGGAGGCTGCCGAGGCGGCGGCCCGGATGCTGGCCGAGGCCTATCCGGGTTACGCGCAGGCCTGGGTGGCGCTGGGCGATGTGCTGCGGCAGAACGACAAGTTCGCCGAGGCCGTACCCGTTTATGACCGCGCCCTGCAGATCCTGCAGGCCGAGGAAGACCCGCAGGCGACCTGGTTCCCGCTTTACGCCCGCGCCATCGCCCGCGAACGCTCGGGCGACTACGATGGCGCCGACGCGGATTTCCAGGCTGCGCTGGACCTGCAGCCCGACCAGGCGCCGATCCTGAACTACCTCGGCTATTCCTGGGTGGACCGGAACGTGCGGCTGGACGAGGGGCTGGACCTGATCAAGCGTGCGGTCGAACTGCGCCCGGACGACGGCTACATCCTCGATTCGCTGGCTTGGGCCTATTACCGGCTGGGCCGTTACGAGGAAGCCGTCGAGCCGATGGAGCGGTCCGTGGCTGTCATGTCCGACGACAGCCTGGTCAACGACCACATGGGCGACATCTACTGGATGGCAGGCCGCAAGCGCGAGGCCGAGATCCAGTGGCAGCGCGCCCTGAGCCTCTACAAGCCCGAGGACACCGACACCGACGTGGACCGCATCCGCGCCAAGCTGGAGGTCGGGCTGGACGCCGTGCTGGAGGCCGAGCGCGCCAATGGCGGCACCCTGCCCGAGGGCTTCGGCCTGCCCGAGCCTGAACCAGCCCCTGCGGCGGAAGCGGAGGAGACGGGCGAGGCGCCCTCGGCGTCCGGTCCAGAGGCACCCGCCGGCAACCTTCCGCTCCGGCCATAAGGCGGGTCCTGCGTCCATGAGGCTGACCGGATGAACTCCCGTCCTTCCCTGTCCGAAGCGGGTCCTCGGCCCGCCCTTGCGCCCATGACCCGCATCGAACCCGCCCCTGCCAAGATCAACCTTGCCCTGCATGTCACCGGGCGGCGGGCGGATGGCTATCACCTGCTCGATTCGCTGGTGGTCTTCACCGAACTGGGCGACCGGGTGACGGTTTCGCCCGGCCCGCCCTCGCTGACCGTCACCGGCCCCTTCGCCGATGCGGTGCCGGCGGGCGAGGACAACCTGTGCCTGCGCGCCCTGCGCCACGTGGGCACCGAGGCAGTGGTGGTGCTGGACAAGCACCTGCCGCCCGCCTCGGGCATCGGCGGCGGCACGGCGGACGCGGCGGCGGTGCTGCGGGCGCTGGAGCGGGTGCCTGAACGCCCCGAGGCGCTGGGCGCGGACCTGCCCGCCTGCCTGCTCAGCCGCCCCCTGCGGATGCAGGGCGTGGGCGAGCGGATCACGCCCGTCGACCTGCCCAGCCTGCATCTGGTGCTGGTGAACCCGCGCGTCGAGACGCCGACGCCCGCCGTCTTCGACGCGCTGGAACGGCGCGATGGACCGCCCCTGCCGGACCTGCCCGCCCTTGCGGATGCCGGGACGCTGCTGGGCTGGCTTGGCGGCACCCGCAACGATCTGCAGCCGCCCGCCCTGACACTGCGGCCGGTCATCGCCGACTGCCTTGCGGCGTTGACCGCGCAAGGCGCCCGGCTGGCGCGGATGTCGGGTTCCGGCGCCACCTGCTTCGGCATCTTCGCGGATGCGCCCTCGGCCGAAGCCGCCGCGCGCGCCATCCTCGCCGCGAACCCCGGCTGGTGGGCGCGCGCCACCCGGACCATCACGGGGCTACCCTCGGCCACGCCGCAGGGCTAGGCTCGGCCGCGGACATCAGGGGGAACCGTCATGCTGCGACTGGGCGTCAACATCGACCATGTGGCCACCGTGCGGAACGCGCGCGGCTCTCCCTGGCCCGATCCCCTGCGCGCGGCATTGCTGGCGCAGGAGGCCGGTGCCGACGGCATCACCGCCCATCTGCGCGAAGACCGCCGCCACATCTCGGACGAGGACATCGCCCGCCTGTCCGAGGCGCTGCACGTCCCCCTGAACCTGGAAATGGCGGCGACCGCGGAAATGCAGGCCATCGCGCTCCGCCATCGCCCCCACGCCGTCTGCATCGTCCCCGAAAAGCGCGAGGAGCGCACGACCGAGGGCGGCCTGGACGTGGCAGGCGACGAGCAGCGCCTGGCCGAGTTCATCGCCCCCCTGCGCGAGGCGGGCAGCCGCCTGTCGCTGTTCATCGGCCACGACCCCGCCCAAATCGAGGCCGCCGCCCGCATCGGTGCGGCGGTAGTGGAACTGCACACCGGCGCCTATTGCGACCTGGACACCGAGGGCGACCACGCCGCCCGCGATGCCGAACTGGCGGGCCTCGCCGAAGGCGCGCGCCTCGCCGCCTCGCTGGGGCTGGAAGTGCACGCGGGGCATGGCCTGACCTTCGATACGGTCGGCCCCATCGCCGCCATCCCCGAACTGCGCGAACTGAACATCGGCCATTTCCTGATCTCGGAAGCGATCTTCACCGGCCTTGACGCCGCGATCCGGGAAATGCGGGCGCGCATGGACACGGCGCGCGGGCTCACGGCATGAAGCTAGTGGCCGCGTTGACCCTTGCAGTGCTGCCCTCTGCGGGCCTCGCCGCCCATGTCGGTCCCTGCGACGGGGCCGTGAACGCCCGCTACCTCGTCGAGCCGTGGGGAGAAAACGCCGCCACCTATGCTGAGGGCGCGATCCGCGTCGCGCTGTTCGACAATGTCGAACCGGCCGGGGCGGCGCTGCACCTCATGGTGATCTCTCCGCCTCGCGACGAAACCGGGATGCGTCAGTGCCGCCGGGTGTCGCTGGAAGAAGGAAGCGGCTTTTACAATCTCGATTTCGCGGCGCGCAGCGCGGATTATGATCTGGCGAAGGGCCTGACGCTGACAATCCCGGCGGAACGCTACGATCCCGATACGGGCGGGGGAGCGCCGGCGAGGCTGCGCGTGACAATCGACCAGAACACTGGCGCCATCGCAGCCGGGATTTCGCCGTGAAACCTTCGCCGTCCAGCTGCCGGGACACCCCATGATCCTCGGCATCGGCACCGACCTTTGCAACATCGACCGCATCGCCGGCGTTCTGGACCGCTATGGCGACCGCTTCCGCAACCGGGTGTTCACCGAACGCGAACTCGCCCGCGCCGCTCGCCGTCCGCATGAGGCGGCGACGCTGGCCAAGCGCTGGGCGGCGAAGGAGGCCTGCAGCAAGGCGCTGGGCACCGGGCTGGCGATGGGCATCGCCTGGCGGGACATGGCGGTGGACAACCTTCGTTCTGGCCAGCCCACCATGGCCCTGACCGGCTGGGCGGCGGACCGGCTGGCGGCCATGACCCCGCCCGGCCACCGCGCCATTGTCCATGTGACGCTGACCGACGACCACCCCTGGGCGCAGGCCTTCGTGGTGATCGAGGCGCTGCCGGAACCCGGCTGACGTTCACGCCCGCGCGGGTTCGGCGTGGTTCGGCTTGACTTCACCCGTCCCCCGCGCCCAAGAACCCCCCGATCATTGGACGAGAGACAGCATGGCCCGCACGAAGACGGCGCAGAAGGAAGGCGGAATCTGGGAAACGGTGAAGACCGTCTTCTGGGCGCTGGTCATCGCGGGCATTTTCCGCACCCTGTTCTTCCAGCCCTTCTGGATTCCCTCGGGCTCGATGAAGGACACGCTGCTGATCGGCGACTTCCTGTTCGTCAACAAGATGGCCTATGGCTATTCGCGCTATTCCTGCCCCTTCGCGCTCTGTCCCATCGACGGCCGCATCCTCGGGTCCGACCCCGAGCGCGGCGACGTGGTGGTGTTCCGCCATCCGACGCGGGGCGTCGATTTCATCAAGCGGGTGATCGGCCTGCCCGGCGACACGGTGCAGATGCGGAACGGCCAGGTGATCCTGAACGGCCAGCCCGTGCCGCAGACCCCCAACGGCATCTTCGTCGAACCGAAGCTGCCCCAAGGCCCTGCCCGCACCCTGCCCCGCTGCACCAACGAGCCGGTGGCCGAGGGTGGCCCCTGCGAGACGCCGCGCTTCACCGAGACGCTGCCCGAAGGGCGCAGCCATGACGTGCTGAACCTCGTGGACAACTGGCCGCTGGACGACACGCCGGTCTTCACCGTGCCGGCGGGGACCTATTTCTTCATGGGCGACAACCGCGACAATTCGGAAGACAGCCGGGTGCCGGCCATTGCCGGTGGCCTCGGCTTCGTGCCGGCCGAGTTCCTGATCGGCCGCGCCGACCGGGTGATGTTCTCCTCGGCGGGCTCGTCGCTGCTGTATTTCTGGACCTGGCGGGGCGACCGCTTCTTTCATGGGGTCCACTGAGGTGGCGCGGTGAAGCTGTCGGCCGAGCTTGCCGGTTTCTCGGCGCGGCTGGGTCACGACTTTGCCGATCCAGCGCTGCTGGTCCGGGCGCTGACGCATGGCAGCCTCTCCTCGGCCACCCGGCCCGACAACCAGCGGTTGGAGTTCCTGGGCGACCGGGTGCTGGGCCTGACCATCGCCGAAGCCTTGCTGAAGGCCGACCGGGGCGCGACCGAGGGCCAGTTGGCCCCGCGCCTGAACGCGCTGGTGCGGGGCGAGACCTGCGCCGAGATCGCCCGCCAGATCGGGCTGGGGGATGTGCTGAAGCTCGGCCGGTCCGAGATGATGACCGGAGGTCGGCGCAAGGACGCGCTGCTGGGCGACGCGATGGAGGCGGTGATCGCCGCCGTCTATATCGACGCCGGGTTCGAGGCGGCGCGGGCGATGATCCTGCGCCTCTGGGGCGCGCGGATCGCGGGGGCCGAGGAAGCGGCCTTCAATCCCAAGACGGCGCTGCAGGAATGGGCGCAGGCCAAGGGCATGGGTCCGCCCGCCTACGAGGTGGCAGACCGCTCCGGCCCCGACCACGCGCCGCATTTCCGCATCATCGTGCGGCTGGACGACGGGCGGCAGGCCGAGGCCAGCGGCACCGGCACCAAGCGCAGCATCGAACAGGCCGCCGCCAGCGTTATGCTGGACAAGATCGGGGATAACGCATGACCGAGAACGAGACCGCACCCGAGCAGGCGCCCGAAGGCCCGACCCGCGCCGGCTTCGTGGCCCTGATCGGCGAACCGAACGCCGGGAAATCCACGCTGCTGAACCGGATGGTCGGGGCCAAGGTCTCGATCGTCACCCACAAGGTGCAGACGACCCGCGCCCGCATCCGGGGCATCGCCATGCACGGGCAAAGCCAGATCGTCTTCGTGGACACGCCCGGCATCTTCCGGCCGCGGCGCAGGCTCGACCGCTCGATGGTGGCGGCGGCCTGGGGGGGGGCGGCAGACGCCGACATCGTCGTGCTGCTGATCGAGGCGCATCGCGGGCTGACGGACGGTGTGCAGGCGATCCTCGACGCGCTGGCCGAGAAGGCGGGCGGGCATCCCGTGGCGCTGGCGATCAACAAGATCGACCGGGTGAAGGCCGAGGAACTGCTGGCCCTGTCCCAGCGGATGAACGAGGCTTTTCCCTTCGTCCGCACCTTCATGATCTCGGCCGAACGCGGGCATGGCACGGGCGACCTGATGGACTGGCTTGCTGGCGAGGTGCCGGAAGGCCCGTGGCTATACCCCGAGGACCAGATTGCCGACCTGCCGATGCGGATGATCGCGGCCGAGATCACGCGGGAAAAGCTGACCCTGCGACTGCATGAGGAAATCCCCTACCAGTTGACGGTGGAAACCGAGAACTGGGAGGAGCGGCAGGACGGCAGCGCCCGCATCGACCAGATCGTTTACGTCAGCCGCGCCGGCCACAAGGGCATCGTGCTGGGCAAGGGCGGCGAGACGATCAAGGCCGTCAGCCGCGCCGCCCGCGAAGAACTGGTCGAGTTCATGGGCCGCCCCGTGCATCTGTTCCTGCGCGTGGTCCTGCGCGAGAACTGGCTGGACGAGGCCGAGCGCTATACCGAAATGGGGCTCGATTTCCGCGACGGCAAATGATGCAGCCGCGGCTGACGGCCGGGCTGCGGGTCGCGGCACTGCTGCGGCGGGCGGATCTGGAAAGCCGTGGGGCTTACGTGATCCACCGCGGCGACGACACCGCGGGCGCGATCTGCCTGACGGTGGTGCGGCCGGGTGGCCGGGCCGAGCTGTGGGGGCAGGACTATGACCCGATGACCGACGCGCGGCCTTGGGTGATGCAGCTTGAGGGCTCGCCGCGCGAGATCGACGCGGCGGCCCGCCGTCGCCGCGCGACCGATCCCGACCTGTGGGTGATCGAACTGGAACTGCCTGAGGGCCACGCGCCGACGGAGCTTGCGGACTGACCGAGCGACCCGACGACCGAACCGGACCCACGCGACCCCGTTCATCTTCGCCCGGATATCTCGGTGGTTCCCGAGCGCGCGCAGAGGAGGCGGATCAGGACACAGCCGCCATGAGCGTTTCCGCGCCGGATGAGGCCGATGGGCTGATTTCAGCGCGGCAGGCGAGCGACAGTCCGCCGCCTTCCGCTTGCCCTCCGCAACGCGGCCTCACCCCCGGGCGGTGAGGACGGCGCGCAGATCCCAGTCCGCGACCGCAAGCTCATCGCGCATCAGCGGCGCTCCGGCAAGGAGCTTGCGGGCGGCCATGTGGCGGCCGGCCTGGTTCACCGTCTCGACCGCGATCAGCCGGCCCGCGCGGAACACGAAGCTGGTGTCCACGGCACCGCTCGCGTCGGTCAGCACATGGGTGTCGTCCCAGCCGGTGGAAAGCCCGGCGATCTGCAGCTTGAGCGGACCTTGGTCAGACCAGAACCACGGCAGCGCGTCATAGGGCGGCTGATCCGCGCCGGTGATCGTTCGGGCGACGTGGCGGGCATGGTCGGCGGCGGCCTGCACCGACTCAAGCCGGGTGGCGATGCCGTTCAGAGGAAAACTGGCGCAGTCGCCGACGGCGAAGATGCGGGGGTCCCCGGTCCGCAGGTGACCGTCCACGACGATGCCGTTGGCGACGGGCAGGCCGGCCTCGGCGGCAAGCTCGCTGTTCGGGCGGACGCCGACGGCGAGAAGGACAAGATCGGCGGGAACGGTGCTGCCATCGGCAAGCTCGACGCCCTCGGCCTGCGTGGTCCCAGTGATGCCCCGGCCCAGCGAGGACAGGCGGACCTCGACCCCCGCATCCCAGTGGAAGTCAAGAAAGCGCTGCGAGATCGGGGGCGTGACCGCGCGGGACATCAGGCGGTCGGCGGCCTCGATCACCGTGACCTGCAGGCCGGCGGCGGCGGCCACGGCCGCGAACTCCAGCCCGATGAATCCGCCGCCGATCACCGCCGCGCGCCTTGCCCCGGCCACGGCGTCGCGCAGGCGGGCCGCGTCGGCAAGGCCGCGCAACTCGTGGACGCCGGGCAGGTCCAGCCCCGGCAGGGGCGGGCGCAGGTTGCGGGCGCCGGTCGCCAGCACCAGATGGTCGAAGCCCAGCCGCGCGCCGCCGTCCAGCACGACCTCGCCCGCCTGCCGGTCGATGCCGGCGACGATGGTCTGCGGACGATAATCCACCGCGGCCGTCTCGAAGAAGGACGCGGGCTTCAGGGCCAGCCGGCTGTCCTCGCCGTCCTTCATGTAGGCCTTGGAAAGCGGCGGGCGCTGGTAGGGCAATCCCGGCTCGTCCCCGATCAGGGTGATCGTTCCCGCGAAGCCATCCTGCCTGAGGCTCGCCGCGACCTGCAGGCCGCCCTGCCCCGCGCCCACGATGACCACCCGTTCCGACATGCACGCCCCTCGCCTTTTCACTCGATGGCGACTTTGCGGATGGGGCCGGGGCGGCGCAAGCCCTCAGATCGGCCAGCCGCCGCGGCGCATCGCGGCCAGCATCCGCGCGCCCGCGTCGGGGTCCTGCGCGTCGATCGCCTGCAGCTTGAGAAACCAGTAAAGATAGCGGTCGAGGTCCGGCCGCGCCTCGGCCGCCGCCGCAAGTGCCGCCTCGGCCCCCATCTCGGCCACGTTCAGCGCCGCATGGTGAAAGTCGATCTGCGCGAAAAGCACCGCGGGCTTGCCGAGGATCATGCCGTCAAGGGCCACGGCGCTGTTCTGGGTGGCGACGAATGCGCAGTCGCGCAACAGCGCCATGGTATCGCCGCCAATGGAGAGGTCAGGGTGCCGCCGCGCCAGCGCCGCCAGCGCGGCGTGGTCCGCGTCATCGTAACGTTCGGACGGGTGCAGGGTCGCCATAACCGGACGCCCGGTGCGGCACACCGCGTCCAGCATCTCGACCGGGCTCATGGTCTGGAACGAACGCATGCGACGGATATGACCCTGCAATGGCACGAGGATGTGGTCGCCGCGCCGGGGTTCAGGTCCCGGCAGCACCCGCCGGCGCAGGCGGCGGACAAAACCGGCGGCTTCGTTGCCATCGACCTCGGCCGGATCGAACCGCGCCTGCGCCACGGCAAAGCGCCAGCGTTCGGCCACCTGCTCGATCCGCCAGAAGGGATAGTGATAGGCCCGCCGCAGCGTCAGGGTGCGGGGATGCAGCGGCTGCTTCATGTGAAGCAGCGCATAGTCGCCCGGCGGTGGCGCGGTCTGGTAGGCCTCGGGCGAGGCAGGCTCGAAGCTCACGCGCCAGCCCTGTGCCTCGACGGCGCGGGCCAGCACCGCCATGGCGGGGAAGGTCCCGGCCCGCGCATTGCGCAGCATTCCGCCGTGAAGATGAACGCGAAGGGTTGGGGCCATGCCGCAGGTCTAATCGCGCCCCCCGCGTTGCGGAAGCCCGCGCCCGGCCATATCTCGGCCCCGCAGGACTAATGATGAGGACACAGCATGACCACGATCCTGGCGGTGCGCCGCGGCAATGAGGTCGTCGTCGCCGGCGACGGGCAGGTCAGCGTCGGGCAGACGGTGATGAAGGGCACGGCCCGCAAGGTCCGCCGCCTGTCGCCGGGCGGCCGCGACGTGGTGGTGGGCTTCGCGGGTTCCACCGCCGACGCCTTCACCCTGCTGGAGCGGCTGGAGCGCAAGCTGGAATCCGCGCCGGGGCAGTTGCAGCGCGCCTGCGTGGAACTGGCCAAGGACTGGCGCACCGACAAGTACCTGCGCAACCTTGAAGCAATGCTTATCGTGACCGACGGGGCGCAGGTCTATGTCGTGACCGGCGCGGGCGACGTGCTGGAACCCGAACATGACGTCGCCGCCATCGGCTCGGGCGGGAACTTCGCCCTGGCTGCGGCGCGGGGGCTAATGGACAGCGACCTGGGCGCCGAGGAGGTCGCCCGCCGCGCCATGGCGATCGCGGCGGAGATCTGCGTTTACACCAACGTCAGCCTGACAATCGAGCGGATCACCGCCTGAGCTATTCCTTCGACGGCGCCTCCGGCTCATGCTCGGGGGCGCCGACCAGCAGGGCCGTTTCCGGCAGGCGGACAAGCTGCAGGTAGCGTTCGAACTGCGCCAGCACGTCCGAGATGATCTGGTCGGACGTCATGCCCATCAGGTCATAGCCCTGGCTGCCGTCGCTGAAGAAAGTCCGCGCCTCATGGCGCAGTTCGGGATCGGCGGCATCGGGCATGGTGAAGGCGGCGACCGCGCGGCTGGCGGGCTTTACTCCGTAGACGAAATCGCGGCTGTTGGGCGAGGGAACCTTCAGCACCGCCGCATCCTCGCCGTTGCCGGAGGTGACGCTGGCGCCAAGGCCCCGCCGCGTCAGTTCGGCGGCGACCTCGCGCAGCGCCGGCACAACGGTGCGGGCGATGTGATGCTCGGCATCGGCCTGGGTCGGTGCGTCCAGCATCATCGCCAGCCGCCGTTCCCAGGATGGCCCGGTCGCGGGCTCGGCCCGGCGGGCGGCCAGGGACTTGCCCATCTGGTGCTGCGCTACATCCGCCCGCATCCCCTTGGCCAGCCCCCAGATCAGCACCAGCATGATCAGCGTGAAGGGCAGGGCGGAGGCGATGGTCGCCGACTGCAGCGCGCCCAGGCCCCCTGCCAGCAGCAGAACACCTGCAACCACGGCTTCCAGCGCGCACCAGAACACCCGCTGCATCGCAGAGGTATCGGTGCGCCCCCCGGCCGCGATGGTGTCCACCACCAGCGAGCCGGAATCGCAGGAGGTCACGAAGAACACCGCGATCAGCACCACCGCGAGGGTCGAGGTGATCGCCGGCATCGGCAGGTACTCGAAGAACTGGAACAGCGCCACCGACATGTCCGCGGCCACGGCGGCGGACAGCGCCCCATCCGCGACCGTGGTATCCAGAAACAGCGCGGTGTTGCCGAAAACCGTCATCCAGAGGAAGGTGAAGCCCACGGGCACGCACAGCACCGCCACCACGAATTCGCGCACCGTCCGCCCGCGCGAGATGCGGGCGATGAACATCCCTACGAATGGCGACCAGGAAATCCACCAGGACCAGTAGAACAGCGTCCAGGCGTCGATCCAGGGCTTCGGCTCATAGGCGTAGATGTTGAAGGTCCGCAGCAGGAAGGTGTCGAGGTAGAAGCCCACGTTCTGCACGAGGTCGCGCATCAGCAGCCCCGTCGGTCCCACCGCCAGCACGAAGACCATCAGCAGGATGGCGAATATCAGGTTCAGTTCGCTGAGAATGCGGATGCCCTTGTCCACCCCCGTCACGACCGAGATCGTGGCCGCCGTGGTGACGATCGCGATCAGGACAAGCTGCACCATGACGTTGTTGGGAATGCCGAAAAGATGTTCCAGCCCCGCGTTGATCTGCAGCACGCCGAAGCCCATCGAGGTCGCGACCCCGAACAGCGTCCCGCAGATGGCGAAGATGTCCACCGCATGGCCGATGGGACCGTTGATCCGTTCCTTCAGCAGCGGATAAAGCCCCGAGCGGATCGTCAGCGGCAGGTTGTAGCGATGACCGAAATAGGCCAGCGACAGCCCGACCACGGCATAGATCGCCCAGGCGTGCAGGCCGTAATGGAAGAAGGTAATGCTCATCGCCTGCCGCTGGGCCGCGACCGTCAGCGGGGCGGCGTCGGGCGGGGCGGCGTAATGCGTCATCGGCTCGCCCACGCCGAAATACATCAGCCCGATGCCCATGCCCGCCGCGAACAGCATCGCGCACCAGGACAGGTAGGGGAAATCCGGGGTGGATTCGTCGGGGCCGAGCCGGATGTTGCCATAGCGGCTTGCCGCGAAGAAAACGACCGCGCCCAGGAAGATCGCCACCGACAGCAGGTAGAGCCAGCCGAAGGAGGCCAGCGTCCAGCTTTGCACGCCCGTGAAGATGGCCTCCGCCTGTCCGGGCAGAAGCACGCCGACCGCCACGAAAAGGCCGGTGATCGCGACAGAGCCGATGAAGACCGGCTTGTTGATGATGAAGCCACGCAAGCGGGTCGGCCTTTCGCTGAAGATGTCACCGTCCTGTAACAACCGCGCGAGGCCAATGGTTCACGCAGGCGTGTGCTGTTTTTCTGACCTGCATGACCCGGTGCGGCTGCAGCGCGACACCCGCCGGACAGGGGCCAGCCCAGCGCCCTTGCCGCCCTTTTCCCTTACCTCCGGCGTCCCATCAGCGCCATGGCGCCCAGCGCGGCCCCCATTGCCAGCAGCGGCGTGGCGGAACTGTTGGTCGCGCGGGAATAAAGGCTCGGGCGGGCCATGGCCGAGGCCGCCATGTCGCGCTCCTGCCCCTCGGCCAGCCCGCCATGCAGGTTGTCGCCCGGCTGGGGCGGTCCCTTGCCCTGCTGGATGCCGTAAAGCACCGTCGCGCCGATAGCGTCCATCAGCCGCGGGGCCAGCGCGGCACCTGCGCTCATCATCGGACCCGCGCCGCCCACGAAGGCGTCCCGCATCGGGCGGGTCGCGGCCCGCAGGATGACGCGGGCAGCCTCGCGCGGGCTGTAGATCGGCGGCGGAACCTTTGCCTCGCGCCCGATTAGGTTGCGGGCGTGCCGCGCCAGGGGCGTGCCGATCCCGGCGGGCTTGACCAGCGTGACGGTCACGCCCGCGCCCTCGTGCTTCAACTCGGCCCGCAGGGCGTCAGTGAAGCCTTTGACCGCATGTTTCGAGGCCGAATAGACCCCCTGCAGCGGCAGGGCGTAATCCGACCCCAGGCTGCCCACGTTGATCAGCGCCCCCCTGCTGCCCTTCAGATGCGGCAGGGCGACAAGGCTGCCATGGACGACGCCCCAGAAGTTGATCTCGAACAACTGGCGCATGTCGGCCTCGGGCGTCCTGTCGATCCGCCCCCAGATCGACACGCCCGCGTCGTTGATCCATGTGTCGATCCGCCCGAACCGCGCCACGGCCGCCTGCGCCAGCGCCTCGACCTGCGCCCGGTCGGCGACATCGGTCGGCACCGCCAGCGCCTGCCCGCCCTCGGCCTCGATCCCGCGCGCCACGTCGTCCAGCACCCCTGCAGACTGCGCGGCCAGCACGACCCTTGCGCCCCGCGCCGCCGCCATCCGCGCGGTGGCCAGTCCGATGCCGCTTGACGCGCCGGTGACGACCATGACCTGTTCCGACAAGGGTTTCAGCGTCTTCATCCCGCGCTCCTTCGCCGCACCCGGTTCGCAACCTCCCGGCATCCCCGGGAAGCAATCGGAAAGTCGCGATCGGGGTTCCCCTGCGGGCAGCAAAAAATTTCATGCGGATCCCCCGCAACCTTTCGGACGAGTGACCGTTGCCAAGGCAATCCGTTCCCGACCGAAAGGACATCGCCGTGGCGACCACCAAGACCCTTGAAGACGCTTTCCATGCCGGGCTGAAGGACGTGCTCTTTGCCGAGCGCGCCTCGGTCCGTGCGCTGAAAAAGGCAGCGAAGGCCGCGCAGAACCCTGAACTCGCCGAGGCGCTGCAGAACCACGCCGGGGAAAGCGAGAACCAGATCGAGCGGTTGCAGCAGGTGTTCGAGATCCTCGGCAAGCCCGCCCGCGGCAAGACCTGCGAAAGCATCCAGGGGCTGTCGGCCGAGCTTGAGGATGATCTGGAGGAGTTCAAGGACAGCAACGCCGCCGATGCCGTGCTGATCGCCGGCGCCCAGGCGATGGAGCATTACGAGATCGCCCGCTACGGCACCCTGCGGACCTGGGCCGAACAGCTCGGCCTGCAGGACGCCGCCGGGCTGCTGAACGAAAGCCTCGAGGAAGAAAAGCGCGCCGACGAACTGCTGAGCCGGATCGCCGAACAGGCCAACCGCGAAGCCGAGGGCGAGAGCGAGGGCCAAGGCGAGGAGTGATCCTGCCGCGCCCCGGGGCGGAGGGACGCCCTCCGCCCCGGGGCCGCCTCCCGGACCGGAAAGGTCCAGCAACACAGGAGATCAAGGACATGTCCGACGAAGCACGAAGCTGGCTTGTGACCTGGCTGCGCGACGCCCATGCCATGGAAGAACAGGCCGAGGCCATGCTGACCGCGCAGGCCGAGCGGATCGACAACTATCCCGACCTGGAACAGCGCATCCGCCAGCATATCCGGGAAACCCAGGGGCAGGCCGCCCGCCTCAAGGAATGCCTCGAAGGCATGGACGAGGGCACCTCGATGCTGAAGGACACGGGCGCCAAGCTGATGGCGACCGCGCAGGCCGTGGGCGGCGCCTTCGCCGGCGACGAGATCATGAAGGGCTCGCTCGTCAGCTACACCTTCGAGCAGATGGAGATCGCCTCCTACACCGCGCTGATCGCCGCGGCCGAGCATCTGGGCGAGACAAAGGTGGCGCAGGTCTGCCAGCAGAACCTGCAGGAGGAAATCGCCATGGCCGAATGGCTGAGCACCCATCTGCCGGGCACCACCCGCGACTTCCTCGACCGCGCGGCGGCGGGCGATCCCACCGCCAAGCGGTGAAACCGCCCCCTTGCGTGAAGGAAAAACCATGAGAACGCTTGTCCTTTCCGCGGTCCTCGCGCTGGCGGGCCTTGCCCCCGCCATCGCGCAGGAGGTTCCTGCCGGCGGCGCGCAGGGGATCATCGCGCAGGATTTCGTCAACCGGGCCGCCAGCGGCGGGGTGTTCGAGATCCGGTCCAGCGAACTCGCCCTGCAGCGTTCGCAGGACGACGCCACCCGGGGTTTCGCCGAGACGATGATCCGCGACCACACGGCCAACAACGGCGATCTGCTGGCCATGGCGACGAACCAGGGGCTGCTGATCCCCAATGAACTCGCCGAGCCTCATGCGGGGATGATGGCGGTCATCAAGGGCGCGGAAGAAGACGCCTTCGATGCCGCCTATGCTAAGGGTCAGGTCGCCGCGCATGAGGCGGCGGTCGCGCTCTACGGCGCATACGCCGAGAACGGCGACAACGACCTGCTGATCGGCTATGCCCGCGACAGCCTGCCGGTGCTGCAGCAGCATCTCGAACAGGCCCGTAACCTGACGGCGCAATAGGATCGGGACCGGCCCTCTCTGCCACATCGGCGAAAACCCGGCCGATGTGCGGGGAACAAGCCATGTGTCCAGCGCAGTGCTGCCTTGATCCCGTCCATGCGGCCTGCGGGGGGGTGAACCATTCCCTCCACCGGGGATTATGCCCCCGACTCCCTCAGATCAGGAATGCGACATGGCCGAACGATCCAGCCCCGACCACTGGGCCTGCCTTGCCGGCGGCAATGCGCTGGGCGCCTTTCACCTTGGCGCCATCCAGACGCTGGTCGAGGCGGACATTCCCGTGTCCCGCGTCGCCGGCGCCTCGATCGGGGCGGTCACGGCGGCGCTGTGGCTGGGCGGCCCGCCCGAAACGGCGGCCGAGCGGATCGAGGCTTTCTGGGATCGCGCGCAGGACAACTCGGTTCTCGGCACCCTGCGGGGGATGCGGCAGATGGCGGCGCTGCGGGCGCTCTTAGGTGGCCAGCCGCTGCTGTTCCGCCCGACCCTGCCGGGGCTCTGGGCCGCCCATCCCCTTGCCCCCGACGACGACCACCTGCATTCCACGGTGCCCATGCGCCGGACGCTGCTGGACCTGATCGACTTCGATCACCTGAACGACGGCCCCGTGCGGCTGATCGTCAACGCGCTGGACCAGCAGACGGCCGAGGACGTGGTCTTCGACAGCGCCCATACCCGTCTGACGGTCGATCACCTGATGGCCAGCGCTGCCCTGCCCCTGCTGTTCCCGCCGGTCGAGATCGACGGCCGCCTGCTGGTCGCTCCGGGGCTGTCGGCGAACCTGCCCGTCGCCGCGCTGTTCCGCGACCGGCCGGAACGCGAGACGATCTGCTGGGCGCTGGACCTCTGGCCGCCGCAGGCCCGCCGCGCCACGTCCCCCGACACCCTTGTCCGGCGCGGGCAGGACCTGATGTTCGCGGCGCAGACCCGGCACGCGCTGGAACGGCTGACGCTGGAGGCCGCGCCCCCGCTGAAGGACGCGGGCATCCCCGTGGCGATCCACCACCTCGGCTATGACGGCGGCGACTGGGAGGTCGGGGCCAAGGCCTTCGACTATTCGCCCGCAGCCCTTGCCCGCCGCATCCATGCCGGAGAGGAGGCGATGCGACAGGCGCTTGCCGCCGCCGGTCCCGCGCCCGAACCGGGCCTGCAGGTCACGCGCCACGACTTCCGCAGCTGACCTGCCGACCGCCCGACATATGTGCCCGGCCCGCAACTCCCCTTGAAACTGGCCCGTTCCTCCCTCCTCGTGGCCCTGCTGGTCCCTCATGCGCCATCCCGGACAAGCCCCGGCGGCACCCTGGCGCGCCGGGCAACCCCGCATCGCCCGCGGCTGCCGCCAGACGACGCCAACACAAGAAGTCCCGGATGCTCTTCCGCACCAAGCACCTTCAGATCGACGCCAAGCCTGAGCGCCCCGACCCGTCCTCACCAAGATGCTGCAGGAACCGCTGGGCGGCAGGCACCTCTCCGGACGGCAAGGGCAGCTTCGAATATCTGGAAAACCCGCAACCGATGTCGCAGGATGACGGGATGCTGAACCCGGTCGATCCCCGGCTTTATGGCACCCCGCCGCAGCCGGTGCCGAAGACCGCAAGGGAATGAGGCCCGACCGGACCGTCGCCTGCGCATCGATCCATCCATAACTTTTTTCTATATACGCCAGCACCATCATCTATTTGCCTTATCGCATCGACCCGAGCATCTTCCCTGCTGCAACGGGCAAGCTGACAGGGGCATCTGATGATCGACCGGCCGGACCAGTATCAGGACATCCGCGACGCGGTGCGCGCCCTTTGCGCGCAGTTCCCCGATGAATACCACCGCCGCATCGACGACGAGCGCGCCTACCCTGCGGAATTCGTGGACGCGCTGACCGAGGCCGGCTGGATGGCCGCCCTGATCCCGGAAGAATACGGCGGCTCGGGCCTCGGCCTTGCCGAAGCCTCGGTCATCATGGAGGAGATCAACCGTTCGGGCGGCAACTCGGGCGCCTGCCACGGGCAGATGTACAACATGAACACCCTTGTCCGCCACGGGTCCGAGGAACAGCGCCAGAAATACCTGCCGAAGATCGCCAGCGGTGAATTGCGCCTGCAGTCCATGGCCGTGACCGAGCCGACCACCGGCACCGACACCACGCAACTCAAGACCACCGCCGTGAAGAAGGGCGACAAGTATGTCATCAACGGCCAGAAGGTCTGGATCAGCCGGGTCCAGCATTCCGACCTGATGATCCTGCTGGCGCGCACCACGCCCCTGTCCGAGGTGAAGAAGAAATCCGAAGGGCTGTCGATCTTCCTCGTCGACGTCAAGGAGGCGGTTGCCAATGGCATGGTCGTCAACCCCATCGCCAACATGGTCAACCACGAAACCAACGAGCTGTTCTTCGACAACCTCGAGATCCCGGCCGAAAACCTGATCGGCGAGGAAGGCCGCGGCTTCAAGTATATCCTGACCGGCCTGAACGCCGAACGCACCCTGATCGCCGCCGAATGCATCGGCGACGGCTACTGGTTCATCGACCGGGTGACGAAATACGCCAACGAGCGCGTCGTCTTCGGCCGCCCCATCGGCCAGAACCAGGGCGTCCAGTTCCCCATCGCCGAAAGCTTCATCGAGGTCGAGGCCGCGAACCTCATGCGCTGGGAAGCCTGCCGGCTTTACGACGCCGACCAGCCCTGCGGGGCCGAGGCGAACATGGCCAAATACCTCGCCGCGAAAGCAAGCTGGGAGGCCGCGAATGCCTGCATCCAGTTCCACGGCGGCTTCGGCTTCGCCAATGAATACGATGTTGAACGCAAGTTCCGGGAAACCCGGCTCTACCAGGTCGCCCCGATCTCGACCAACATGATCCTGGGCTATATCGGCCAGCACGTCCTCGGCATGCCCAAGAGCTACTGATGAGCACGCTTCCCCTTTCCGGCCTCACCGTCGTCGCCATCGAGCAGGCCGTCGCCGCCCCCTTCGCCACCTCGCGCCTTGCCGACGCGGGGGCGAAGGTCATCAAGATCGAACGCCCCGAGGGCGACTTCGCCCGCGGCTATGATGACGTGGCACGGGGCCAGTCGAGCTATTTCGTCTGGCTGAACCGCGGCAAGGAAACCGTCGTGCTGGATCTCGCCTCGGACGAGGGCAAGGCGGAGTTGACGCGCCTGCTCGATGGCGCCGACGTTCTGGTCCAGAACCTCAAGCGCGGCGCCTTGGCCCGGCTGGGCTTCGGCTTCGACCGCTTGGCGGCGGACTGGCCGCGGCTCATCACCTGCTCGATCACCGGCTATGGCGAGGACGGCCCGATGGCCGACCGCAAGGCCTATGACCTGCTGATCCAGGCCGAATCGGGCCTGTGTTCCATCACCGGCGGGCCGCAGGAACCGGCCCGCGTCGGCATCTCGCTGGTGGACATCGCCACCGGCGCGACAGCCCATGCCGCGATCCTCGAAGCCCTGATCCGGCGCGGGATCACCGGCAAGGGCGCGAACATCTCGGTTTCCATGTTCGACGTCATGGCCGACTGGCTGACCGTGCCCCTGCTGCAGCACGAGGGCGGCAAGACGCCCCGACGTCTCGGCATGGCCCATCCCTCCATCGCTCCCTACGGCGTGTTTTCCACGAAAGACGGCAAGCAGATCCTGATCTCGGTGCAAAGCGACCGCGAGTGGCGCAAGCTGGCCGAGGTCTTCCTGAACCAGCCCGACCTCGGCCGCGACCCGCGCTTTGCCACCAACGTCGCGCGGGTGGAAAACCGCGCCGAGACCGATGCCACCGTCGCCGCCGGTTTCGCCCGCCTGACCGAGCTTGACGCCATCGACGCGCTGCTGGCCGCCGATGTGGCGCTGGCCTCGGTCAACGACATGGCGGCGCTGTCGCAGCACCCGCACCTGCGCCGCATCACCGTGGAGACCGGGGCCGGCCCCGTCAGCTACCCCGCCCCCGGCGCGGTTTTCACCGACGAGATCCGCAGCTATGGCAGCGTGCCGGCATTGAGGGACGCATGATGGACCTGGACCTCGACCACCTGCGCGGATGGATCGGCAGCAAGGAGATCAAATCCGAAGCCGTGACGCCCGCACTGGTCGAACGCTTCAACACCACCTTCGGCCGGACCGGCGACACCGCGCCCGGCGCCCCCGCTCCGGTGATGATCCATCTCTGCCTCGCGCCTCCGGCAGCCCCTATCGACCAGCTCGGCCCCGACGGCCACCCCGCGCGCGGCGGCTTCCTGCCGCCCGTCCCCCTGCCCCGCCGGATGTGGGCCGGCGGCAGCTTTTCCTTTCACGCCGACATCCGCATCGGCGAGACCGTCACCCGCCGCTCGACCATCCGCGACGTCGCGGTGAAACAGGGCCGCACCGGCACCCTCTGCTTCGTGACCGTCGAGCACCGGATCGAGAGCGACTCGCGCCACGTCCTGACGGAACGGCAGGACATCGTCTACCGCGACCTCGACGCAGCCAGCAGCCCGCCGAAAGCGCCGCCGCCCCCGGCCCCCGAGGGCACCCACCGCATCACCGTCGAACCCACCGCGCCGCTGCTATTCCGCTACTCGGCCCTGACCTTCAACGGCCACCGCATCCACTACGACGCGCCCTACACCCGCGAGGTCGAAGGCTACCCCGGCCTCATCGTCCACGGCCCCCTGCAGGCGTCCCAGCTTGTCCATCTCGCCGAAAAGATCGGCGGCCGCGTCCCCGCGCGCTTCGACTTCCGCAGCCTGTCCACCATCTTCGACACCGCCCACTACAGCCTGAACGCGACCGAGGACGGCGACAGCCTGAACCTCTGGACCGCGCGGGCGGATGGCCCCGTTGCGATGCAGGCCCGCGCAAGCTGGTGACTTGGCGTCCGCGCCTGCGCTGCCTAAGTCAGCCGCAAGCAACCTGAGGACGCCATGACCGACCTGACCCCCCGCGAGATCACCGCCGAGCTTGACCGCTTCATCATCGGCCAGGCCGAGGCCAAGCGCGCGGTGGCCGTGGCCATGCGCAACCGCTGGCGCCGCCAGCAGCTTGCCGACGACCTGCGCGACGAGGTCTACCCCAAGAACATCCTGATGATCGGCCCCACCGGCGTCGGGAAAACGGAAATCTCGCGCCGCCTCGCAAAGCTCGCCCACGCCCCCTTCGTCAAGGTCGAGGCCACCAAGTTCACCGAGGTGGGCTATGTCGGCCGCGACGTCGAACAGATCATCCGCGACCTCACCGACGCCGCCATGGTGGAAACCCGCCAGCGGATGCGCGAGGCGGTAAACTCCCGCGCCCGCGAGGCCGCCGAGGCCCGGGTGATCGAGGCGCTGGCCGGCGAGAACGCCCGCGACCAGACGCGCGAGCTGTTCCGCGGCAAGCTGCGCCGGGGCGAGCTTGACGACACCGTGATCGAACTGGACATCAACGACACCTCCAACCCCCTCGGGATGGAGATTCCCGGCCAGCCCGGCATGGGCCAGATGATGGACCTCGGCGCGCTGATGAAGGCCTTCGGCGGCCGCCGCGTGCGCCGCAAGGTGTCGGTCGCGCAATCCTACGACCTGCTGATCGCCGAGGAGGCCGACAAGCTCTTGGACGACGAACAGATCAAGGCCGCCGCTCTCGACGCCGTCCAGCAATCCGGCATCGTCTTCATCGACGAGATCGACAAGGTCTGCGCCCGCGCCGAGACCCGCGGCGGCGACATCAGCCGCGAGGGCGTCCAGCGCGACCTCCTCCCCCTGATCGAGGGCACCACGGTCAGCACCAAATACGGCCCCGTCCGCACCGACCACATCCTGTTCATCGCCTCGGGCGCCTTCCACATCGCCAAGCCCTCGGACCTGCTGCCGGAACTTCAGGGCCGCCTGCCCATCCGCGTCGAACTGCGCGCCCTGACGGAACAGGATTTCGTCCGCATCCTGACCGAAACCGACAACGCCCTGACCCTGCAATACGCCGCCCTGATGCGGACCGAAGGGCTTGAGATCACCTTCACCGCCGACGGCATCGCGGCGCTTGCCCGCATCGCCGCCGACGTGAACGGCAGCGTTGAAAACATCGGCGCCCGCCGCCTTTACACGGTGATCGAGCGCGTGTTCGAGGAACTCTCCTTCACCGCCCCCGACCGCAAGGGCGAGGCGGTGACGGTGGACGCCGCTTTCGTCGAATCGCAGCTTGGCGACCTCGCGCGCTCCGCCGACCTGTCGCGCTACGTGCTGTAGGGGCCGCGCCGCCGCGGGGGGCTTTCGTCAAGGCGCAGGCCCCCCTTCACCCTTGCGCGCAGGGGGAACCGCAGGCGGCCCCATCCGTTGAGCGGCGACGCAAACGCCGGGCCGCCCACGCGCCCGCTGCAACGGAGCCTTGGACGATGAGTTTCGTGAACGGCCTTTTCGGCTTCATCATCTTCATTCTGGACATCTGGGCCATCGCCTCGATCATCCGGTCGCCGGCCGGGACGGGGTCCAAGATCCTGTGGGTGCTGCTGGTGGCGATCCTGCCGGTGCTGGGTCTCATCATCTGGTGGTTCGCCGGGCCGAAAGCCGACCAGGCCCGCCGGCTCTGAGCAGGGGGCATCGCGGCCCTTGCCCCTGCCCCCCGTCCGCGGGGAACACGCGCCGGAAAGCGGCGCATGGCAGTCCCCGGGCGGCCCCTGTTGCAGGGGCCGTTTCCGTTTGTGGCCTACAGGTCCAGCCCGAACTGCCGGGACTTGTCCTCCTCGCGCGCGGGCTTGCGGAAGGTGTCGGCGCGGGCCAGCGGTATCCGCACCGCGCGTTCGCGCAGGGCCATGGCTTCCTCGACCGTCACGATCTGGATGCGCGGCACCGGGTCAAAGCCGTCAAGCTGGAACTGTCCCGCCCCTGCCGCCTCGGCCTTCATCGGGCCGGTCGGTTCATGCAGGGTCAGGAACACGCCGATATCGGCCTTTTCGCGGTCGATCACCCCGCGCTACTGGTCGATGTGGTTCCTTTGCCGATCCTTGCCGCCCTTGACACTGACCAGCGCCACGTTGGTCTTGCCGAAGGGCAGCCGCCCGTCGATGCCGCCGTCCGCACCCTTTTTCCCTAATCGCCACGGCTGCGCATCCTACTAGGACTTGCCGCATATCCTGCCTCCGGCAATGATCAATTAGGCTTGTAGAGGAGGTCCTATGAAATTCGTTGTTGTTGACGTTGAAACCGCTAATCCGCGGATGAGCAGTATTTGCCAGATTGGCATTGTCACATTTGAAAATGGCGTTGAAGTTGACGCAGAGAGCCACCTTATCGACCCCCAAGACTACTTCGATCCCGTCAATGTAGCCATTCACGGGATTACGGCAGAAGCCGTGGCAGGCGCTCCCTCCATCCGAGACCTCCATGGTCGTCTTTGCGAACTCACCTCCGAAAACGTTGTAGCCTGTCACACGCATTTTGACCGGGTTGCTTTAGGCAGGGTCTGCGACCTCCATTCTCTCCCAGCACTATCATGCAAGTGGCTTGACACGGCTCGCGTTGCCCGGCGAGCCTGGACGCAGTTCTCGAAGTCTGGCTACGGACTCTCGAACCTAGCTGTCACATCCCGTGTGATTATACGGCTGTTTCCTGAATAGCTCTGGTCTTTCGTGATGCCAGACCTTGAGGGCATCGATGGGTGTTCGACCTTTGAGGACAGACTGGGGCAGCTGGCCGTTGTAGAGGCGGACATAGCGCAGGATGGTCTGCTCCAGGTCCTCGCCACTGCGGAAGCGGTGGCTCTGCAGGATGTCCTCGATCCGGCCATTGAACCGCTCGACCATGCCATTCGTCTGCGGTCGCATCGGCGGCGCCAAGCGGTGTTCGATGCCGAACTCGGCGCAGAGCCGGTCGAACTCGTGGTTGCCGGTGGCGGCGCGGCGGCGCAACCCGAAGAGCCGGTCGGTGAACTCCTTGCCATTGTCGGTCAGCACCCGGGCGATCTTCATCGGCGCCGCGCGCTCCAGATCACGAAGGAAACGGCGTGCGTTGGCAGCCGTCTTCGCCGGGTAGACGCGCACGAAGACCCATCGGGTGGCGCGGTCGATCGCGACGAAGAGGTAGCGCCGGCGGTCCTCGTCGGCCATCTGCGGCAGGTATTTGACGTCGATGTGGAGGTAGCCGGGCGCATAGGCCTTGAAGGGCTTGTGCGCGGGCTGCGGCGCGGCAGGCTTCAACTCGCGCAGGTTGCCCGCCCCGTGCCGCCGCAGGCAGCGGTCCAGCCCCGAGCGCGAGACGTCCGGGTTGAGGAACTCGCGCACCACCGAGAGCAGGTCATCGAGCGGCAGCAGCAGGGACCTGCGCAGCGCCACCGCCACGGCCTCCTGCGCCGGCGTGAGCGTGGTCTGAAGCCGGTGCGCCGTGTGGCTCAGGTCATGGACGCTGTCGCGCTTGCGCCATTTCCAGACCGTCTGCTCGGAGATGCCGTAGCGCTCCGCCACTATCCAGGCCGGCTCGCTGCTCGCCTGGATCGCAGCCCGGATCCTCGGTGTCGTCGTCGCCTGCTTGTGCAGAGAGATCAGCATGCTCGCCTCCCGTCCCGGACGTCTCGCAGGATCGATCTTGCCATGAAGAGGGCGGTCCGGCGAGGGTCTATGTGATCGTCCGGGATGGGACACCTAGCCAAACACTTCGACATAAACTTCCAACACCACGATGCCCTGCATGACGCCCGCACAGCCGGACTGATCCTGTTGAGGGCCATTGAGGAAACAGGGCGTGATCCTGCCGAATGGATCCGCTTCTGCAACTACGTACCCAGCGATGCACCTATCCGGCGCGAGGGCGGCGAGGATGGACCTCTCACCGGTGAGAGCATCGTTTTCACCGGCGCACTGGAGATACTCCGCAAAGAAGCTGCTGACTTGGCTAGTGCCTCTGGAGCCGCCGTCGAGGCCAATGTGACGAAGGGCACGACGATCTTGGTCGTCGGAGACCAAGACCTTGACCGGCTTGCCGGGCACGGCAAAAGCACAAAGCACCGGAAAGCCGAGAATCTGATCGGAAGTGGGCAGGCTCTGCGCATCGTAGGTGAAGCGGACTTCATGAGGATGTGCGCCGTATAATATCGGGCAGTGGTGGGTCTATCGCACAAGTGCTGCCGTTATACTCGACGCACTCAGATTATCTTGCCCTGCCACCTCCAGCATCGTCGCGGCGTCGGTGTGGCCGCTGTTCCGCACCGACTGGAACGCCGTCTCGGCCTCATCGCCCCAGTGCCAGGTGTCGTCGAAAGCCTCGATCTGCGCCGCCGACTGGTCGCCGGTCGCGCTGCGGAACAGCACGTTGTAGCTGGCGTTGGAATTGAACGGCGGATCCAGGTAGATCAGGTCCACCGACGCATCTGCGATATGGTCGCGCAGGACCGCCAGGTTGTCGCCGTAATACAGGTGGTTCAAAGCCGTCCTCTCGCGCCCAATTCGGGCGAGGCTAGCCGCCGTGACTGACCCGGATCAACCCCTCGACCGCGAAGCCCCGGTCCTGCGCGATCCCGACGAGCTGCCGGTAAAGCTCCTCCTCCATCCCCGGCTGGCGGGACAATATCCACAGGTAGCCGCGGTCCGGGCCAGAGATCATCGCCCACTGGTAGCCCTGATCCAGCGCAAAGACGTGGTAGCCGCCGGGAAAGCCGGGGAAGAAGCTGACGGCAAGGCTCGCCACATCCGGGTCGCCCTTGAAGCGGGCGGTGCCCTCGATGGACGTGCGGCGGCCGTTTTTCACGCCGCTGTTGACCACCCGCACGCTGCCGTCCCCGTTCAGCGCATAGTCGGCGGTCACGTCGCTCATGCCGCGCTCGAAGCGGTGGTCGAGGCGGGCGATCTCGTACCAGCGGCCCATGTAGAGCCGGGCGTCGAAGCCGGTGACAGGTGTGATGCCCTGCGGCACGCGGGTCATGATCGCGCGGGAACAGGCGGACAGGGCGGCAAGGGCGGCAAGCCCGGCGGCGATGGTGCGGATACGCATGGGTGAACCTCCGTCAGTCGGGGGTCCAACGCCCCGAGGGGGCGGAAGGGTTGCGTCTGCATCACCCGTGCATGGGATGTGCATCGGTTGTGCATGGCCCGTGCGTGGCGAAATCAGAAGGGCGGAGGCGCCGAGAAGCTCAGCGTCACGTTGCTGTCGGGATGCCGCAGCCGCAGCGCCTCGGCATGCAGCATCAGCCGCGGGTGGTCGGCGGCAGCGCCTTGGGCATACAGCGGATCGCCCAGGATGGGGTGGTTCAGGCTTGCCATGTGCACCCGCAACTGGTGGCTGCGCCCGGTCAGCGGGTAAAGCCGAACGCGGGTTTCGGCGTCGCTGGCGCGGATCACCCGCCAGTCGGTCTGCGCCGGGCGGCCCGTTTCGTGGTCCACCTTCTGCCGCGGCCGGTTCGGCCAGTCCACGATCAGCGGCAGGTCCACCCGGCCCTCCTTGGGTTCCAGCCTTCCCCAGAGCCTTGCAATGTAAGCCTTTTTCACCAACCGCCGCTCGAACTGCTGGCTGAGGTGCTTCTGGGCAAAGGGCGTCAGCCCGAAGACCATGATCCCCGAGGTGTCCAGGTCCAGCCGGTGCACCAGCAGCACGGTCGGAAAGGCACCGCGCAGCCGGTTGATGAGGCAGTCGGCCCGGTCCTCTCCCCTCCCCGGCACCGACAGCAGGCCGGCAGGCTTTTCCACGATCAGGATCTGGTCGTCGTGGTGGATCAGGCGGGGCTGTTCGGGGTTCGGCTGATAGACGAAGCTCATGGCCCCGGATTACCGGGCCACCAGCCGCACCGCCAGCCCCGCGAACATCACCGCGGCGATGCGGTTGAGGATGCCCAGCCGCCTCGCCAGCCGCATCCCCAGCCAACCCGCCGCGATCCCGTAAGCCATTGTTATCAATGCGCCTGTAAAGGCGAAGACCAGCCCGAGGCCCAGAAGCTGGTGCCAGATCGGCCCATGCGCGGGGCTGGTGAACTGCGGCAGGAAGGCCAGCAGGAACAGCACCGGCTTGGGGTTCAGCACGTTCGACAGCGCCCCCCGCCGGATCACGTCGCGCGAGCGCACCACGATCCGCGTAGAAGGGTCCGGCGCGGGCGCGGTCCAGGCCTTCCACGCCAGATACAGCAGGTAGCCCGCCCCGATCCACTTGATCGCCGACAGCGCCTCGGGGTGGGTGGCGATGACCGCGCCAAGGCCCAGCGTCGTCAGGGTGACGTGGAACAGCACGCCGATGCCGACGCCCAGGCCCGCCATGGCCCCGGCCCTCGGCCCGCCCTGGATGCCCGAGGCGGTGGCGAAGAACACGTCCTGCCCGGGCGCGGCGTTCAGCACCAGCCCGCCGGTGACAAAAGCCACAAGCTGCGCCGTGGGGATGTTGCCCAGCGTGTCCCAGATCATTGCCGTTCCTCCTGCGGCACGCCGTCCGCGATGTCGTAATAGTCGCCCTTGTCGCCGACCCAGATGTGGCGCTGCAGGCGCAGGCCCGTGGGCGGCTCGAGGCAGCCCAGCGCCACGTCGGTCTCGCCCCGCCCGAAGGCGCGCCAGAAGATGGAACTGCCGCAGGTGGCGCAGAAGCCCCGCTCGGCCTTGTCCGAGGATCGGAACCAGCGGACGTGATCCGCGCCCTCGATGGAAAGCCGGTCGTCGGGGACGGGGACGGCGGCCCAGACATGGCCCGACCAGCGCCGGCACTGGCTGCAGTGGCAGGCGGCGATGTCGTCCAGATCGCCCCGGATCGTGACCCGGATGGCGCCGCAGAGGCAGCGGGCGTGGCGCGTGGTCATGACTGCGCCTGCTGCGGCAAACCGTCGGTGATGTCGTAATAGTCGCCCTTGTCGGCCACGTAGATATGCCCTTCCAGCCGCAGCCCGGTTGGGGGGTCGATGACCCCGCCCGAGACCGCAACCCTGTCTTCCCCCAGCCTGCGCCAGAACAGGGATGATCCGCAGGTGGCGCAGAAGCCCCGTTCCGCCTTGTCCGACGACCGGAACCAGCGCAAGGGCTCTCCCGTGATGGCGGCATCGCGCAACTCGGCAGAGACCCAGACATGCCCGCTCCATCTGCGGCATTGGGAACAGTGGCAGGCGGTCGCCGGCTCGGCGGTCAGCCGTCCGGTGAAGCTGACGCCGCCGCAAAGGCAGGCGCCGCTGATCTCAGAGCCTTCCGAAGACATCCCGCATCATCCCTTCCAGCGCCGCCGCGTCGTCCTGATTGAACGCATCCGGCCGGTCGCTGTCTATATCCAGCACGCCGATCAGGCGGTCGTTTGCGCCGAAGACCGGCACCACGATCTCCGACCTGGTCGAGGAGGAGCAGGCGATATGGCCCGGGAAAGCCTCGACGTCGGGGACAAGCTGCGTCTGGCGGGTGCGGGCCGCGGCCCCGCAGACCCCGCGCGAGAAGGGGATCACCAGGCAGCCGTGGCCACCCTGATAGGGGCCGATCTTCAGCATCTCTGGCCCCGTAACGCGGTAGAAGCCGGTCCAGTCGAAGCGGTCGTCTGCATGGTGCAACTCGCAGGCGACAGTGGCCATGCACGCGATCTCGTCGGTTTCGCCCTCGGTCAGGGCACGGATTCGGGCGGAAAGGGCGGCGTAATCGGTCATGCGCGCCACGCTACAGCCGCGCCCTTCGGCGGAAAAGGGGCGGCGCGCTGGACTGTCGCGGTCCGTGACGCTAGGGACGGCGCGATTCCCTTGCCGCCGAAGGCCCGTCTCATGACCGACCGCATCGACCTGCGCCGCGCGCTGATCTCCGTTTCGGACAAGAAGGGGCTTGTCGGCTTCGCCCAAGCCTTGGCCGCGCGCGGGGTCGAGCTTCTGTCCACCGGCGGCACGGCACGGGCACTGCGCGAGGCCGGGCTGAAGGTGCGCGACGTGTCCGAACTCACCGGCTTCCCCGAGATGATGGACGGCCGCGTCAAGACGCTGCATCCGGCGGTCCACGGCGGGTTGCTGGCCCTGCGCGACAATGCGGATCACCGCGCCAGCATGGACGAACACGGGATTGCCCCGATCGACCTGCTGGTGGTCAACCTCTACCCCTTCGAGGAGACGGTGGCGAAGGGGTCCGCCTACGACGACTGCATCGAGAACATCGACATCGGTGGCCCGGCGATGATCCGCGCGGCGGCCAAGAACCACGCTTTTGTGACGACGGTCGTGGACGTGCAGGATTACGGCGCGGTGCTGGCCGAACTGGACGCCAACGGAGGCGCCACCACCCTGCCCTTCCGCAAGCGCATGGCGCAGACGGCCTATGCGCGGACGGCGGCCTATGACGCCGCCGTGTCCACTTGGATGGCGCAGGCCGTTGGCGAGGAGACCCCGCGCCGCCGCGCCTTTGCCGGTACGCTTGCCCAGCCCCTGCGTTATGGCGAGAACCCGCATCAGGCTGCTGCCTTCTACACCGACAGCTCGGCCCGCCCCGGCGTGGCGACCGCGCGCCAATGGCAGGGCAAGGAACTGTCCTACAACAACATCAACGACACCGACGCGGCCTTCGAGCTCGTGGCCGAGTTCACCGAAGGCCCCGCCGTCGCCATCATCAAGCACGCCAACCCCTGCGGCGTGGCCCGCGCCGAGACGCTGGAGGAAGCCTATCGCCGCGCCTTCGACTGCGACCGCACCTCGGCCTTCGGCGGCATCGTCGCGCTGAACGGCAGGCTGGACGCGGCCACGGCCCGCGCCATCACCGAGATCTTCACCGAGGTCGTCATTGCGCCGGATGCCGATGACGAGGCCCGTGCGATCTTCGCCGCGAAAAAGAACCTGCGCCTGCTGACCACCGGGGGCCTGCCCGACGCGCGTGCGGGCGGACTGACCTTCCGTCAGGTGGCGGGCGGCTTCCTGGTGCAGACGCGCGACACCGGCCATGTGACGCCTGCCGAGCTGCGCGTTGTCACCCAGCGACAGCCCAGCGAGGCCGAGCTTGCCGACCTCATGTTCGCTTGGACCGTCGCCAAGCACGTCAAGTCGAACGCCATCGTCTATGCCAAGGACCGCGCCACCGTCGGCATCGGCGCAGGCCAGATGAGCCGGGTCGATTCGACCCGCATCGGCCGTCGCAAGTCCGAGGACATGGCCGAAGCGCTGGGCCTTTCCGCCCCCCTGACCGAGGGCGCGGCGGTCGCATCCGACGCCTTCTTCCCCTTCGCCGACGGCATTGAGGCGCTGGCCGAGGCCGGCGCGCGGGCGGTGATCCAGCCCGGCGGGTCCATGCGCGACGAGGAAGTCATCGCGGCGGCCGATCGCGGCGGCCTCGCCATGGTCTTCACCGGACAGCGCCATTTCCGCCACTGATGACCGACACCGACGAACCCCAGCCGAAGAAGCCGCGCGCGAAGCTCGCCGCGCCGGAGAGCGACGCTGCGCCGAAGTCTACGCGTCCCGCAGGCACCGCGCCCAAGCGGCGGCGCAAGCCCGCGCCTCCGCCTCCGCCTCCGCCGACGCCGAAGGTCAGCCTCTGGTGGGCGGCGGGGACTGCGCTCGTGATCCTCGGGCTCGACCAGTTGACGAAATGGATCGTCGTGCAGGCGCTGAACCTGGTCGAGGTGCAGGCCATCGACGTGATCGACCCCTGGCTGAACCTGCGGATGGCCTGGAACCAGGGGGTGAACTTCGGGCTGTTTTCCTCGGATGTCGAGGTGATGCGCTGGGTGCTGATCGGCATCGCGGTCGTCATCTGCGTCTGGGTGGCGGTCTGGCTGCTGCGCGCGCGGCCCGGAAAGCTGGCGCAGGTCGCGGCGGGGTTGCTGATCGGCGGGGCGCTGGGAAACGTGATCGACCGCGTGGTCTATGGCGCGGTCGCGGATTTCCTGAACATGTCGCTGCCCGGCTGGCGCAATCCCTACAGCTTCAACGTGGCCGACATCGCCATCTTCGCGGGGGCGCTCGGGCTGGTCTTCCAGCCGGGGCCGCCGTCCGGGCCGGAACCCGCCACGCCCCGCGACAAGGTCCGTGACGGCACGGGCAAGACGCGCTAGAACGGCGCCGACGCTTTCCAAGGTGGTGCCATGCGGGTTCTTCTGCTGACTCTCTCGGTTCTCGCGCTTGCGGCCTGCGCGGGCGACGGCCGGCTGATGAACCTGACGGCCTCGGACGACGGACCCGAGGAATTCGCCATCGTCCCCACCCGGCCGCTGCAGATGCCGCCCGATCTGGCGCAGTTGCCTGCGCCTACGCCGGGCGGTGCCAACCTGACCGATCCGAACCCCGAAGGCGACGCCATCGCCGCACTGGGGGGAAATCCGGGCCATCTGGCGCAACAGGGCATCGGCGCGGGCGACGGGGCGCTGGTGGCCCATGCCGCGCGGGCGGGTGTGACGCAAGGCATCCGGCAGGTCACCGCCGCCGAGGACCAGGCAATCCGCGCCCGCCGCGGCCGCCGCCCGCTGGAGGTGCTGGCCGGCACCAACGTCTATCACCGCGCCTACGAGCCGCAGACGCTGGACAGCGAGGCCGAACTGGAACGCTGGCGCCGCACCGGCGTGCAGGTGCCGACGGCGCCGCCTGTGGCCGAAACGCGCTGAAGGGGTCTCGTCTTTCGGCCTCAAATATCCCGGGGGTCCGGGGGCAGCGCCCCCGCCTTCGGGGCTTTCCCTGATGTCACGGTCGCATCGGGGGGATTTCCACCCCCCATGAATGGGGCCAAGGCCCCATTCATCCCTCCGAGGATACTTGACGCCGAAAGACAGGACCTGGCCTTTCCGGTCATTCCCGGCTCGTTCACCACGGCTTGACCGGCGGCCGGCTTGCGCGCGCCGCGCCGAGCGGCCACCCTCTGTTCCGCACCCGCAACCGGAGGCCGCCTGATGCGCCGCACCCTTGCCTTCCTTCTCGCGACCGCCGCCACGCCCGCTCTGGCCGAGATGCCGCCCGGCATCAGCCATTTCACCTTGGACAATGGGCTTGAGGCCGTGGTGATCGAGGATCACCGCGCCCCCGTGGTCGTCCAGATGCTGTGGTACCGGATCGGATCGGCCGACGAGCAGCGGGGCAAGTCGGGCCTCGCGCATTACCTGGAACACCTGATGTTCAAGGGCACCGAGAAGCTTGCGCCCGGCGAGTTGTCGCGCACGGTCACCGCGAACGGCGGTCGCGACAACGCCTTCACCAGCTATGACTTCACCACCTATTTCCAGCGCATCGCCTCGGACCGGCTGGATCTGGTCATGGGGATGGAGGCCGACCGCATGGCGAACCTGCGGATCGGCGAGGACGACTGGCAGGCCGAGCGCCAGGTCGTGCTGGAGGAACGCGCCCAGCGCACCGACAGCGACCCCCGGGCCCTGTTCGGCGAGGAACGCGCGGCGGTGCAGTATTACAACCATCCCTACGGCCGCCCGGTGATCGGCTGGCGGCAGGAGATGGAGGCGCTGACCCGCGAGGATGCGCTGGAATGGTATGACAACCATTACGCGCCGAACGTGGCGGTGCTGGTCGTCGCGGGCGACGTGAGTGCCGACGAGGTGCGCGCGCTGGCCGAAAAGCACTATGGCCCGATCCCCCCCAAACCCGAGGCCCCGCGCGACGCGCGCCCGCAGGAGCCCGTGCAGCGGGCCGAGCGGCGCATGACCATGTCCGATCCGCGCGTGCCGCAGCCGGTCCTCAGCCGCAGCGTGATCGTCCCCGAACGCAACCCCGGCGACCAGAAGACCGCAGCCGCCTTGAGCGTGCTGGCCGAACTGCTGGCGGGCTCGGCCCAGACCTCGTTCCTGGGGCAGCGGCTGGTGCTGACGGGGCAGGCGCTGTGGGTTGGGGCGGGTTATGACGGGCTCAGCGTCGATCCCACGACTTTCTCGGTCTCGATGGCCTATGCGCCGGGGGGGGACGATGCGGCGGCGGAGGCCGCGCTGGAGGCGGGCATCCGCGATTTTCTGGCCGAGGGCCCGGACCCGGAGCAACTGGAACGCGTCAAGACGCAGTTGCGCGCGGCGCAGATCTACAAGCAGGACTCGGCACATGCCCGCGCCTATGACTATGGGCAGGGGCTTGCCGTCGGGCTGACGGTCGAGGACGTGAACGACTGGCCCGAGATCCTCGCCGCGGTGACGGCGGAGGATGTGCAGGCGGTGGCCCGGCTGGTGTTCGAGGACCGCGCCGAGGTCACGAGCCTGCTGAAGCCCGCAGATCCCGAGCAGATGGCGGGGGCAGAGATTGCCGCGGCTGCCACGGGCGCGGGCGCGGGCGCGGGCGAGTCGCCTGCAGATGGTGCTGGAATGCCAGCGGCATCCTCGGGCATGGCTGCAGAGACCGCGCCCGGCGCTGGCCCCTTGCCCGGTCCAACGGAAGCCGCAGCAGAGGCCCCAGCCGCCGCGTCCTCCTTGCCCGAAGAAGCCCCCTACCCCGACACTGCCGCCCCCGGCACCAATACGCCGGCGCCCATGCCCGCCGACACGCCGCACCCGGCGCAACCGGCGCCCGCCTCGCCCCAGCCCGCGCCGACCGAGGAGCAGACCCGATGATCCGCAGCTTCCTTTCCGCGCTGACTCTTGCGCTGCTCGCGGCCCTTCCCGCCCGCGCCATCGACATCCAGGAGATCACCTCTCCGGGCGGGATCACCGCCTGGCTGGTCGAGGACAACACGATCCCCTTTGTCGCCGTCGAGATCGCCTTCCGGGGCGGCGCCTCGGTCGATGCCCCCGGCAAGCGCGGCGCGGTCAACCTGATGACCGCCTTGCTGGAGGAAGGCGCGGGCGAACGCGACGCCGTGGCCTTCGCCGAAGCGATGGAGGAGCTTGCGGCCTCGGCCAGCTTCGACGCCTCGGACGACGCGGTCAGCGTGGGTCTGCGCACCCTGACGGAGAACCGCGACGCCGCCGCCGACCTGCTGGCCGATGCGCTGGCCCGCCCCCGCTTTGACCCCGACGCCATCGAGCGGGTGCGCGCCCAGGCGCAATCGCTGATCCGGGCGCAGGACAGCGACCCCAATGCCATCGCCTCGAAAGAGATGGCCCGGCAGACCTGGGGTGACCACCCTTATGGCACCGTCCTGACCGGCACTGCCGAATCGGTCGCAGCCCTGACCCGTGACGACCTTGTCGCTGCCAAGGACCGGGTGCTGGCCCGCGACCGGGTGCTGGTCTCGGCCGCCGGCGACATCGACGCAGCGGCGCTGGGGCTGCTGATCGACCGCATCCTCGGCGATCTTCCGGCCGAGGCGAGTGCACCGCTGCCGCCCGAGCCGGAACTGCTGCTGACGGGTGAGACCACGGTCATCGACTGGAACAGCCCGCAGACAGTGGTCAGCTTCGCGCAACGCGGGCTGCCGATGGATCACCCCGATTACTTCGCCGCCTTCGTGCTGAACCACATCCTCGGCGGCGGCGGCTTCTCGTCCCGGCTGATGGAGGAGATCCGCGAAAAGCGCGGTCTGACCTATGGCGTCGGCACCGGCCTTGCCAACATGGTGCTGGGCGAGACATGGGCCGGCGGCATGGCCACGGCGAACGCCCGCACGGGCGAGGCGGTGGCGCTGGTGCGCGCGGTCTGGCAGGGTATCCGCGACGGCGTGACCGAGCAGGAACTGACCGACGCCAAGACATACCTCACCGGCGAATATGCCCTGCGGTTCGACGGCAATGGGCGGATCACAGGCATCCTGTCGGGGATGCAATTGATGGGGATGCCCCGCGACTATGTGAACACCCGGAACGAGAAGATCGCCGCTGTCACCGCCGAGGATGTCCGCCGCGTCGCGCAGGAGGTGCTGGACCCCGAGGGGCTGGAATTCGTGCTGGTGGGCCGCCCCGAGGGGATGTGAACGCCGGTATGGGCCATGCAGAAAGGCGCAGGGACTGACCCTGCGCCTTTTTGTTGGAATGCCGGGCGGGGATCAGGGATTGACCTGAACCGCCCCCGACCCGCCCAGGGCCGCCCCGGCCACGGCGCCCACGGGGCCGCCCACGACCGCCCCGGTCGCGGCGCCGGTGGTGGCGCGGGTGGCGGTGTTCGGCCCGCAGGCGGCGACGGTCAGGGTGGCGGCGGCCAGCAGCATCGCGGTCATCGTCTTCATGGCAGTCTCCTGTCAGATCATGTTCAAGAAAGTGAGATCGGGAAATCAAGCCATTCGGGGGCGTTGCGGTTCCAGAATAATCCGGGCGCGGGGGCGAAACGTTTACGCCCGGCTCCGGGGGCTGCTATATCCGGGGCGATGACGCGCCCTGACCCCCGCATCCCTCCGGTGATCCGCCAGCTCGACGAAGCCACCGCCAACCGCATCGCGGCGGGCGAGGTGGTGGAACGCCCGGCCTCGGCGGTGAAGGAGCTGGTCGAGAACGCGCTGGATGCGGGCGCGACCCGGATCGCCATCGCCATCGCGGGGGGCGGCAAGCGGCTGGTCCGGGTGACGGACGACGGCTGCGGCATGGCCGCCGGGGACCTGCCGCTGGCGCTGGCCCGCCATGCCACGTCCAAGATCGACGGATCGGACCTGCTGGACATCCGCAGCTTCGGCTTCCGGGGCGAGGCGCTGCCGAGCCTCGGCGCCGTGGGCCGCCTGACAATCACCAGCCGCGCCGAAGGCCACGAGGCCGCGCGCATCGCGATCGAGGGCGGCCGGATCGAGCCTGCCCGCCCCGCCGCCGCCAACCGCGGCACGGCCGTGGAACTGCGCGACCTGTTCTTCGCCACGCCCGCCCGGCTGCGCTTCCTGCGGACCGACCGGGCCGAGACGCAGGCCATCGCCGAGGTGGTCCGCCGCCTTGCCATGGCCGAGCCTTCGGTCGCCTTCACCCTCACCGACGAGGATGAGGCCCGGGTGCTGTTTCGCGCCGATGCCGAGCAGGGCGACCTGTTCGACGCCCTGTCCGCCCGCATCGGCCGCGTCATGGGGCGCGAGTTCATCGAGAACGCCATCCCGCTGGACGCCGAGCGCGACGGGCTGCGCCTGACCGGCCTTGCCGCCCTGCCCACCTATTCGCGCGGCGCGGCAGTGGCGCAGCATCTTTATGTCAACGGCCGCCCGGTGCGGGACAAGTTGCTGACCGGGGCGCTGCGGGCGGGCTATTTCGACGTGCTGCCGCAGGGACGCCATCCGGCGGCGGTGCTGTTCGTCCATTGCGACCCGCAGGGCGTCGACGTGAACGTCCATCCGGCCAAGGCCGAGGTCCGCTTCCGCGAACCGGATGCCGCCCGCGGGCTGGTCGTCGCCTCTCTGCGCCACGCGCTGGCCGGGGCGGGGCATCGCGCCTCCTCGACCGGCGGAGCGGCCACGCTGGCGGCGATGCGGCCCGCGCCGGGGTTGTCGTCCTGGCGCAGCCCCTCGCCGTCGCAGGCCGCGCTCGCGGCGGCCCATGCCGCGCAGGCGCCGCTGATGCCCATCGCCCCGCAGGGCTTTGCCGAGGCACCAGACCCCACCTTCCCCGCCGCCGCGCGGATCGAGCCGGAGGCCGAGGCACCCCATGCCCCCCTTGGCGCGGCCCGGGCGCAACTGCACGGCAATTGGATCGTGGCGCAGAGCCGCGACGGCATCGTGATCGTGGACCAGCACGCCGCCCACGAGCGGCTGGTCTATGAACGGCTCAAGTCGCAGGCGGCGGGGGCGCGGGTACCGTCGCAGGCGCTGCTGATCCCGGCCATCGTGGATCTTGGCGCCGATGCCGAGCGGGTGCTGGCGGCGTCCCTCGATCTGGACCGGCTGGGACTCGTGATCGAGCCCTTCGGCCCCGGCTGCGTCGCGGTGCGCAAACTGCCCGCCGCGCTGGGGCAGGCGGATGCCACGGCGCTGTTGCGCGACATTGCCGACGACCTGGCGGAACAGGGCGCCTCGGACCGGCTGCAGGGGCGACTGGACGCGGTGCTGTCGTCCATGGCCTGCCACGGCTCGGTCAGGTCGGGCCGCAGCCTGACGGGCGAGGAGATGAACGCCCTGCTGCGCGAGATGGAACGGACGCCGCGTTCCGGCCAGTGCAACCACGGGCGCCCGACCTGGGTGGAGCTGAAGCTTTCGGATATCGAGCGGCTGTTCGGGCGCTGATTGACGCGGCCCCGCCTGCGGGCGAGAACCGGGGAAAAGGGGAAGTGCCATGCTGGAACTCGGCGCCGACAAGATCGCCTTCGTCATCCTCCGCGCCCGCGACTATGACCACGGGCCGGACGGGCGCGGCGGCCGCAACGCCTTTGAGCTGCGTGATTTCATCGCTGACCTGACCGAGGACGAGCAGGCGGAACTCACCGCCGTCATGTGGATCGGCCGCGGCACCTTCGATGCGGATGACCTCGAGGAAGCGATCTCGACCGCCAAGGCGGAAAAGACCACGCCCACCGAGGACTACCTGATGGGCGAGCCGCATCTGGCCGACCATCTGGAAGCCGGTATGGAGGCGCTCGGCCTGACCCCCGGCGCGGAAGAGGACGATCTGCTGCGGGGGTGAGGCGGGTCCGCGCTGCCCGAAGGACACCCGATCTGCCGCCAGCCTTGATCCGTAACGGATCAAGGCCTGCACAGTCTGCAAAGGGGCCGTTGCAGCGCAGGGTTCGACCCCATTCATGCAGGAGACCCGCAAACGCGAAAACCGCTTGGTCGGCTCGCCGTGGGGTTCGCCGGCATGTCATCGGTAGGCGAGGTCGAACCTGCCCCTGCAACGCCGCCGTGGAAACCCGGCCGTGGCGCCGGGCCGGCATCAACCTGCCTGGCAGGGGCGGGTGAAGCCGAGTCAATGGTGGCATGACTTCATCGGTCTTTCGCACAGGAAGCCAAGGTCATCCGCGCGGCAGGCAACCACATGCGGCGCGATGACGGGGTGGTTCACTGCAGGGAACCCGGCGACGACGGCAGGGTGAGGCTATCCCTCACCATGCCCCGGCCCTTGAGATCACTCGCGCGTCACCCGCACCAATTCCCCATCCGGCTTGTCGGTCAGCAGCATGACCGCGCCATCGGCGGCCAGATCCACGTCGCGCACCCGGCCGATGCCCTGCAGGTGCCGTCCTTCCCCCCCGACCCGGTCGCCGTCCAGTTGCAGTCGCACCAGCCCGTGATCGCCCTGCATCGCGCCGGTGAGGATCTGCCCCTGCCATTCCGGGAACATCTCGCCCCGGTAGAAGACCATGCCCGAGGGGGCGATTACCGGGTCCCAGTAATAGAGCGGCTGCTCCATCCCGTCCGCCTGGGTGATGCCGTCGTTGATCGGCTCGTCCTGGTAAGAGACGCCGTAGGTGATGACCGGCCAGCCATAGTTCTTGCCGGCCTCGATGCGGTTCAGTTCGTCCCCACCCTTCGGCCCATGCTCGATGGTCCAAAGCTGGCCGCTGCCGTCCAGCGCCGCCGCCTGCACGTTCCGCAACCCCTTGGCCCAGATTTCGGGCAGGCCGAGGTCGGGGTTTCCCTCGGCCGGCTCGCCGGTCATGGCGTCGATGCGCAGCAGCTTGCCCAGGTGGTTGTCGTCCTGCTGCGCGCTGTCGCGGATCGGCACGTCGGAGCGTTCGCCCAGGGTCACGAACAGGTTGCCCTGCCCGTCCAGAAGCAGCCGACTGCCGAAATGCTTGTCGCCGTCATAGACCGGCACCTGCGCGAAGATCGGCTGGACGTTTTCCAGCGTGGCGTTGTCCTGCGACAGCGTGGCGGTGGCGACCGCCGTGTGGTTGCCGCCCTCGGCCGGGGCCGCGTAGCTGATCCACAGCCTGCGCGTTTCGGCGAAATCGGGGGCGATCAGCACGTCCAGAAGCCCGCCCTGCCCGCCGGCCGAGATTTCGGGTAGCCCGCCGATGGGGTCGGACAGCGCGCCCTCGGCGGAAACGATCCGCAGCCTGCCCGGCCGCTCGGTCACCAGCCAGCCGCCGTCGGGCAGTTGCGCCATGCCCCAGGGATGTTCCAGCCCGTCGGTGATCACGGTGGTTTCCAGCGCGATGTCGTCGGCCAGCACGGGCGCGCGTGTCTGCCCCTCAAAAGCCGGGGTCTGGTCGGGCGCATTCGGCGGCGCGGCGTTGAAATCCTGGGCCGCGGCGGCGACGGGCAGGGCGAACAGCGCGGCAAGCGCCGCGGTCGAGCGGAGGAATGGCATGGGCAACTCCCTTGTGTCTGCCCTGCAAACCGGAGAACGGCGGATTTGTTCCGGCGTCTGACCGAAGCGTGAAGACAGAGGGTGCCGCCCCTGCATCCACAAGGGACGCCGTTCCCGGCGTCGCTGGAGGGAACGGGCTGCTGCCCCATCCGCTTTCGGAAACTTTTGCGACGGAAAATGGCTCGGGGGCGCTTGAGCAGGGCGCGCCGTGACGCAGAGCCGTGCAATCACCGGGAAGGACGGCCGATCGGCTCAGGAGGCGGAGTGGAGGCGCCTCAAGGATTGACCGGCACCGGGCGCGCCGGCAGGGGCAGGCGGCCGGGCCAGCCTGCACGGGCGATCCATGCCGCGCAAGCTGGCCGGGAACGACCAGGGCTGCGGCCTCAGGCCTTCAGATGATCCACCTTCGCCATGTGGTCGGCGATCTCGCCCGTCTCGACCAGCCAGCGGCCGATCAGGTCGGGATCGTCGGGGGCGGCGTGGACTCCGGCAGGGAAGGCGCCCGCCAGCACCGCCTCGACCGCCAGCGCGACCGGGATCGAGACGAGCTGCGCCATCGCGGTGCCGTTCTTGTCGCCCTGCGCGTCCAGCACCCATTCCTTGTCGAACACAGCCTCGTTCCCCCGCATCGCGGCAAGACGGACGAACAGCACGACGCGGTCGGGCTCGCCCTCGGCATAGGCGTGCCGGGACCAGAACTCGTCGGCCATCTCGCGCAGGCGGGCGTCGCCTTCCGGACCGGCTAGGCCCTCGACCTCGGCGAAGACATCGGACCAGGCCTCGGACCAGCCCTTCAGGCGGATGGTTCCGCGCACGAAATCCCGGATCTCCCAACCGGGATCGAAGCCATACTGGCCGATGAAGGCGGTGGAATCGCGGTTCGGATAAACCTCGAAATGCTCGGGCACCGGCAGCGGCGCCTCGTAGGGCTCGATCGCGTGCCAGGGGCGTTCAACCTTCCGCTCCTCGCCGTCGCGGATCGACAGCGAGGGCGATCGCAGCGCCCGCAGAACGCCCAAGGGCGACCATGAGAACTTGTAGCGGAACGGGTTCGGGTGCCGGGGGATGCCGCCGCAATAGCTGGTAAAGCTGATCCGGTCGCCGGGCCGGGCCACATGGCGGTAGTCGGCGACCAGCTCATGCGCCATCAGGTGGTCGATGCCGGGGTCCAGCCCGACCTCGTTCACCAGCGCCACGCCCGCGTCCATCGCCGCCTGCTCCAGCGCCGCCATCTCGGGCGAGATGTAGGAGGAGCTGACGAAATGCGCCTTTTTTTCGATGCAGATGCGGGCCACGACCGGGTGCTGGTCGGCGGGCAGCATGGACACCACCACGTCGCCGGGCTGGACGGCCGACGCCAGCGCCTGCGAGGTGTATTCGCGGATGTCGGTGGCCAGGTCGCCCACGGCCTCGCGGGCCTTTTCGACCGTGCGGTTCCAGACGGCGACAGGGACCTTGCCCTTCAGCAGCCGACGCAGGCCGGGGATCGAGGAAAGTCCGGTTCCGACCCAGTGGATCGTCATGGCGCAAGCCCTTTCAGATGGGTGTCACAGATATCGGCGGCGCGGCCCCAGGCGCCGGTGTCGATGGCGTCGAGCGCCCGCAGCACCGGCAGCAGTTGCGCCGCATAGTCAAGGCTCGATTCCCGCGGCAGCATCGAGGGCAGGTTGTCGATGGCCATGACGTCGAGGGCTGGGTTCTCGGCCACGCGCAGGACGGGGGCGCCCCATGTCGTGGTGCGGTCATAGACGCGGACCGGGTTGAACTCGCTTGTGGGGTCGCAGGCGATATCGCCGATCACGGTCAGGGCGCGACCGGGATTCACGGCGCTTTCGGGGACGAAGACCGGGCAGCCGGGCTGGGCGAGGATGCAGTTGAGGAAGACCTCGTGCAGCAGGATTTCCGGGAAGGGGCCGCCGTCTGCGGTTTCGGCCATGTCCCATTTCGTGACGCGCACGCCCACCTCGGCACACAGGTCGGCAGCCCCGCTGCCCACGCGGCCTTTCGCGCCGATGACGATGGCGCGGGGGCGGGCATGGCCGGTGCCGTCCAGTTCCGCCCGCAGCGCCGCAGTCAGCGCGTCCTTGTGGGGCCAGGTGCGGACGGGCGCGCAGATGCCGCCCCGCTGTTGCGCGGCCCAGGCCTTCAGGGATACCGCGGCACCCGCATAGCCCGCCCAGTAGCCGAAGGCCGCAAGGCGGCGACCCTTGTCGTCCAGCAGGTATTCAAGATCGTAAAGCCGCCCGCCGCCGTCGCGGAAGCGGCGCAGCAGCACCTGCCCCGAGGGCTGGCCCTTGAAGGCATGGCCGAACATGATGTGGCGGTGCATCAGGGGGCTGCCGTCCCCGGGGAGTTCCTTGAGGCCGAAGATGATGGCGTCCACGGGCGCCTCGGGCCACGATCCTTCCGGCGCGATCGAGGCGCCGGCGGCGCGATAGTCGGCGGTCGGGATCACGCGGCGGGGGCTGTCTTCCACGGTGACGCGGAAGCCGCGGCGGATCAGGTCGCGCACGCCCTCGGGGGTGATGCCGACCCTGTCCTCGTTGGGGCGGCTTTCCGCCCGGACCCACAGATGCACCATCAGACCCCTCCTCCTGCTGCCGATGGTCCGCAACGTGTCATTCGGCAATGCTGCGCGACAGTTACGGAAAGGCGATGCGGTCGTCCAGACGCGGACGGCGCGCGCCGAGGAAGGGGCCGTCGCCGGCGGCGGCGATGCGGGCGATGGCGGCGGCGATGTTTTCGGTGATGACGGACATTGTCCATGCGGTGGCGTGGATCATTGTCGTTTCGTCCAGTGCCATTGCGACATGGCCCGGCCAGAACAGCAGGTCACCGCGCTGGATGTTGTCCGCGACGGGGAAGGCGTTGCGCTGAAGGTCGCTGTCGCCGGGACAGGCGATCCCCGCCCCATGCAGAGCCGCCTGCGCCAGCCCCGAGCAGTCGATGCCCCCCCGGCTGTTCCCACCCCAGAGATAGGGCGTGCCGAGAAGGCGCAGCGCGACCTGGGCCGGGTCCTCGGCGGGGCGCTCCGAGATATGCTGGATCGGCACGAACAGTCCGTCCGCCAGTTGTGCAAAGCGGCCCTCGGTTGCCGTGACCGACAGGCGCGCGCCCATGGGCAGGCTGCCCCGCTCGGGCTGCTTGAAGTCGGGCGCGGGGTAAAGATGCGTGGCCGGTGCCGTCACGCGATGGGTGATCGGGGGCATGTCCGCCGTCAAAGCGAAAAGGGTCACCCAGCCGCAATAGCCGTCCGCCACCGCCTGCACGAAGCCCCAGCCGTCGCGCTCCTCGATCAGCGTCACATCCGCGCCGTGCAGAAGCTGGCGGTCCCTTGCGCCTCCAGGTGCGCGCAGCAGGTCGGCCACGGGCGCGGCCAGCCGCATCGGGCGGCCATCCGTGACCTCATCCCGCGCGATCCCCGATCCACGCAGCGCCACGCGGTCGGTCGCCGGAGTCAAGCGGCGATCCATCAGGCGATCTTCGGCAGCGCGTGCAGGATCGCCCGCATCCCCTGCCCCACGCCGCCCTTGGGCCGCCCCGGCGCGGCCGAGGGCTGCCAGCCGTAGATGTCGAAATGCGCGTAGGCCCCCGCGCCTTCGGTGAAGCGGCGCAGGAACAGCGCGGCGGTGATCGCGCCCGCGAAGCCTCCGCCCGGCGCATTGTCGAGGTCTGCGATGGCAGGCTCGATCATGGCCTCGTAAGGCTCCCAGAAGGGCATCCGCCAGATGGGGTCGGCGTGGTCGCGGCCCGCCTGATAGAGTGCATCCGCCACCGCCTCGTCGTCGCAGAAGAAGGGCGGCAGGTCCGGGCCCAGCGCCACCCGCGCGGCCCCCGTCAGCGTCGCCATGGACAGCAGCAGGCGCGGGCTGTCCTCGGCGGCATAAGCCAGCGCATCGGCGAGGATCAGACGGCCCTCGGCGTCGGTGTTGTTGACCTCGACCGTCAGGCCCTTGCGGCTGGTCAGCACGTCGCCCGGGCGGAAGCTGTCGCTCGCAACGGAGTTCTCCACCGCGGGGACCAGCACCCGCAGCCCGCCCGCGCGACCCAAGCGTGCCAGCGTCTCGGCCAGCCCCAGCACGTTCGCGGCCCCGCCCATGTCCTTCTTCATGATGAGCATCGAGGCCGAGGGCTTGATGTCCAAACCCCCGGTGTCGAAGCAGACCCCCTTGCCGACCAGCGTGACCGCAGGCCCCTCGCCCGGAAAGCGCAGGTCGATCAGTCGGGGGGCGCGGCCCGGCCCGGCAGCGCGACCCACGGCGTGGATCATGGGGAAGCCTTCGGCCAGCGCCTCGCCCTGGGTCACCTCGACGGATGCGCCGTGCCGGGCGGCCAAGTCACGGGCGGCGGCTTCCAGATCGGCCGGGCCCATGCCGGATGCGGGCGTGTTGATGAGGTCGCGCGCCAGGTATTCGCCGGCGGCCATCGCCAGCACGGCCTCGCGGTCCACGCCCTCGGGGCAGACCAGCCGCCCCTTGGGCGGCTCGGCCTTCTTGTAGCGGTCGAAGCGGTACTGCGCGAAAAGCCAGCCGAGCGCCCCATGCGTCAGGTCATAGTTCTCCGGCACGCTCTCGAGATGCCACGTCCCTTCGGGCAGCCCCTCGGCGGCGCGAGCCAGCGTGAAGCGCTCGCGCGCAGGGCGGTCGGCGGGCGTGGCGGGCTTGCCGATCCCGAACAGCGCGCCCGCGACCCCGCCCTCGCCCGGCAGCAGGCAGATCTGGCCCGGCTTCCCAGCGAAGCCCGAAGCCGTCGCGAAGGCGGACTCCACACCCTCGGGCCAGACCGGCCCTTCGTCACCCTGGGCGACCAGCCACAGGGGACGGCTTTCGGCATCGGCGGGGGCGAACTCGGGCTCGGTCATCGGCATCTCCTGTCCTGCCGGACAGTTTCTGCGGCTATCCGGGCCGGAAAGAAAGACCGGCGGCTTCTTTCTGGCCCAAATACCCATTCCGGCCTCGCAGCCTTCACTTCGCCCGCATTATCAGCTATGCCCCGCCGTCTTGTTCGTGAAAGGGACGTCGATGGGTTACAAGATCGTCGTCGCGGGGGCCACGGGGAACGTGGGCCGCGAAATGCTGAGCATCCTGGCCGAGCGCCAGTTTCCTGCCGATGAGGTGGTGGCTCTGGCCTCGCGCCGGAGCCTTGGCACCGAGGTCAGTTTCGGCGACAGGACCCTGAAGACCAAGGACATCGAGGGCTTCGACTTTTCCGGCTACGACATGGCGCTGTTTGCCATCGGGTCCGAGGCCACGAAGAAATACGCCCCCATCGCGGCCAGCCAGGGCTGCGTGGTGATCGACAATTCGTCCTTGTATCGTTACGACCCCGCGATTCCGCTGATCGTGCCCGAGGTGAACGCCGACGCGATCGAGGGTTACCGCAACAAGATGATCATCGCGAACCCCAACTGCTCGACCGCCCAGATGGTGGTGGCGCTGAAGCCGCTGCATGACCGGGCGCGGATCAGGCGGGTGGTGGTGTCCACCTACCAGTCGGTGTCGGGCGCGGGCAAGGACGGCATGGACGAGCTCTGGTCCCAGACCAAGGGGATGTATGTCCCGGGGCAAGAGGTCGCGCCGAAGAAGTTCCAGCGCCAGATCGCTTTCAACGTCATTCCCCAGATCGACGTCTTCATGGAGGACGGCCAGACGAAAGAGGAATGGAAGATGGTCGCCGAAACCAAGAAGATCATGGACCCGTCGATCAAGGTCACGGCGACCTGCGTGCGTGTCCCGGTCTTCGTCGGCCATTCGGAATCGATCAACATCGAGTTCGAGGATTTCCTGGACGAGGACGAGGCCCGCGACATCCTGCGCGAGGCGCCGGGCGTGCTGGTCATCGACAAGCGCGAACCTGGCGGCTACGTTACCCCGGTCGAATCCGCGGGCGAGGACGCGACCTACATCAGCCGCATCCGCCAGGACCAGACGGTCGAAAACGGCCTGAACCTGTGGTGCGTCAGCGACAACCTGCGCAAGGGCGCGGCCTTGAACGCCGTCCAGATCGCCGAACTGCTGGGCAACCGCATCCTGAAGAAAGGATAAGGGACTTCCGCGAACGGTCCGGTGGACTGTTCGCAAAGGGCGGTTCCCGTTTCGAACCCTTCAAAGCCGCCTCACCAAGGCGGCTTTTCTCATGCGGTCGCCTGCCCTGCGGGCTGCGCATGGGTGCCGGCCAGCGGCCGGTTGCCGGTCAGGCGGCGGACGGCGACGTAAAGCCCCGGGATCATGAAGATGCCGAGGAAGGTGGCCGAGATCATCCCGCCCATCACCCCGATCCCGATCGAGTTCTGCGCCGCGGCCCCCGCCCCTGAGGCGATCGCCAGCGGCAGCACGCCGAGGATGAAGGCCAGCGAGGTCATCAGGATCGGGCGCAGGCGCAGCTTGGCGGCCTCGATGGCGGCATCGACGGTGCTGCGGCCCGCGACCTCGAGATCGCGGGCGAATTCCACGATCAGTATGGCGTTCTTGGCCGCAAGGCCGATGGTCGTCAGGATGCCGACCTTGAAATAGACATCGTTCGACTGCCCGAAGATCAGCGCGGCCAGCACCGCCCCCAGGATGCCGACCGGCACCGACAGCATCACCGCGAAGGGCACCGTCCAGCTTTCGTAAAGCGCGGCGAGGCACAGGAAGACCACCAGCGCCGACAGCGCGTAAAGGAAGGGCGCCTGGTTGCCCGCCTGGCGTTCCTGATAGGCAAGCCCGGTCCAGGCTACGCCATAGCCGCCGGGCATCTGGGCGACCAGTTCCTCCATCGCATCCATGGCCTGTCCCGAGGTCGCGCCGGGCGCCTCGTTGCCGGAAATCGAGATCGCGTTGGTGCCCTCGAAGCGCGACAGCCGGGGGGCGATCGGTTCCCAGCGGGTGGACATGAAGGCGCTGAAAGGCACCATCTCGCCCGAGGCGTTGCGGGCATACCAGTCCTCGAGGTTCTCGGGCTGCATGCGGAACTCGGCCCCCGCCTGCACGATCACCGGGCGCAGGGTGGCGCCCATGGCGAAGTCGTTGACCTCGCGCCCCGAGAAGATCGTGGCCAGCATCCCGTTCACCTCGGAGAGGCTCAGCCCCAGCGCCTCGGCCCGCTGTGGGTCGATGTCGAGCCTGAGCGCGGCGGTGTCCTCGTCCCCCGAACTGCGGACGTTGGCCAGTTGCGGGTGGTCGTTGGCTGCCTCCTCCAGCGCCTGCGCGGCCTCGCGCAGCGCGGCCGTGCCTTGGGCCGACTGGTCGATCAGGAACATCTGGAAGCCGGCGCTGTTGCCAACGCCCTGGATCGGCGGCGGCTGGACGAAGTTGATGCGGCCTGCGCGATGGTTGGCGAAACGCTCGGTGGCGCGCTGGACAAGGGCCTGGGCCGAAAGCTCGGGGTCGCCGCGCTCGTCGAAGCCCTTGAGCCGCACGAACAGGGTGGCCCGGCCCTGCCCGGTCCCGGAAAAGCCGAAGCCGAGGGCGCCGAAGGTCGAGGCGACGGCGGGTTCCTCGTTCAGCAGGTAGGTTTCGATCTCCTCGACCACGGCCAGCGTCTGCTGGGTGGTCGAGCCTTCCGACAGGTTGATCTGGGCCATCAGCACGCCCTGATCCTCGGTCGGCAGAAAGGTCGAGTTCATCCGCGTGAAAAGCTGCCAGACCACGACGCTGATGACGGCCAGCAGCAGCACCACCAGCAGCGGGTGACGCACGGTGCGGGCGATGACCCGCGTGTACCAGTCGGTTGCCCGGTCGAAGCCGCGGTTGAACCAGCGCGCGGGCGCGAAGCGTGGCGGTCCGTGATGGGGGCGCAACAGCGTCGCGGTCTGGGACGGCGTCAGGATCAGGGCCGCCGCCAGCGACAGCATCATCGCGGTGATGATCGTGACCGAGAACTGGCGATAGACGACGCCAGTCGAGCCGACCATGAAGGCCATCGGCAGGAACACCGCTGACAGCACGACCGCGATGCCGATCAGCGCGCCGGTGATCTGGCGCATCCCGACCTCGGTCGCGCGGACGGGATCAAGGCCGTCCTCGCGCATGATGCGTTCCACGTTTTCGACCACGACGATGGCGTCGTCCACCAGCAGGCCGATCGCCAGCACCATGGCGAACATGGTCAGGGTGTTGATCGTGTAGCCGAAGGCGAACAGCACGGCGAAGGTGCCCAGCAGAACCACGGGCACCACGACCACCGGGATGATCGTCGCCCGCCAGCTTTGCAGGAAGACCAGGATCACCGCGATGACCAGGACGACGGCTTCCAGCAGCGTGTGGTAAACCTTTTCGATCGACTGTTCGACAAAGGGCGAGGTGTCATAGGCGACCCGCAGTTCCACCCCATCCGGCAGGGCGGGCTGCAGCGAATCCAGCACCGCGCGCACGCCCGCCGCGGTGTCCACGGCGTTGGCGCCGGTTTCCAGGTTCACCCCGAAGCCCGAGGCATTGGCGCCGTTGAAGCGGCTGTTGGCGCCATAGGCTTCCTGGCCGATCTCGATCTCGGCCACGTCGCCCAGCCAGACGTTCGAGCCGTCGGCGCCGGTCCGCAAAAGGATGCGGCGGAAATCCTCGACGCTGGTCAACTGGCTTTGTGCCGTCATCGTGGCGGTGAACTGCTGGCCCGGCACCACCGGCTGGCTGCCGAGCGAGCCGACCGAGACGGTCGAGTTCTGTTCCGCCACCGCCGCCGTGATGTCCGAGGGCGTCAACTGGAACTGCGCGAGCCGCAGCGGGTCCAGCCAGATCCGCATGGCATAGCCCGAGCCGAAGATGTCGATGCCGCCGACCCCGTCCACGCGCTTGACCGGGCCTTCGACGACCTCCTCCAGCAGGTTGCCGAGTTCGACCGTGGAATAGCGCCCGTCGGTCGAGACCAGCGAGCCCACCATCAGGATCGACGAGGTCGAGCGCGTGACCGACACCCCGTCCGACTGCACCGCCGAAGGCAGGCGCGATTCGACGCTGCGGACCCGCGACTGCACGTCGTTCAGCGCATCGGTCGGGTCCACGCTGTCGTCGAAGGTCAGGGTCAGCGAGGACCGGCCGCGGAAGGACGAGGATTCGAAGTAGAGCAGCCCTTCCAGCCCGGTCAGCGTGTCCTCGATCTGCGTCGTGACCGAATTCTGCACCGCCTCGGCGGTCGCGCCGGGATAGCTGGCCGAGATGCGGATCGTCGTCGGCGCGATGTCGGGATATTGGGACACCGGCAGGCTCAGCAGCCCCCAGACCCCGGCCAGCATCGTCACGATCGCCAGCACCCAGGCGAAGACCGGGCGATGGATGAAGAACTGCGCCATCAGTTGGCGACGCCGACGGGGCGCGGGGCCGGGGCCGCCGCCACCGCCGGCACGGGCGCAACCGCGCCGGATGCCGGGACGGGGACGGGGACGTCCTGGAAGGCGGTGGCCTCGGGTCCGGGGACCTCGCGCACCACGCCCTCGGGGTCGATGGTGACGGGAATTGTGGTGATCTCGTCGCCGTCGTTCAGGTTGGTCAGCCCGTCGAGGATCAGCAGGTCGCCTGCCTCGACGCCGTCGATCACGATCCAGTTGCTTTCATGGGTTCCGGCCTCGGTCAGCACGACCTCGACCGCGCGGCTGTCGCGGGCGACAAAGGCCGTCAACTGGCCCACGGCGGATCGCCGCGTCGGACCCTGCGGGACCAGCACGCCTTCCACCGCGCCGACGGTCATCTGCACGCGCACGAACTGCCCCGGCAGGATCAGGCGGTGGGGATTGGGGAACTCAAGCCGGAAAGGCACCGTGCCGGTGGTGGGCGAGACCTCGCGCCCCGGCGCGACGAAGCGCCCGGCCTCGGGATAGACCTGCCCGGTTTCCAGGATCAGCGCGGCCTCGCGCCCCTCGACCCGGACCATCCGGCCTTGCGCCCGCTGCTCGCGGTTGCGCAGGATGCGGGCGCGGGAATCCGAGACATCGACATAGATGGGGTCGATCTGCGTGACCGTGGTCAGCACGTCGCCCTGGTTGGCGGTGACGAGATCGCCGATCGAGACATTGGCGATGTCGGGCACGCCGTCGATGGGGCTGCGGATCTCGGTCCGGTCCACGGCAAGCTGGGCCAGCGCGCGTTCGGCCTCGGCCGCGGCAAGGCTGGCGCGGGCGTTGGCCAGCGCGACCTGCACGGTTTCAAGCTCGGCCCGGCTGACGCCGCTGCCCTGCAGGCGGTCATAGCGGTTGACGGTGGCGGTGGCGCCCTGGACGGCAGCCTCGGCACTGATCACCGCGGCCTCGGCGGCCGAGAGCGTGGCGGCAAGCTGGTCGTCGTTCAGCCGGAAAAGGACGGTCCCCGCCTCGACCGAGGTGCCGGGCTGATAGGCGATCTCGACGATCTCGCCGCCCACCTGCGGGCGGATGCCGGTTTCCTGATAAGCCACCGCGCGGCCGGGCAGGGTGACGGTCACTGGCACCGTGTCGCGCTGCAGGGTGGTGACGCCCACCTCGCGCGGGTCCTGCGGCGCGCCTGGCCCGGAACCCGGAGCCTGCGCGGCGGCGGGAACAGGGGCGATCATGGCGAAGGCAAAAGCCGCCACGACCATCCCCGCCTTGCGGCGCGGCCGGAGCCTCCACGAAATCGGTCGCAGTCGGAATATCATGGGTTTCAGCATCGCAGCCGTCCCGATGCCCGGCAAGGGCACGAAATCGTCAGAAAAGCGTGTCGAGCCAGCCTGCGAAGCCCAAGGTCCCGTCGAGCACGGCGATGTGATCGGCGGGGGCGCCCGGCGCCAGGACCAGCGGGGCCAGCCCCATCGCCCTGCGGGGCACATCACCCGCCATGGCGATGCAATCCGCAAGCCCGACACCGCCCTGAAGATGCAGCCGCGCAAGCCCGGTCACCATATCCAGATGCGCCCCCGCCAGCGCGCCGTCCGCGTTGACCAGCCGGCCGTCACGCAGCTCGACCCGGCGGCCGTAAAGGGTGAAGGCCACGGGGCCGCCGACGCTGGGCATCGCGTCCGACACGATGAAGCAGCGCCCGGCCCGCGGCCGCGCGGCCAGCGCCAGCCGCAGCATGGCCCAGTCCACATGGATGCCGTCGGGGATAAGGCCAACATAGGCGTCCGACAGGATCGCGGCGGCGGCAAGGCCGGGTTCACGGTGATGCATCGGCGGCATCGCATTGAACAGATGCGTGGCCATGCCGATGCCGTCGGCGAAGGCCAGTTCCGCCTGCGCCACCGTGGCCGAGGAATGCCCGGCGGACAGCACCACCCCCAGCGCCCGCGCACGGGCCAGCAGCATCGGATCCGCCAGTTCCGGCGCCAGCGTCAGCAGCACCGGGACGCCGGCGGCGCGCAGCCGCGCCAGCACCGCCAGCGTGCGCTCGTCTAGGGGCCGGATATGCCGGGCGTCATGGGTGCCGCGCCGCTCGGGGGCGATATGCGGGCCTTCGATGTGGATGCCGGCGATGCCCGGCATCCCCCAGGCCGCGATCACGGCATCGGCGGCGGCCTCCATCACCTCGGGCGCGTCGGTGATCACGGTGGGCAGGATCGCATGGGTGCCCAAAGACCGATGCGCCGCCCGGATCGCGGCAAGACCGGCGGGCGAGGGGTCCGCGTTGAACAGCACCCCGCCGCCACCGTTCACCTGCAGGTCGGTGGCGCCCGGCATCAGCAGGTGAACCCTGCGGTCGGGCCTGTCCGGGCCGAGCGGTCCCGCAGCCGCGATGCGGCCGTCCTGCAGGCGGACCGCCCATCCTTCCCGCAGCGCGCCGCCCGCCCACATCAGGTCGGCGGCGATCAGGGCCTCCACGGCATCTCGCCTTGGGCGGTCATGCGGGCCAGCAGCGCCGCGCCCCGGACCCCGCTTGCATCCCCGTGCCGGGCCAGGCGGAGGATGGGAAGGGGCGTGCCGGGCATCAGCCGCGCCGGAAGCGCCGCCTGAAGCCGCTCGACGACGCCGGGCATCTGCGACACGCCGCCGCCGAGAACCACGATCTCGGGGTCGATGGTCATCTGCAACGTTTCCAGCGCCTCGGCGGCAAGGTCGGCCCAGACGGCCAGCACCGCCTCGGCCGCGGCCTCATGCGCGCGGGCGGCCAGTTCGGGGGCGGTGATCTTCCCCAGCCCCATATGCGCGGCCAGCCGCGTCAGGCCGGGCCCCGCGACATAGGCCTCGATGCAGCCGGGCCGCCCGCAGCCGCAGGTCCACAGGTCCAGACCGTGCCGCGCAAGGGCGCGGGCGGGCATCCCGCAATGGCCGATCTCGACCGCGATGCCGCCTGGGCGCCGCGCCGGGCGGCCGTCAAGGCAGACGCCGGCGGCAAAGCCGGTGCCGATGATCATCCCGACCGCCGCCGCATGGCCGTCGGCGGCGCCGCCGTTCGCTTCCGAGAAGGCCAGCGCCATGGAGTCGTTCATCACCGGCAGCGGCCGTCCCGCAACCTCGGTCAGCCTTGCGGCCATGTTCTCGCCGCTGATCGGCAGGTTGGCGGTCCGGGCGATGCCGCTGTCGGGTTCGACCACGCCGCTCATGGCGATGCCGATGGGCAGGTCGGTGCCCGAGCGGTCCCGCAGCCAGCCGACCAGCCCGCCCAGCGCCGCGAAGAAGCCGTCGGCGCTGTCGCGGGGCGTCGGCACCCGGCGCGTGTCGATCGTCCCGAGGCCGGCGTCAAACAGCCGCGCCTCGATCTTGGTGCCACCGATGTCGAGTCCGCCGCAGTCCATGGTCCCTCGCGTTTTTTCCAGTTCCTAGCGCCCAGGGGACGGCTTGCCAAACGCCCTGCGCCGGCCGAGTTAGAAACAAATGCAGAAGGAAAGCCATGACGGTGGTGCCGGGCATCGTGGTGAAGGGTTCGGGCCTGCCTGATGTGGCGGCGATCGGGCCGGTTCGGGCCGAACCATGCGGAAGTCCTGCGCCCCCGGCCCGAAGGCGCCCTGCCCCCGGGATGTGCCGGGGGCCGGGATGACCCCACCCCGGCCGCCTTTCAGCGCAAAGGAAGATCCCGCCTTGCTCCACCACCCCGCAGGCCCGTCCTTCCGCCGTGCGCTGGTCACTGGGCATTTTTCGACCGTCGGCGACATCGAGGTTCTGCACCGGGTCGAGGCCCGCCTGCACAAGCTGGGCATTTCCTTCGATATCGCGCCCTATACGCTGGACCTGCTGGGGCTTGATCCCTCCTGGGTGGACGCGGCCGGCCTCGATCCGGCCGGCTTCACCCATCTGATCGTGGTCTGCGGACCCTATGCGCCCGATTACCCGGTGAAGTTCCCGCATGTCCTTGCCCGGTTCCGGCATTGCACGCAGGTCGGGGTGAACCTGACGATGGTTGCGCCCCTGTCCGGCTGCAACCCGTTCGACGCGCTGCTGGAACGCGACAGCGACCGAATGGTGCGGCCGGATCTGAGCTTTCTGCAGGAGGTGGCGCGTGTTCCGGTGGTAGGGCTGTGCCTCGCCCGGTCGCAGCGCGAATACGGGACGCGCCAGATGCACGACATGGCCGAGCAGCGGCTGCGCGCGCTGCTGCGGCGCGGGGGCGCGGCGGTGGTCGAACTGGACACCACCCTGCCCCGTTCCGCCAACCGCACCGGGATCGGCAGCCCGGCCGAATTCGAATCGATCCTCGCGCGGTTGGATGCGCTGGTCACGACGCGGCTGCACGGCACGGTGCTGGCGCTGAAGAACGGGGTGCCTGTGCTGGCCGTGGATGCGATCGCCGGGCGCGACAAGGTCACGCGGCAGGCGGAACTGCTCGGCTGGCCCGAGATCCATGCGCTGGAAACCGCCAGCGACGCGCAGCTTGATCAGGCGCTGGCCCGCTGCCTGCAGCCAGAGGCGCGGGACCGCGCGCAGGCCTGCGCGGCGCGCGCCCGCGCGTTGCTGGCCGGTCACGGGGACGACTTCGCCGCGGCGCTGCAGGCAGAGGCCCGGCCGGAACGCCGTCCGCCGGTCGCCTCGCGCAAGGGCCGGCTCAGCCAGTTGGCCGCGCGCTGGCGGCACTGGAAACGCGGGCGGTTTCCCCGGAGGTAGGGCGCGGCATTTCCGGCGCCTGAAATGACGAACGCCCCGGCCGTTTCCAGCCGGGGCACGTGATGGGGCAGAGAAGGGGCGGGCTTACTCGGCCTGCGCCTCTTCCTTTTTCGGCTCGGAGATCTCCTCGCCGGTGTCCTGATCGACCATCTTCATGCCAAGGCGCACCTTGCCGCGGTCGTCGAAGCCCAGAAGCTTGACCTTGACCTCCTGGCCTTCCTTCAGCACCTCGTTCGGGTGCGTCAGGCGCTTGCCGGAAATCTGGCTGACATGGACCAGCCCGTCGCGCTTGCCGAAGAAGTTCACGAAGGCGCCGAAGTCCACCAGCTTGACGACCTTGCCGGTGTAAACCTTGCCTTCTTCCGGCTCGGCCACGATCGAATAGATCATGTCATAGGCCTTCTTGATCGAATCGGCATTGGCCGAGGCGATCTTGATCGTGCCGTCATCGTTGATGTCGACCTTGGCGCCCGAGGTTTCCACGATCTCGCGGATGACCTTGCCGCCCGAGCCGATCACTTCGCGGATCTTGTCGGTGGGGATGGTCATCGTCTCGATGCGCGGGGCATGGGCCGAGAACTCGCGGCGGCCTTCGGTCAGGGCCTTCGACATCTCGGACAGGATGTGCAGGCGACCGTCTTTCGCCTGCGCCAGCGCCTGTTCCATGATCGCGGGGGTGATCCCCTGGACCTTGATGTCCATCTGCAGGCTGGTGATGCCGTTTTCGGTGCCCGCGACCTTGAAGTCCATGTCGCCCAGATGATCCTCGTCGCCGAGAATGTCGGTCAGCACCGCCCAGTTGTCGGCGTCCTCAAGGATCAGACCCATGGCCACGCCCGCAACCGGCGCCTTCAACGGCACGCCTGCATCCATCATCGCCAGCGAGCCGCCGCAGACCGAGGCCATGGACGACGAGCCGTTCGACTCGGTGATCTCGGAAACAAGGCGGATGGTGTAGGGGAAGTCGGTCGCCGCCGGCAGCACCGCCTGCAGCGCCCGCCATGCCAGCTTGCCATGGCCGATCTCGCGGCGGCCGGGGCTGCCGACACGACCCACCTCGCCCACCGAATAGGGCGGGAAGTTGTAGTGCAGCAAGAAGTTGGACCGCGAGTTGCCGTGCAGCGCGTCGATGATCTGCTCGTCGTCGCCGGTGCCCAGCGTGGTCACGACCAGCGCCTGCGTCTCGCCGCGGGTGAACAGCGCGCTGCCGTGGGTACGCGGCAGGATGCCCACTTCCGAGTCGATCGCGCGGACGGTACGGTTGTCGCGGCCGTCGATCCGGGTGCCGCCGCGGATGATGTCGCCGCGCAGGATGCCCGATTCCAGCTTCTTCAGCGCCGAGCCGAGGTTCGGGTCGGCCAGTTCGGCCTCGTTCAGACCGGCAACGATCGTTTCACGCACGGCCTGGATCGCGTCGCGGCGGTCGGCCTTGTCGATGATCGCATAAGCCGCGCGCATCCCTTCCTCGCCCAGCGACTTCACGCGGGCGGAAAGCTCGGAATAGTCCGGCGACTGGAAGTCGAAGGGCTCTTTCGCGGCTGCCTCGGCCAGATCGACGATCAGGTCGATCACCGGCTGCATCTGCTCATGGCCGAACTTGACGGCGCCGAGCATCTCTTCCTCGGTCAGCTCGTAGGCTTCCGATTCGACCATCATCACGGCGTCCTTGGTGCCGGCGACGATCAGGTCAAGGCGCTGCTCGGGGTTGGACCGCAGATGGTCCATGTCGGCCACGTCCGGGTTCAGGACGTATTCGCCGCCGGCAAAGCCCACGCGCGCCGCCCCGATCGGACCCATGAAGGGCACGCCGGAAATCGTCAGCGCGGCCGAAGCGGCGATCATCGCGACGATGTCGGGGTCGTTGACCAGGTCGTGCGACAGCACCGTGCACATGACCAGGGTTTCGTTCTTGAAGCCGGGCGCGAACAGCGGGCGGCAGGGGCGGTCGATCAGGCGGGCGGTCAGCGTTTCCTTTTCGGTCGGCCGCGCCTCGCGCTTGAAGAAGCCGCCCGGGATCTTGCCGGCGGCATAGTATTTTTCCTGGTAATGGACGGTCAGGGGGAAGAAGTCCTGACCGGCTTTCGGTTCCTTGGCGAAGGTCACGTTGGCCATGACGCTGGTTTCCCCCAGCGTGGCGATGACGGACCCGTCAGCCTGGCGGGCAACCTTGCCCGTTTCCAGGGTGAGCGTTTCCTGCCCCCACTGGATCGATTTCTTCACTTCGTCGAACATCTGGTTTCCTCAGGGGCGCGCCGGCCCTCCGGCCGCCCGTGTCATATGGCGGCCCCATTGCCGCCTCCCCCAATCCTTAAGCGCGGCCGGGGGCGGGCCTCACGTCGCAGATTGACCGGGCATACAGGAAAACGGGGGGTGAGGAAAGTCTTATCCGTGGCGGCGGCCAGGCCATCCCGGCAGACCCCAGGCCTTGCGGGCGAGGACAAGCCGCAGGTCGTCGGGGTCCATGCCCAGCGACATCATGGTGTCGCGGTCATAGCGGGCGCGGGCCGCTTGCGGGTCGTGGCCGGTTCCGAACAGCCGGTCGATCCAGCCCATGCCGGCGCTGACGTGAAAGGTCGCATGGTGGTCCTGGTAGTGGTGCGCCAGATGACTGCGGGTGACGTGGCGGCCGAACCGCCCCTTCGGCAAGTTCACATGCGCGAGCGTGTGGCAGTATTCGTAGAACACATAGGCCGAGACCGACCCCACCCACAACGCCACGACCGAGAAGCCCGCCGCCGCGCCGATCCCCATGAACAGCGCCAGCGCCAGCGTGTGCAGCCCCGCCGAGACCAGAGCGAAGACCGCCGCGAACCATCGGTTGCCGCCTGTCAGCAGGTCGGGGTCGGTGGGAAACTCGTGATGGCCGATATGGTCGCGGTAAAGCTGGTTGAAAGGACCCTGCATCTGCGGCGGGCGGCGGTGATACAGGAAGCGGTGCATGGCATATTCGACAAGGAACTGCAGCGCGACGCCATAGGCCAGCGCAACCAGCAGGACCGGCTGGAAGCGGGTCACCAGCACCGCCATCCCGATCAGCCACAAGGGGGCCAGCCGCTGGAGATGTCCCATCCGGGAAACGATGCGCCAGACCTCGAACATGGCCGTCTCCTCGCAAAGCCAGTGGAACAAGGGAAGCGCGGCTGGCAGGCAGCCGTCAAGACTGGCGTGGCGTCAAGCGGAAGGCCACCTCGAGAGGCGGCCTTCGGTGGTCGTCTGGCCTTTCCGGCCCGATGTCCGTCACACGCGCACAAGCGTCCTGGGTTCGGCCGCTTCGGCGACGGGAACGGCGGCGGCAGGCCGAGAAGGGGCCGCGGATTGGGAAGCCTCGGGACGCTCGGCCATCCGGGCGATCTGCTCGATCAGCCCCAGCCTGTTTTCACGGCCAAGCGACTGGATCGCCCAGGCGCGCGCCGCGGCCTCGTCGTCGAACCCGATCGCCGGGTCCGGCACGTTGTCCGTGGCAGCCTGCGCCCTGGGCGGGATGGCGGCATCGGCGATCCAGCGGGACCCCCCCTGCGCCACCACCGGGCTGCCTGACAGGGTGGAGGCAGGCGCCCCCGCCTGCCCGGCCGAGGCCGCCGTGGTAGCGGTCATCCAGGAGGGGAAGGCGTCCCGTGCGTCCGAAGCGGCAGCGGCCTGCTGGGCGGGAGCCGACAGGTCGAACCGGACCGCGGTCTCGGCGGGCGGGGGAGCCTGCGGGCCGTTCTGCGCCTGCGGGGGCGCGTCGTTGCCCCCCTTCCTCGCCGCGTTCATGAGATGCACCAAGGCACTGACAATCTGGCCTGGCGGGGTATGGGAAATGTTGATGGGCATGATGTTCGCTCCGTTTTGTCACGAACACAGGATTTCCGCCCGGCCGTTAAGATGCCAGAAACCAATACCGGGCATTTTAAGGGTTCATGAACCCTCCCCCGGAACCAGAAACGCCCGCGGCTTTCGCTGCGGGCGTGGGGTCGGCAAGGCAAGGGCCTTAGCGGCGCAGGCCCAGACGCGCGATCAGGTCAGTATAACGCGCCTCGTCCTTGTTCTTCAGGTAATCCAGCAGCTTGCGTCGCTGGGCGACCATCATCAGAAGGCCACGGCGCGAGTGGTTGTCCTTCTTGTGGGTCTTGAAATGCTCGGTCAGCGTCGCGATGCGCGAGCTGAGGATGGCCACCTGCACCTCGGGCGAGCCGGTGTCGCCGGCTTTGGTGGCATATTCGCCCATGACGCGGGCTTTTTCCTCGACGGTGATCGACATCGGGGACTCCTGTTTGCAAAAGGGTGATGGCGCAGGCCGGGATGTCGTCCAGCACAGGCCCATGGAGGTCATCCGCCCGAATCGCCGGAACGGATGGGCGCGTATAGGCGAAGTTTGCGCCGAAAGAAAGCCTCAGGCCGCGCGCAGACCGATCTGCGCGGCGTCGAGTCCCGCGGCGTTCAGCACATGGACGACCGCCGTGCCGTTGAGGCGCACATAGGCCGAGCCATCGGGTTGCGGGTCCAGCGTGACAAGGGCTTGTTCCAGATCGGTCCTGGAAAGAACCAGATCCAGCCGGTCATGCGCGGCGTCGAAATCGCCCAGCGTGGCGGGCGGCTGGCCCGCGATGCGGTCGGCGGGAAGCTCGAACAGGTCGTTGCCCGCCCCGCCCTCCAGCCAGTCATCGGCGGCGCCGATCAGCGTGTCGTCGCCCTCGCCCCCGTGCAGCCAGTCGCGCTCGGCATCCTCGTCATCCGCGATCAGCAGGTCGTCGCCCGCGTCGCCCGACAGGTCGTCGGTGCCCGCCCCCGCTTGCAGCGTGTCATTGCCCTCGCAGCCCGACAGCCAGTCGGCGCCATTGCCGCCAAGCATCAGGTCACCGCCCTCGCCGCCGATCAGGGTGTCGTCGCCGGAACCGCCATCCAGGCGGTCGTTGCCGCCTTCCCCGGCCAGCAGATCGTGGCCCGCACCGCCCAGCAGGGTGTCGTTGCCGAAACTGTCCAGCGCGTAATCGCCATGGATCACGTCGTCGCCGTCGCCGCCCGACACGAGGTCATGGCCGCTGCCCGCCCGGATGTCGTCGTCGCCCCCCGCCCCGTCGATGCAGTCGTCGCGCTCGAATCCTTCCAGCCATTCGCCGGCATCCGAACCGGTGATCGGCTCGGGTCCGGGTTCGGGCAGGTCCGGCTCGGCTGCGGGATCATCCTGATCGTCCTGATCATCCCCGCCGTCCGAGGTCAGGTCGAAGGCGAAGGCCAGCATCATCACGCTGGCAAGCGAAAGCAGGACGAGCATGCGGAAGCCCCGGTCAGAACGCGGCAACGGCCGCCGGACCTTCCTAGCCGCGAATCAGCGGGGCGGATATGCAAAGGTTACGAAAGGGTTAAGGCGCGCCTGCCCCCCCGTGGGCGGCGCAGCCAGACGTAATAGGCCCCGCCGCCGCCATGGCGGACATGGGCCGGGACGACCTGCAGCACGGCAGGCGAAACCGGCGCCATCTGCAGCCAGTGCGGCACCTCGTGGCGCAGTGCGCCCGAACGGAAGGGCAGCGGCCCGTGGTCGCCCCTGCCCTTGCCGGTGATGACCAGCACCAGCCGGTGGCCCACCGCCTGCGCGCCCAGGATGAAGCCGGTCAGTTCCGCCTTGGCCACCGCCAGGGTCATCCCGTGCAGGTCGATCCGCGCATCCGGCCGCATCTTGCCGCGCGTCAGCGTGCGGTGGGTCTTGGCGTCCATCCGCAGCGGCTGCGCGGCGAGCCGCTCGGCCGTGGAGGGCACGACGGCGACATGGACCGGCGGCGATGGCCGGTCCCGCCCGAGGCTGAAGTTCTGAGGCAGGGCGGCGGGGCGCGGCGCGGGTGCCGTGAGCGCAGGCGGCGCGGGTTCAAGGGGCGGCGCCACGATCCGCCGCCGCTCGGTCGCGGCCATGGGGGTCACGCTGCGCGCGACTTGTGCCCACAGCGCCTTGTCATCCTCGGACAACCCGCCCCGGCCGCGGCGGCGGGACATCTCAGGCGGTCGCGACCAGTTGCCAGTTCGGGTCGTCCTGACCCATCCGGCGAGCAAAGGTCCAGACGTCGCGCTGCTTGCGCGCGGCCTTGGGATCGCCCTCGACCACATTGCCCGCGGCATCGCGATGGACAGCGATCAGCTCGCCCACGAAGCGGACGGAAATCTCGCCGGTGCCGCTTTGCGGATCGAAGCTCGCCCCCTGCAGACCGGTCTCGCGGGTGCCGAGATACTGCACCTCGGTGCGGATGCCCTGCGCCTGCCGCTGCTGGATCACTCCCTCGAAGGCCTCGGCCACCTGCGGGGCAAGGAAGGGGCGGACCTCGGACAGGTCGCCGCGCTCGAAGGCGGTCAGGATCATCTCGTAGGCCTGACGGGCGCCGGCAAGGAAGGGGCCCACGGCAAAGGACGGCTCGGCCCGCTGCATCGCGGTCAGCGCCTCGGCGGCGGGGGTGCCGGGCTCGGCATGGTCCAGCACGTCGCTTTCCTCGGGCGCGGGCGCCGCCACGGGGGTGGGCCGGCTGGCCTGGATCGGCTGCGGCGGACGCTCGAACCCCTCGCGTGTGCCGAGGACATTCCGCAGGCGCATGATGAGAAAGACGGCGATGGCCCCCAGCACGATGATCTGTAGCATCGTATTCGACATTATCCGCGTGCGCCCCTGGCGTTAGGTCTGGTCTGATCTGAACGTCTGATTATGTAGGTGGCAGAACCCGCCAAGTCCAGTTGCGGGCCGATCACGAGGTTCAACGATGTGGTTCCTGATCCTGTTCGTCATGTGGCCGATCCTCGAGATCGCGCTCTTCATACAGATCGGCGGCGAGATCGGGGTCGGCGCGACCATCCTGTGGGTGCTGTTGTCGGCGGTCCTTGGCATCTGGGTGATGCGCCGGCAAGGGGCGGCTGCGATGGCCGACCTGCAGCGCGCGGTCGAGGAGTTCCGCGACCCCGGCCAGCCCCTCGCCCATGGCGCGCTGATCATGCTGGCGGGCGGGCTGCTGGTGCTGCCGGGCTTCTTCACCGACGCGCTCGGCATACTGCTGCTGATCCCGCCGGTGCGGGGACTCGTGCTGCGGACGCTCGGCCGCAGGGTGCGGGTCACGCAGGCGGGCTTCGGCACCGGCCGCCACGGCACCCCGCGGGGCCGGCCCATGGTGATCGACGCCGAATATGCCGTGGTCGAGGACGAAGACCCGGACGGGCCGCCGCCCGCGCTGCCGCCGCGCGGAACGCGCCGCCCTTCCGGCTGGACGCAGCATTGAGCGGGGGCGGCCGCGATGCTAACAGGCGCAGGAACCGCTGACGCGAGGATGGAAGATGACTGACGAGACCACGAACGGCGCCGCCTCCGGCGCAGCCACCCCGCAGGCCCAGCCCGGCCAGCCCGCTGTCCGCCTGAACATCCTGGCCCAGTTCACCCGCGACCTGTCCTTCGAGAACATCGTCGCGCAGAAGGGCCTCGGCGGCGATGTCTCGCCCGAGATCCAGGTGCAGGTCAGCCTCGACGCCCGCAAGCGTCAGGTCGAGCATCAGTACGAGGTGATCTGCAAGTATCGCGTGACCTCGCAGAACGCCTCGGACAAGGCCAAGCTGTTCCTGTGCGAACTGGACTATGCCGGCGTCTTCCACATCGAGGGCGTGCCGGAGGAGCAGATGCACCCCTTCCTGATGATCGAATGCCCGCGGATGCTGTTCCCCTTTGTCCGCCGCATCCTGTCGGACGTGACCCGCGACGGCGGCTTCCCGCCCTTCAACCTCGACCCGATCGACTTTGTGGCGCTTTACCGGCAGGAGGCCGCGCGCCGGGCGCAGGCCGAGGCGCAGTCGGGCGCCGAACGCCCGCAGGGCCAGCCCCTGTCCTGAGCCATGCGCCGTAATCGCCTGACCGGGCCGCCCTGCGTGGGGCGGCCTTTTTCCATCCCTTTGCGGGAGAGCCGCTGATGGCGCGTGCAAGGGCATGGCAGCGGATGCTGTCGGGCCGCAGGCTGGACCTGCTGGACCCGACGCCGATGGATGTCGAGATCGGCGACATCGCCCACGGGCTTGCCTTTGTGGCGCGCTGGAACGGCCAGACCCGCGGCGACTGGGCCTATACAGTGGCCGAGCATTCGCTGCTGGTCGAGGAGATCCTGTCCCGTCTCAACCCCGGCATCGCGCCGCAATGGCAGCTTGCGGCGCTGCTGCATGACGCGCCGGAATATGTGATCGGGGACATGATCTCGCCGGTCAAGGCGGCGCTGGGTCCGGGATACCGCGAGATGGACACCCGCCTCGCCGCCGCGATCCACCGCCGCTTCGGCCTGCCGGCGGCGATCCCGGCGCCGGTCAAGGCGCAGATCAAGCGGGCCGACCGGATCTCTGCCCGGCTCGAGGCGGTCGAGATCGCGGGCTTCACCCCGGCCGAGGCCGACCGCCTGTTTCCTCTGCGCCGTGGCGCGACCACGGACGGGCTGAGGATCAGGCTGCGCCCGCCTGTCGAGACGCGCGCAGCTTTTCTGGATCGCTTCGCCGCGCTGACCGCCCGCCTGGACGGCTGACCCCGGCGCGGCGTCCTGTCAGGCCAGCAGGTCTTCCAGCGACCTGCCCGCCTCGATCTGCTCGATCACCCAGCGCGGGCGCCGGCCGCGGCCCGACCATGTCTGGTTGGGATCGTCGGGGTGAGCGTATTTGGGCTGGCCTTCGTTGGCCGCCGCGGCGCCACGGCGGCCGCGGCCCCCGGCGCCTGTCAGTTCGGACAGGTTGAACCCCATATCACGGGCGGTCCGCTCAAGCGCGGCCATGGCTTCTTTCCGGCGGCGGGTTTCGTAAGAACTGATCGCCTTGTCGATCTGGGTGCGAAGCGCCCGCAGATCTTCCAGCGACATCGAGTCCACGTCGAGTTCCAAATTCCATTCCTTTCGCGCGAAATGCGGAGCACTGAATGACAAATAACGTTTCTCCGCGCAACTGCAATATTCAGCGCGGCCCGCGCTTGGCCAAAATTCTCTGCAATGTCCGGCGATGCATATGCAGCCGCCGCGCCGTTTCACTAACATTGCGGTCGCATTGCTCGAACACGCGCTGGATATGTTCCCAACGCACCCGGTCGGCGGACATCGGGTTTTCAGACGGAGGCGGCAGTGCCGAGGCCTGTGCCAGCAGCGCCGCGGTCACTTCATCGGCATCGGCGGGCTTTGACAGGTAATCGGCCGCGCCCATCTTGACCGCCGCAACGGCGGTCGCAATCGCGCCATATCCCGTCAGCACGACAATGCGGCAATCCTCGCGCCGGGAACGCAGCGCGTCCACCACATCCAGGCCGCTGCCATCCTCAAGTCGCAGATCCACAACGGCATAGGCGGGCGCGCGGGCCGCCACCTTGTGGCGCGCAACTTCCACGCTGGTCGCAATTTCCGTGCGAAATCCGCGCCGTTCCATTGCCCGGGCAAGCCGGGTCACGAAAACCTCGTCGTCATCGACCAGCAGAAGGCTGGGATCGTCGCCAATGCCGGTCGTATTCTCTGCGTTCATCCTGATCTCGCTGCAATGGCCGTTTTCATGATCCGTATCCTGCCGATCCAGCAACCGGATCAGGCCGCCTCGACAAAACAGGCAATTTGATCGGCCATCTGCTCCGGGCTGGTATCGCGGGTAAAGAACTCGACCGTGCCATGGCCGGGAAGAACAAGAAAGCTGTTTGTCGTATGATCAACCAGATAGCTCTCCTTGTCTTCTTCATCGTTCAGACGGAAATACCCGCGCCAGGCGCGGCTGACTGCCGTCACCTCCTCGACGCTGCCGGTAATTCCCAGCATGTCGGGGTGCATCGCATCGGTGAAGTCGCGCAATTGTTCGGGGGTGTCGCGGGCGGGATCGACCGACATGAACACCGGCTTCACCGACATTCCCCGCTCGCTCAGGATATCCGCGGCGCCGGCATTGCGCGCCGAGTCCATCGGGCAGACATCCGGGCAATAAGTATAGCCCATGTAGAAGATCGAGGGCCGGTCGAAAACCTGGGCATCCGTCACCCGCGCGCCGTTCTCATCCGTCAGGATGAAGCTGCCACCCAGCGCTTCGATGCCGCCGGCCACGTTCGAACGGCGGCACTGCGCAAACTGATCTCCCGATGCCGGACGCAGCCACAGCCATCCAGTCAGCAGCACCAGCACCGTGGCAAGAAGCCCCAGCATCATCAATCGGCGTTCCGTCATGGGTCGATCCTCTTCATTGCCGCGTCGCGTTCCGGTGGCTATCAAGCGCGGACCACCAAGGCGAGGGCGACATCATGCCACCGAAGTCCCAAGGGCGCCACGAGCCTTTGCCCGGTGCCGCCCGGCCAGGGCTGCGGCGGCTGGCCGGCGCCGGTCCCATCCGGCCCCGGCGCCTGATCACCGCGCGCTGGATCGCGCTGGCAGGCCAGGCGGCCGCGGCGGCGGGCGCCTGGGGACTGGGGGCGCGTTTCCCGTTGATGGCGGTCCTGCTGGTGCTGGCGGCGGCGATCGCGATGAATCTGCTGCTGACGGCGCGAAGCCGGCCTGTCGACGCGCGCCATGCGCTGGCGCAGCTTGTCTTCGACACGCTGCAGACGGGGGCGCTGCTGACGCTGACCGGCGGCATCGGCAACCCCTTCGCCCTGTTCGTGCTGGCGCCCCTGACCATCGGCGCGACGGTGCTGCCGTTGCGCCACATCCTTGCGCTCGCCGTGGCCACGACGGCCATGCTGATTGCGATGACGGCGCTGGCGGTGCCGCTGACCTTCCTGCCCGACATGGCCCCGCGCCCCGAGATCGCCTTGCATGTCGGCCGGGTGCTTGAGCTGTTCATCGGCGGGGCCTTCTTTGCGCTCTGCGTTTATGGCGTCTCGGCCGACCTTCGCGCGACCTCGGACGCGCTGGCGGCCACGCAGATGGGGCTTGCCCGAGAACAGCGGCTGCAGCATCTGGGCGGTGTGGTCGCCGCGGCGGCGCACGAGATGGGCACGCCCCTGGCCACCATCAAGCTGATCGCGGGGGAATTGGCCGACGAGTTCGCCGACCGCCCCGAGATCGCCGCCGACCTCGCCGAACTGCGCCGCTCGGTGGACCGCTGCCGCGACATCCTGCGCGGGATGGGCCGCGCGGGAAAGGACGACCTGCTGCTGCATTCGGCGCCCTTGGCCGACGTGCTGGGCGAGGCCGCAGGTCCCCACAGCCAGCGCGGCGTGCGGATCGCGATGGATCTGGGCGCGGCCGGCGCGCTTGCCGTCCAGCGCGATGCGGGGCTGATCCATGCGATCCGCAACCTGATCCAGAATGCCGTCGATTTCGCCGCCGCCCAGGTCGAGATCAACGCCAGCCGCGCGCGCGGGCGGATCACCGTCGAGATCCGTGACGACGGTCCCGGCTACCCTCCGCATCTGCTGGGCCGCTTGGGCGAACCCTATCTTTCCACCCGCAAGGCGGGATCGGCGGCGGGTCCCTACGAAGGCATGGGGCTTGGTCTGTTCATCGCCCGCACGCTTTTGGAACGCAGCGGCGGGACGGTGGCCTTCTTCAACCGGGACGGTGCCGTGGCACGGGTGTCTTGGCCCGAAGACGCGATTCTCGCCGATGACCGTGCGGCGCTTGGTCCCAATCCGACAATCACCGATTGAACGCATGGGGCTCGCGGCTTAACCCTTGGTTAAGGCGGAGGATGCTAGCAGGGTCGCCGAACAGACGCAGAAGGCGGCCATGGACGACGCGATCACGGTGATGATGGCCCTTGCGGCAGGGGTGGTCTCGGTTCTCATCGGGCTTGCGCTGGCACATCGGATCGGCGGTCCCCGGCACTCGCCCCGCGCGGGGACGCGCGCCCGCCCCGAGGCCGAGCCGATAGCCTTTCTGTTCCGCAACCGCCAGCTGACCGACGCGACCGGCTCGGCGCGCACCCTTCTTGACGTGCTGCCAGGCGAAGGCGATTGGCAGAAGCTCTGGCTCTGGCTCTGCCAGCGTTTCGATGATCCCCAGCGGCTGCTGGATGTGGCGGCGGCCGAGGGCACGGCCACGCTGGGCGGCGCGGGCATGTCGGTCCTGCGGCTGACGCTGCAGGACCTGGGTGACGGCCTGACCCGGGTCGAGGTCGTGGACCCCCGGCTGGAACACGCGGCGATCGCCGTCAATTCCCACTCGCTCGCCGCCATGGAGGACGAGCTTGAGGTCTTGCGTGAATCGGTCGACCGCGCCCCAGTGCTGATCTGGCGCGAGAATGCGGAAGGCGCCGTCACCTGGGCCAACGCCGCCTATCTGGCCGAGGCCGAGGCGCAGTTGACCGGCGAGGTGCGCTGGCCGCTGCCGCGTCTGTTCACCCTGCCGCAGGAAACGGGCGGCACCCCCCGCGCGCAGATCGGGGGCGACGACCAGATGCGCTGGTTCGATTGCCACCTGCAGCCGGGCAACGGTCACCGCACGATCTTCGCGGTGCCCGCCGACAATGCCGTGCGGGCCGAGCGCAGCTTGCGCGAGTTCGTGCAGACGTTGACCAAGACCTTCGCTGACCTGCCCACCGGCCTTGCGATCTTCGACCGCGACCGGCGGTTGCAACTGTTCAATCCGGCGCTGATGGACCTGACGGGCCTTTCCATCGGCTTTCTGACCGCCCGGCCGACGCTTTACGCGTTGGTGGACGGGTTGCGCGAATTGCGGATGGTGCCCGAACCCAAGGACTATGCAAGCTGGCGCAACAGCATCGCCACGCTCGAGGCCGAGGCCGCCTCGGGCCGCCATGTCGAGACCTGGTCGCTTCCCGGCGGCCAGACCTATCGCGTGACCGGCCGGCCCCATCCCGACGGCGCCATCGCCTTCCTGTTCGAGGACATCACCGGTGAGATCGCGATGACTCGCCGCTTCAGGGCCGAGCTGTCGCTGGGGGCCGAGATCCTCAATGGCATCGACGCGGCGGTTGCCATCTTCGACGCGGATGGCCGGGTGCTCAGTGCCAACCGGGCGTTTGACGGCACATGGGGTCCGAAGGCCGCCGACAGCCTGCGCGGCTATCTCGAGTTGTGGCGGCGGATCGCGGCGGACAGCCCCGGTTATCACAGCCTGTACGCGGCTCTGGGATCGGAACGGGCCGAGGGTCCGCTGCAGGGCGCCATCGCGGGACCCGACCGCGTGATCCTGTCCTGGCGGGTGCGCCCACTGTCCGCCGGTCGCCGCATGGTGCAGTTCGTTCCCGCGGTGGCAGGCGGGCTGCCGGGCGACATGGCCCTGCCGCTTGCAGGGCGGGATGCGGAGGACGCGATCAACCGTCCCCTGCGCGCGGCCGCAGGCGCCTGAGAAAGACCCCCTTCTGGGCCTTCATGACTCGACGCGGCAAGGGGGATGCGGATGAGCCGGGCTGATGCCTCGGGGCCATCTGTCCGAGAAAGGATGCAGCCTGCCGGTTTCGGGCCAAACGAGGCGGCAGCAAGGACCAAGGAGGCTGGCCTCCAGGATTGAAAATGATGCAGGCACGGCCCGGAGAGCCCCCTGCCATAGCCCATGAACGCCCTCCTGCAGCCGACGCTTACTGCGCTACAGACCGGCGGGCCTCAATCGCTTCCTCAGGCTGCCTGCTTCAGCCGTGCCTTTCAATTGCACGGCCTTTCATCTGTTTCGCCTCGTTGGTGCGCGCGAATGCGGAGCCGCCGGGCGGGGCGATTTCCAATGCCCGTTCCAAGCCTTCATGCCGCCGTCCCGATTCCTGTCGGCAGGCCGGCAGCCACGCCCTTGCGCGGGCGCGGCAGCGAAGCCCGGACTGCGGCTGCACGGGTCAGACCTGCTGCCAATGGCGGGCGATCCTGCCGAGCCGCGCTGGTGACGATGCCCCGTCAGGTCGCCTCAGCCGTCCGTGCCTGCGGGCCTTGCGCCGAAGATGGCGCTGCCGATCCGGACATGGGTCGCGCCCTCGGCAATGGCGGTCTCGAAATCGCCGCTCATTCCCATCGACAGGTCCGAAAGGCCGTTCCGGCCGGCAATGTCCCGCAGCAGGCGGAAATGCGGTGCGGGATCTTCTTCATCCGGGGGAATGCACATGCAGCCCGCAAGCGGCAGGTCGAGGCCCCGGCACATGGCGATGAACGTGTCCGCCTCTGCAGGCGGGATGCCGGCCTTCTGCGGCTCGTCGCCGGTGTTGACCTGCACGAACAGCCGGGGCGCGCGGCCAAGCTCCTGCACGATCCGCCCCAGCCGCCTGGCCAGCGAGGGCCGGTCGAGGCTGTGGATCGCGTCAAAGGTCTCGACCGCGGCGCGGGCCTTGTTGGACTGCAGCGGCCCGATCAGGTGCAGCTCGATCCCGTGCCGCCCCTCGCACAGCGCGGGCCATTTCCGCTGCGCCTCCTGCACATAATTCTCGCCGAAGACGCGCTGCCCGGCGTCCAGCGCCGTCCGCACCCGGTCATCGGGTTGCAGCTTGCTGACCGCGATCAGCGTCACCCCCGCCGGATCGCGGCCCGCCTCTGCCGCCGCCGCTGCAATGCGCTGCCTGATTTCGCCAAGGCTCATCACCGTCCCTCCTGCGATCAGGGGGTCGCAAATGAAAAGAGCGGGCGCAAGGCCCGCTCTTTCCAGTTTACGATCCGGTAGCGGATCAGAAGTTGAAGCGAACACCCATGTCGGCGGACACGCGCTCCTGATAGTCGCGCTGCAGCGACGCGCCCAGACGGGCACCGCCGAGGTCGTAGTTGACGCCGATACCCAGAGCGATATCGGTTTCTTTCTGCGACCAGTCGCCGTCGTTGTTGGCGACATAGGCTTCGATGTTGGTCAGGCCGTCGGCCAGGGTGTAGTCGCCATACAGGGTGACGGTGTTGCCCAGGTCGTCGATGACGTTCACGAAGTCCGCATTGCTGGAGTCGGTGCCGACGATGCCGCCGACATCGCCGTTGTCATAGAAGTTCAGGCCGATGCGGGCGTTTTCCATGACCGCGTAGCGGGCCCCGACGAAGAAGACGTCGTGATCGTCCCAGCCGGCGGCGTTCATCGACGCGGCAGCCGACAGTTCCAAGCGATCGTTCCACTTGTAGTCGGCGCCGATGCTGAGCTCTTCCTTCTGGTTGAGCTCAATCGGAAGGCCGGTATCCGGATCGATTCCGTCGGTGGCTTCCGCAGCGCCCGACTGGCTCGGGTCGACATAGGAGGCGCGGACCGTCAGCGCGTCAAACGAATAGCGCAGGCCGATCCCCAGCCGGTCATCATCGGCATAGGGCGAGCTTTCATAGGCGAAGAAGGCGCCCAGCGGGTTGCCGCCGACCGAACGGTCGGTATAGCCGAGTTCCGTCGCATAGACCAGGCCGACGGTGTCCATCGCGGTGTCGACGTTGCCGATCTCGACGGTGAGGCCCTGGGTGGTGATCCACAGCTTGCCGGCGTTGGTCGAGGCGTTTTCGCCGCGGGTGGCGTTGCCCTGGTCCCACTGCAGCCGGAGGCGGCCGCCGAATTCCAGACCGCCGTCGGTTTCGGTCGTCGCGTCGAGGTTCATCCGCAGGCGCGAGATGACCTGCGAGTCATTGTTGCCGACCGTCTGGATACCGTCTTCGTAATAGATCACGCCGGTCCGGCCGTAGCCCGAGATCGTCACGTCGGCAGCCGCGACGCCAGCGGACAGCATCACTGCGGTCGTGGCGAGAAGAGCCTTTTTCATGATTCCGTTCCCTCTTGTCTCATTCGTCCCCAAGGCGGCATGAACCACCCTGGGTGTGAGCATCTTGTTCCCCCTTCCACCCTTGCGATGCAACGACTTACCCCCTTCCGAGGCTTTTCGGCATGGCTGTGATGCACCCCGGCCACAGTCATCCTGCCGGAAAGGACAAGGTGCCGCCCAAGGCCTGCGGACCCGCGAAGCTGGCGACTTGTGGCAACGCCACGATCCGCGCTAAAGCAGGGCCAAGCCGAGGAACGGGGGACGCCCATGAAGACCGCACGCGCCGCGACGCTGGCGACCGCGATCACGCTTTGCGCCGCGCTTGCCGCCTGTGGGGCCGGCGGAAACCGGGCCCGGACCGCCGCCGCACCCGTCGATCCCGACATGCGCAACGAGACCAACACGATCTGGGACGTGTTCGGCAACCGAACCGACACCAACACGGCCGTCGCCGTGAACCGCTATCTGTGGAACGCGAGCCTCGAGGTGCTGAACTTCCTGCCGATCCAGTCGATCGACCCCTTCACCGGGGTGATTGTGACCGGCTACGGCACGCCGCCGGGCGGGGGCCGGGCTTACCGCGCGACGATCAAGGTCTCGGACCCGGCGCTGGATGCGCGCAGCCTCAAGGTCGCGCTGCAGGGGACGGGCGGCGCGGCGGTCGCGCCCGACACGGTGCGGGCGGTCGAGGACGCGATCCTGACCCGTGCCCGGCAGCTGCGCGTCCGCGACGGGCAATTGTAAGCCGCTGGACCTGTCCCCCTTGCAGGGCTAAACCCGTCGGGCATTTCACCGCCCGGAGTCCCGCCATGCCCTATGATCCCGCCCATAGCGAAAAGCGCTGGCAAGAGGCGTGGGAATCGGCCGGAAGCTTCCGCGCCGTCCGGGACGAGCGGCCCAAGTATTACGTGCTGGAGATGTTCCCCTATCCGTCGGGGCGCATCCACATGGGCCATGTCCGCAACTACACGATGGGCGACGTGGTGGCGCGGTATAAACGCGCACAAGGCTTCAGCGTGCTGCACCCGATGGGCTGGGACGCCTTCGGGATGCCGGCCGAGAACGCCGCGATGGAACAGGGCGGCCATCCGCGCGACTGGACCTATGGCAACATCGCCACCATGCGCGACCAGTTGAAACCGCTTGGCCTGTCGATCGACTGGAGCCGCGAGTTCGCCACCTGCGACGACGATTACGTCGCCCAGCAGCAGGCGCTGTTCTTGGATTTTCTGGATGCCGGGCTGATCTATCGCAAGAACGCCGTGGTCAATTGGGACCCGGTGGACATGACGGTGCTGGCCAACGAGCAGGTGATCGACGGCAAGGGCTGGCGGTCCAACGCCCCGGTCGAGCGGCGGGAACTGACGCAGTGGTTCTTCCGCATCTCGGATTACTCCGAGGAACTGCTTTCGGCCCTCGACACGCTCAAGGGCTGGCCGGAAAAGGTCCGGCTGATGCAGGCCAACTGGATCGGGCGGTCTCGCGGGTTGCAGTTCCGTTTCGAGACGGTGAACGCGCCCGAGGGCTTCGACCGGATCGAGGTCTACACCACCCGCCCCGACACGCTGCTGGGGGCAAGCTTCGTGGCGCTGTCACCTGACCATCCTTTGGCGAAGGCGCTTGAGGCCGGGGACGAGCGGCTGGATGCCTTCGCCGCCGAAGCGCGCAAGATCGGGACCTCCGAGGAGGCGCTGGAGAAGGCCGAGAAGCTGGGCATCGACACCGGCCTGCGCGTCCGCCATCCGCTGGACCCGGATCGGGAACTGCCGGTCTGGATCGCGAACTTCGTGCTGATGGACTACGGTACGGGAGCGATCTTCGGCTCGCCCGCGCATGACGGGCGCGACCATGACTTCGCGGTGAAATACGGACTGCCGATCCGGGCCACCTTCGGCAAGCCGGGGATGAGCATCGAGGACGCCGACGCGCTGGTGGGCGATGAGCCTTATGTCCCGCTGAAATCCGAAGCCGTCACCTATGTCCGCGGCTTCGCCGGCCCCGGCGACCAGACCGGAGAGGCCGCCGTGGACGCCGCCATCGCCCATGCCGAGGCATCGGGCTGGGGCGAGGCCGTCACGAAATACCGTCTGCGCGACTGGGGCATCTCGCGCCAGCGCTACTGGGGCTGCCCGATCCCGGTCGTTCATTGCGCGACCTGCGGCACGGTCCCCGAGGCCAAGGAAAATCTGCCGATCCTGCTGCCGCGCGACGTCAGCTTCGACGTGCCCGGCAACCCGCTGGACCGCCATCCGACATGGCGGCAGGCAACCTGTCCGAAATGCGGCGGGCAGGCGCGGCGGGAAACCGACACGATGGACACATTCGTCGATTCGTCCTGGTATTACGCCCGCTTCACCGCGCCCCACGCACTGACGCCCACGGTGCGCGAGGACGCCGATTACTGGATGAACGTGAACCAGTATATCGGCGGCATCGAGCACGCGATCCTGCATCTGCTTTATTCCCGCTTCTTCGCCCGGGCGATGGTGAAGACCGGGTATCTGCCGGAAACGGCGAAGGAGCCGTTCGATGCGCTGTTCACCCAAGGGATGGTGACGCACGAGATCTACGTCGATCGGCCCAAAGGGGCACCAATCTTCGGCACGGGTCTGGCAGCCGATCAGGAAGATGCCGAGGCTAAACCTTACCGACCTACCTACTATCTTCCTGAGGAAGTAGAGCGTCGTGAGAACGGGGTTTTCCTGCGCATCACCGGTGAACAACTCGACGTCATCCCCTCCGCCAAGATGTCCAAGTCCAAGAAGAACGTCGTGGACCCGGTGAACATCGTGAAAAGCTTCGGCGCCGATACCGCGCGCTGGTTCATGCTGTCGGACAGCCCGCCCGAGCGTGACGTGGAATGGACCTCGGCCGGGGCCGAGGCCGCCGCCAAGTTCCTGTCCCGCGTCCACCGGCTGGCCGAGGACAAGGGCAGCGAGGACCGTGAGGACCCGGAGCTGCTGCGCGCCGCCCATCGCGCCATCGACGAGGTGACGCGCTCGATCGAGGGCTTTACCTTCAACAAGGCCGTGGCCAAGGTCTATGAACTCGCGAACGCCGTTTCCAAGTCTTCTGCCTCGGGCGAGCCGAAGCGCGCCGTCCTGCGGATCATGGCCGCGCTGATGGGGCCGATGGTCCCGCATCTGGCCGAGGATGTCTGGGCGCTGGGGGGCGGCGAGGGGCTGCTGGTCGATGCGCCCTGGCCCAAGGCTGATCCGGGCCTGCTGCAAAGCGCGTCCGTCACGCTGCCCATCCAGATCAACGGCAAGCGGCGGGGCGAGATCACCGTGCCCGCCGACATGGGCCAGGCCGAGGTCGAGCAGGCCGTGCTGGCCGACGAGACCGTGCAGCGGTTCCTGAACGGCCAGGCGCCGAGAAAGCTGATCGTCGTGCCGGGGCGGATCGTCAATGTGGTCGCGTAGGCTCGCGCTGCTTGCGGCTCTGGCGCTCACGGGCTGCGGGTTCGAGCCGGTTTACGCTCCGGGCGGCGCGGGCACCCGGCTGCAGGGGCAGGTCCGCGTCGCCGATCCGCAGACCGCCGACGATTATGCCTTTCTGCGCCGGCTGACCGAACGGCTCGGCCCTGAACAGGCCGTCCGCTATGAGCTTTCCTATGCGCTGCGGATCGCGACGGTGTCGCAGGCGATCACGCCGGACGAGGTGACGACGCGCTATTCGCTGAACGGCACCGCCGCCTATGCCCTGACCGACAGCGCGACCGGCGCGGTAGTGGCGCAGGGCGAGGTCAGCAATTTCTCCAGCCACTCGACCGTCGGCACGGTGATCGCGACGAACGCCGCCGAGCAGGACGCGCGGAACCGGCTGGCGGTGATGCTGGCCGACCAGGTGGTGACGCGGCTGCTGGCGACAGTGCCTGCAAGCCGATGATCCTCAAGGGCGCCGAGATCGCGCGCTATCTCGCGCGCCCCGATCCGACCCGGCCCGCGCTGCTGATCTACGGCCAGGACGCCATGCGCGTGGCGCTGAAGCGGGCCGAGGCGGTGGCCGCGCTGACCGGCCCCGATGCCGAGGCCGAGATGCGGCTGACCCGGCTTTCGGGGGCCGATCTGCGCAAGGACGCGGCGGCGCTGATGGACGAGATCAAGGCGGTGGGCTTCTTCCCGGGCCCGCGCGTGGTGTTGGTCGAGGAGGCGAATGATACCGCCGCCCTCGCCATCGCCGCCGCGCTGGACGCCTGGGCGCATGGCGACGCGGTGATCGTGGTGACGGCCGGGGGACTGGGGAAAACCTCGGCGCTGCGCAAGCTCTTTGAGCCGCACAAGGCGGCCGTGACCGCCCCCATCTACGACGATCCGCCCGGCGAGGAGGAGATCGCGCGCTGGCTGGCTGACGCCGGACTGCGCGCCGTGCCGCCGACGTCGATGCGCGACCTCACGGCGCTGGCCCGTGCGCTCGACCCGGGCGACTTCCGCCAGACGGTGGAAAAGATCGGGCTTTACAAGCACGGCGACGACAGCCCGCTGACGCCCGACGAGATTGCGGCGCTGGCCCCCGCCACGGTCGAGGCCGACGTGGACGAGTTGATCGAGGCGGTGGCGGAGGGCCGCTCGGACAGCATGGCGGCGCTGATGCGCCGGGTCGAGACTCAGGGCATCGTGCCGGTCACGATCTGCATCGCGGCCCTGCGGCATTTCCGGGCGCTGCACGCGGCAGCCTCGGACCCCGGAGGGCCTGCAGCGGGGATCGGGCGGCTGCGGCCACCGGTCTTCGGGCCGCGGCGCGACCGCATGGCGCGTCAGGCGCAGGCTTGGGGCATGCGGGCCCTGGAGGATGCGCTGCATCACCTGATCGACACGGACCTGGTGCTGCGGTCCTCCTCTCGCGCGCCGGCGGTGGCGGTGATGGAACGGGCGCTGATCCGGCTGGCGATGATGCCGCGGGGGCGCCGGTGATCGAGGAGGTTCCGGCGCTGGTGATCGGCGCGGGGCCTGCCGGACTGATGGCAGCCGAGGTGCTGTCGGCGGCCGGGCATCCGGTGGTGATCGCCGAGGCGATGCCCTCGCCCGCGCGCAAGTTCCTGATGGCGGGGAAGTCGGGGCTGAACCTGACCAAGGACGAACCGGCGCAGGCGTTCGTAGCGCGGTTGCAGGGGGGCGTTGCCCCCGCGCCCGTGCCGGGCGCTCCCCCAGGATATTTCGGCGAAGAAGAACTGCGGGCGATCGTGGCGGGGTTCGGTCCCGCCGAGGTCATGGACTGGGCGCGCGGGCTGGGGGTGGAGCTGTTCACCGGCTCGACGGGGCGGGTGTTCCCGATCCGCATGAAGGCCTCGCCGCTGCTGCGGGCCTGGCTGGCACGTCTGGGCGGGCAGAAGGTGACCCTGCGGACGCGCTGGCGATGGACGGGGTTCGGGGGCGGACTGGCCTTCGACACGCCGGAAGGGCCGCGCACCATCCGCGCGGGGGTGACAGTGCTGGCCTTGGGGGGCGCAAGCTGGCCGCGATTGGGGTCCGACGCCGCCTGGGTGCCATGGCTGCGCGAGGTCGGCGCCGGGGTGGCGCCGTTCCGGCCCGCGAACATGGGGTTTCGCGTGGACTGGTCGCCGGCGATGACCCCGCTGCAGGGCGCCGCGGTCAAGGGCACGCGGCTGTCGGCGGGCGATCTGGACAGCCGGGGCGAATGGGTCATCACCCGCGGCGGGATCGAGGGCGGCGCGGTTTATGAAATCTCGGCCGTCCTGCGGGATGGGGCAGAGGCCGGGGTTGACCTGATGCCCGATCTTGACGTCGGAGCGCTGGCCGCGCGGCTGGCAAGGCCGCGCGGCAGGCTGTCGGTCGGGAACTGGCTGCGCCGCGCCCTGCGCGACCCGGTCAAGGTGGCGCTGCTGTTGGAATGGGGGCGGCCACTGCCCGTGGATGCGGCAACGCTCGCGGCCCGGATCAAGGCGCTGCCACTGCGGCATGCGGGGCCGATGGGGCTTGAACGCGCCATCTCCTCGGCGGGCGGGATCGAGGCCACTGCACTGACGCGCGGGCTCGAGTTGCGGGCGCTGCCCGGGATCTTCGCTGCCGGAGAGATGCTGGACTGGGAGGCGCCGACCGGCGGCTACCTGCTGACCGCCTGCCTTGCCACCGGCCACCATGCGGGGCTTGCCGCCGCCCGCCACCTTCGGCAGAGGGCCTGAGCGGGTCCATTGACCCCTGCCCCTGCCCGTAGTCATCTGCGCCATCCGCAAGGAGCGTCCCCCATGTCCGCCAGCCAGTCCCGCCTGTTCACCCCGATCCTGATCGGCGGCTGCATGATCCTGATGATCAACTTCGCGCTGAGGGCGAGCTTCGGCGTCTTCCAGATCCCCGTGGCCGAGACCTTCGGCTGGCCGCGGGCGGAGTTCAGCATGGCCATCGCCATCCAGAACCTCGCCTGGGGCTTCGGCCAGCCGCTGTTCGGGGCCTTGGCCGAACGCTGGGGCGACCGACTGGCGATCATCCTCGGCGCTGCGCTCTATTCGCTGGGACTGCTGATGACGGCCGTGGCGGCCACGCCCGAAGCGATGCAGTTCTGGGAAATCGCCGTTGGCTTTGGCATCGCCGGCACCGGCTTCGGCGTCGTGCTGGCCGTGATCGGCCGCGCGGCGAGCGACGAAAACCGCAGCCTCGCCTTGGGAATCGCCACTGCCGCGGGTTCTGCCGGGCAGGTCATCGGCGCGCCGCTGGCCGAGGGGCTGCTGGCCGTCATGCCCTGGCAGCAGGTCTTCATGGTCTTTGCCGTGCTGATCCTGTCGGTGCTGCTGTTCCTGCCGATGCTGGGGAACAGCCGGCCCGCGCCGCGCCACGAACTGGAAGAAGGCATGGGCACGGTGCTGCGCCGCGCCTTCACCGACCCGAGCTACCTGATGATCTTCGTCGGGTTCTTTTCCTGCGGCTACCAGCTCGGCTTCATCACCGCGCATTTCCCGGCCATGATCACCGAGATGTGCGGCCCCATCGCGCCCGACGGCGGGCTGGCCGCGCTGGGGATCACCACTACCTCGGCCTTGGGGGCCATCGCGATTTCGCTGATCGGGCTGGCCAATATCGGCGGCTCGATCATGGCGGGATGGCTTGGGAAAAAATACACCCGCAAGTACCTGCTGGCGGGGATCTACGCGCTGCGGACGGTGATCTCGGCCTGGTTCATCCTGACGCCGATCACGCCGCCGACGGTGGTGTTCTTCTCGCTGTCGATGGGGGCGCTGTGGCTGGCGACGGTGCCGCTGACCTCGGGGCTGGTCGCCCATATCTACGGGCTGCGCTACATGGGGACCCTTTACGGCTTCGTCTTCCTGTCTCACCAGATCGGGTCTTTCCTGGGCGTCTGGCTGGGCGGGCGGCTTTATGACATCCACGGCGACTACACGACGGTCTGGTGGGTCGGCGTCGGCGTCGGAGCCTTCTCCGCGCTGATCCACCTGCCGGTGCGCGAGGCGCCCTCGCGCGGGCTTGCGGCCACCCCCGCCTGAGACGTGCGGCGCTGTCTGCCAGATCCGGCTTTGCAGGCGCCACCACCCGGACCGCCCGTCACGGTGCTGATGGCGCTTTATCAGGGCGAGCGGTTCCTGCGCGAACAGCTTGACAGCATCGCGGCCCAGCGGGTCCGGTGGCGGCTGGTGGTCGGCGACGACGGCTCGACCGACGCGGGGCCGCAGATCCTGCGGGCCTTTGCCGGGGAATGGGGCGGGCGCGTCGCTGTCAGGACAGGTCCGGGAAAAGGCGCGGCGGGCAATTTCCTGGCGCTGCTGGCAGGGCTGCCCACCGAGCCGGGCTTTGTCGCGTTGGCCGATCAGGACGATGTCTGGCATTCCGACAAGCTCGCGCGCGCGCTGCGGGCGCTGGATGGGGCGGATGGCCCCGCGCTTTACTGCAGCCGGGTCGAGATCCGCGACGAGACGCTGCGTCCCCTGGGCCTGTCGCGCCTGCCGGTGCGTCTGCCCTCGTTCCGGCATGCGCTGGTGCAGAACCTCGTGCCCGGCAACACGGCGGTGCTGAATCCCGCGGGCGCCGCACTGGCTCGCCGGGCGGCCATCGGGGCGGCCGGGGTGGTGATGCATGACTGGTGGCTTTACCAACTGGTGACCGGCGTCGGCGGACGGGTGATCCACGATTCCGCGCCCTCGCTGATGTATCGCCAGCACGGCAGGAACGTCGTGGGCGCCAATGACGGCCCGCTGGCGCGGCTGGCCAGCCTCACGCGGATGCTGCGGGGCCTGCACCGCGACTGGAGCCATGCGAACCTGCGCGAGATGCAGCGGCTGCAGGATTGGCTGACGCCCGAGAACCGTTGCGTGCTGGACAGGTTCGCGGCGCTGAACGGCCCCAGCCCCTTGTGCCGCCTGCAGGCGATGCGGCGCGGCGGCTTCTACCGGCAGGGGCGGCTTTCGCAGGCCACGCTGTGGGTGGCGGCGGCGCTGGGGCGGGTCTGATCCCTTGCAACCGCCGCCCGCCTGCCGCAGCTTCGCCGCCGTTCAACCGGAGTCTCCATGCGCCTGATCCTGAACGCCGGCCTGATCGCGCTGACGCTCGGCTATACGCTGAGCCAGTTCTACCGCGCCTTCCTTGCGGTGCTCAGCTCGACCCTGCAGGCGGAACTGGGGGCAAGCCCCGGCGATCTCGCGCTGTCCTCGGGGATGTGGTTCCTGGGGTTCGCGCTGATGCAGATGCCGGTCGGCTGGGCGCTGGACCACCTGGGCCCGCGCCGCACCTCGGCCGCCTTTCTGGCGCTGGGGGGCGGCGGTGGCGCCGCGGCCTTCGCCCTGGCCGGCGAGGTCTGGCACCTGCATCTGGCGATGGGGCTGATCGGGATGGGCTGCGCCCCGACGCTGATGGCGGCCTATTACATCATCGCCCATGAATATCCCCGCGCGGCCTTTGCGGGCCTGACGGGGATGATCGTGGGCCTCGGCTCGGCCGGCAACATCCTCGGCGCGGCACCGCTTGTCACGCTGATCCACGCCATCGGCTGGCGCGAATCGCTGTGGCTGCTGGCTGCGGTGACGCTGGCGGTGGCGCTGCTGCAATGGTTGGTGGTGCGCGACCCGCATCACGCGGACGGTGCGCCGAAGGGCAGCGTCCTGCAGATCCTGGGGCTGCGGGTGCTGTGGCTGATGCTGCCGCTGTTCGCGGTCAGCTACGCCTCGTCGGCGGCGATCCGGGGCTTGTGGGCCGCGCCCTACCTGCGCGACGTCTTCGGCGCCGATGACACGATGATCGGGCGGGCCACGCTGGTCATGGGGATCGCCATGGTGATCGGCAACCTCATGGCGGGACCCTTCGTGCGGCTCTGCCGCTCGTTGCGCGGCGCGGTCATGGCGGGACACGCGCTGTCCATCGCGGCGCTGGCGGGGCTGGTGCTGCTGCCGGGGGAAAGCCTGCTTCTGGCGGTGGCGCTGCTGGGGCTGGTCGGGCTGACAGGGACCAACTACGCGCTGATCATGGCCCATGCGCGGGGGTTCCTGCCGGTGCATCTGCTGGGCCGGGGCGTCACCTTCCTCAACATGGTCTCGATCGGGGGCGTGGGGATCATGCAATTCGCCTCCCGCCCGCTGCACCAGTCGGCCTCGGGGACCTTTGCGGCGCCGGGGGCCTATGCGATGCTGTTCCTGTTCTTCCTGGCCCCGCTGGTCGTCGGGACCCTGCTTTACCGCCTGGCGCCCGAGGCCGCCGATGACTGAGCCGCGCGACATCGAGGTGGTGGCCCCGAACCTCAAGCAGCGCCTGTCGGGAGTCACGGCGACCGTGGTGCGGCTGATCCCGGTGCAGGCGCGCATGATCGGGATCGTGGCGACCGGCCCCGGATTGCCGCCCGGACTGCCGCATGTCTCGCTTGCGCGCGCCGCCACCCTGCCCCGGAACCGCTGGCGGGTCTGGCACGCGCGGCGGAACACGGAAATGGCGCTGGGGCTGGTCCTGCGCCACCTGCTGCGCCGCCGCTACTGCCTGCTGTTCACCAGCGCGGCGCAGCGGCGGCACACCGGATTCACCCGCTGGCTGATCCGGCAACAGGATGCGCTGATCGCCACCTCGCCGCAGGCGGCCTCCTATCTGGAACGCCCGGCAGAGGTGATCCTGCACGGGGTCGATACCGGGGTCTTCCATCCCGCTCCCGACCAAGCTGCCCTGCGGCGCGAGATGGGGCTTGACCCCAAGGCGCTGCTGATCGGCTGCTTCGGCCGGGTCAGGGCGCAGAAGGGCGTCGATCTGCTGATCGAGGCCGCGCTGCGGGTCTTTCCCCGCCACCCGAGGGCGCAGCTTGTCTTCAGCGGCCGCATCACCCCCGACAACCGCACCTTTGTCGATGACCTGATGGCCAGGGCGCAGGCGGCCGGCATCGCCGACCGCATCCGCTTTCTGGGCGAGATCCCGTGGGACGACGTGGTGCGGCTTTACCGGACGCTCGACCTCTTTGCCGCCCCCGCTCGGTGGGAAGGCTTCGGCCTGACCCCGCTGGAGGCGATGGCAAGCGGCGTGCCGGTGATCGCGGCCCGTGTCGGCGCCTATGAGACGCTGATCCGGGACGGCGAGACCGGCACGCTGGTTCCGCGCGAGGACGCCGAGGCATTGGCCGCCGCGCTGGAGCGCTGGCTGTCCGACGATGCGGGCCGTGAGGCCGCGGGCCGCGCCGCCCGTGCCCATGTCGAGGCCAACCATGCCATTGAGGGCGAGGCCCGCGCCATTGTCGCCGTGTATCGCCGCCTGCTGGAAGCGCCCCGATGAACCGGCCGCAGCTCCATCCTGCCCGGAGGCCGGGGGATGCGGCGATTGCCGCATTGCCGCTGCCGCAGGGCCGATCCGGGGGCGCGCGATGATCCCCTTGCGCTTCTATCTTGCCCGGACGCTGCGGGACGAGGCCACCCTCGCCCTGCTGTCGGTGCCGCAGACCGGACTGCTGGCAACGGCCGGGGGCAAGCAGGTCGCGCTGGTCGGCAATGCCCGTGCCCTTTCGGCGCAGGGCCATGGCGCCGCCATCGACGCGGCGGGGCTGGTGGTCAGGATCAACCGGGCACCGATGACCGCGGCCGAAAGCCACGGAACCCGCACCGACTGGCTGGCGCTGGCCGTGCGGTTGCCCGAGTCGGACCGCAGGCGGCTGGACCCTGCGCGCATCCTGTGGATGTCGCCCAAGCGCAAGCGGCTGGACTGGGCGAGCGCCCGCAGCCCCGGCTTTTACCTGCATCCGCTGGCGGATTTCCATGCGCTTGCCCGCCGGCTCGGGGCGCCGCCCAGCACCGGGATCATGGCGATCGACCTGCTGCTGCGGGCGCCGCTGAAAAGCCTCGGCCTTTACGGCTTCGACTTCTTCGCCTCGAAGTCGCTGTCGGGGTCGCGCAGCGCGGCGCAGGTGCCCCATGATTTCGCGGCCGAGGCCGCATGGGTCCGCGCCCGCGCCGCCACCGATCCGCGCCTGCGGCTCAATTGAGGTCGCGCCCCTCGTCCCAGATCTCGGTCAGCGAGCGGTTGCCGATCCGCATCAGCCGCGCCAGCGTGGCGGAAAGCCCGATTCCGTCGCGCCGTTCCGCGCAGGCCGCCACGTCGGCGGCGACCCCGGCCAGCGAGGTCAGCCCGACCTGCCAGGCCAGCCGCGCCAGCATCCCGGACCGTTCGGCAAGCCCGGCCATGTCGCCGGACAGCGCCGCGTGGCGGGTGTCCGACAGCCCTTGCGCCAACTGTTCCAGCGCCACGCAGATGACATTGTGGGCCGCCGTCTCGCCCAGCTCGTCCACGATCTCGGCCAGGCGGCGCGCATCCACCTGCACCGCTTCCTGCATGCTGAGAACCATCAGATCCGCCATCATCCCGCCTTGTCCAGTCCTGCCCCGTGTCCCACACGTCACGGGGAGATTGCGGATGGGCGGCTAAGAAATCCTTGAGGCAGGCCGCAGAAAAGCCTCGAACTTTAGGCATTCGCGGACTATCCACGCGACCAAGACCCGCATGAGGCCAAGCATGACCGACGTCCGCTCGCTCCCCAATTACCTGATCCAGCGCTATCATGGCTGGCGCGCCACCTCTTATTCCGAGAACCGCGCCTGGTACCGCAGGCTGGCGGACGACGGCCAGCGCCCGCGGGCAATGGTGATCTCGTGCTGCGATTCCCGCGTCCATGTGACCTCGATCTTCGGGGCTGACAGCGGCGAGTTCTTCATTCATCGCAACATCGCCAACCTGGTGCCGCCCTACGCGCCGGACGGCGAGCAGCACGGCACCTCGGCGGCCGTGGAATATGCTGTGCGCTCGCTGCGCGTCGCGCATCTGATCGTGATGGGGCACAGCCAGTGCGGGGGCGTGGCGGGCTGCCATGCCATGTGCTCGGGCCAGGCGCCCGAACTGGAGGAGGCGACCAGCTTCGTCGGCCGCTGGATGGACATCCTGCGCCCCGGCTACGAGCGCGTGACCGGCCTTCCGGCCGAGCGGCAGGTCGATGCGCTGGAAAAGATGGCGGTGCAGGTGTCGCTGGACAACCTGATGACCTTCCCCTTTGTCGCCAATGCCGTCCAGTCGGGCGAGCTGTCGATGCACGGGCTGTGGCACGACATCCGCGATGGCGAGCTGATGATGCTGACTGACGACGACCGCTGGATCAGCGTCTGAAGAACGAAAAAAAGCGGCGCCCGTCAGGACGCCGCGTTACTTGATCCCATGGGAAGGTCAGGCGGCGCCCAAGCCCTCGCTCGACGCGAAGAACATCGCCTGGCTGATGGCCGAACGGACCTGCTCTTCCGAATAGGGCTTGGAAATCAGGAATGCCGGCTCGGGCCGGTCGCCGGTCAGCAGCCGTTCCGGGAAGGCGGTGATGAAGATCACCGGCAGGTCGCCGAGGCTGCCCAGAAGCTCGTTCACCGCCTCGATGCCCGACGAGCCGTCCGCAAGCTGGATGTCGGCCAGGATCAGATCGGGGCGGCGGTTGCCGGCCAGTTCCACGGCGGCGGTATGGGTGCGGGCGACGCCCGTGACCTCGTGCCCCATCGCCTGCACAATACCTTTCAGGTCCATGGCGATGATCGTCTCGTCCTCGATGATCATCACCCGGCCGCGGATGGCGCGGCCCATCTCGTTCAGGGCGATCTGGACCAGTTCCTCGGCTTCTTCCTGGTCGATCTGCATGATCTTGGCGATCTGGTCGTAGCGCAGTTCCTCGATCGTGCGCAGCAGCAGCGCCTCGCGCGAGTTGGCGGTCAGGCTGCGCAGGTGCGACTGGGCCGCGGCCTCGCGCGAGCTTTGGTCGTCGCTGGCCACCGGCTGGCCCGAGCTTTGCCAGATCGCATGAAAGGTGCGGAACAGCCCGATGCGGGTTTCCTCGCCAGTCATCAGGCTGCGGTCGCTGAGGATGGCCTCCAGCGTGGCCGCGGCATAGTTGTCACCCGCCGTCTGACTGCCGGTCAGGGCGCGGGCGTAGCGGCGCAGATAGGGCAGCTCGCGGCCGATGGATTGGGCAAGATCAGCAGCGGACATGGCGTAACCTCAAAATTATCCCCGTGGGAACCTTGACGTCCTGTAGCCGTTGGGCAACGTGCACACAAGATTTCCGGGACTGACAAATATATGAATACGAGGCGGGAAGAACGAAAACGCGCCGCCCTTGAGAAGCAGATCGATGAAAATCTGCGGCGCGTCTATGAGCAGGAATCCCAGCAGGAGGTCCCCGACCGCTTTCTGATCCTTCTCGAGCGCCTGCGCGAGCAGGAGTGATGCGGATGTCCAGAGCGGCCGACAGCAAGGCCCAATCCGGTCCCGACCCCCGCAGCGAGCTGGTGGATCACCTGCCCGCGCTGAGGGCATTCGCCCTGTCGCTGACCCGCGAAAGCGCGTCCGCCGACGATCTCGTGCAGGACACCATCGTCAAGGCTTGGACCAATATCGAGAAGTTCCAGGCCGGCACCAACCTGCGCGCCTGGCTGTTCACGATCCTGCGCAACACCTTCTATTCCGCCCGCCGCAAGACCCGGCGCGAGGTCAGCGACACCGACGGCATCCATGCCGCCCGGCAGGCGACCCGCCCCGAACATGACGGGCGGCTGGCGATGAACGACTTCAAGGCGGCCTTCGCGCAGCTTCCCGACGAGCAGCGCGAGGCGCTGATCCTGGTCGGCGGATCGGGCTTTTCCTACGAGGAAGCCGCCAACATGACCGGCGTGGCCGTGGGCACGGTCAAGTCGCGTGCCAACCGCGGCCGCCGCCGGCTGGCCGAATTGCTGCAGATGGCCGAGGGCGAGGAACTTGACATGACGGACCGCGCGACCCTGGCCGTGATGGCGGTGAACCACCCCGTTTCCCGCTGAAGGCGCAGGACCGTGCTGGGAAAGGGCGCGTCCTTCACCCGGACACTGGGGTTCCGGCTGGGGATGCTGCTGAGCATCGCGATCCTTCCCATCGGGATGATCTCGATCCTGCAGACGCTGCATCTGTCGCGCGAAGCCGAGCGGTCGTCCGAGATCGCCATCCAGGGACGCACCGCCGCCGCCGCCGCAGGCGAACGGGCGCTGCTGCAGGGCGCCATCGGAACGGCCGATGCGCTTGGCAGCTCGGTGCTGACGCTGCTGGACGATCCGGCCGCCTGTTCCGAGATGATGCGCGATTTCGTCCAGCGCAGCGCGACCTTTGTTTATGCCGGGTTCACCGACATCACGGGCCGCAACGCCTGTTCCTCGGCGGACAGGGTCGTGGATATGCGCGACTTGCCGCATTTCCTGCAGTTCATGCGTGAGCCGGGAACGCTGATCACCGCCGCGGAGAAAGGCCGGGCCTCGGGGCAATCGGTGGTGATCGTGTCGCAGCCGCTTTACCGCGAACAGGACCTGCTGGGCTATGTCGCGGTGTCCTTGTCGCACGACCTGCTGCGTTCGACCCATGCGACGGCCTACTGGTCGGACGGCGCCCGCATCCTGACCTTCAACAGCGTCGGCCAGTCGCTGGTGGGCGACTTTGAAAGCGACAACGATCCCACCGCGATCCTGCCGGAAGGCATGACGCTGGATTCGCTGATCCCGCTGACGGACACGACCTTCAGCGGCATCTCGAACTCGGGCGAGCAACGGGTGTTTTCGGTTGTCGCGGTGGTGCCCGACCTGGTCTATGCACTGGGCAGCTGGAGCCCGCAGCTGACCGGCATTGCCGGGTTGACGGTGTCGCGGCTTGCCGCCGTGCTGTTTCCCGTCGCCCTCTGGGCCGTATCTCTCGCCGTGGCCTATTTCGCCGTCTATCGTCTGGTGCTGCGGCATGTGCGCGAATTGCGAAGCCAGATGCGCCGCTTTGCCCTGGGCAACCGCGACGCCCCGCCCCCGATCCTGGAAGGCGCGCCGGGCGAGATCCGCGACGTCAGCGAGACATTCCACAACATGGCCCGCATCCTGATCCGCGACGAGGCGGCGATGGAGGAAGTCGTCGCCGAAAAGACGGTGCTGCTGAAAGAGGTCCATCACCGGGTCAAGAACAACCTGCAACTGATCGCCTCGATCATCAACATGCAGGGCCGGATGATCGACGACACCGACGCCAAGCGGGTGCTGCGGTCGGTGCAGGACCGGGTGGCGTCGCTGGCCACGATCTACAAGAACCTCTACCAGGCCGAGCATCTGGACTCGGTCGAGGCAGATCGCCTGATCCGCGACATCATCGGGCAGATGTCCACCGCGACTGTCGTCAACGACCAGTCGATCCAGATCGACACCCGGCTTGACCCGCTGGTGCTGCTGCCGGACCAGGCGGTGCCGCTGACCCTGCTGACCACCGAAGCCTTTACCAACGCGCTCAAATACGCCGGAAAGGCGGAAGGACAGGAAAGGGCCTGGGTTCGGGTGCAGTTGCGGGTGGATGACGAAGGCAAGGCAGAACTGACGATCGAGAATTCGCTGGGCCAGCCCCTGAACAACCTGGAAGGCACCGGTCTTGGCAGCCAGTTGATCGAAGCATTCGCGATGCAGCTCGACACCGAAACCGAGGTGACGGCAACGGATGACGTGTTCACGCTGCACATGCGCTTCAGCCCGGACGCGCCATATTCGCTGCGTGAGCCGGAGGAGCGCAGAGTGGTGCTGACCTCGGCCGCGCGCGAGGGAGCGCGGCACTGACCGCCGTTAGCCGGCGGCCTGCTTGCGCTTTTCAGTCATCTTGCGCGCCAGCGCGCGGGCCTTGCGTGCCTGCACCAGCCGCTTGTGGCGATCCATCTCGACATTGATGAGGGCGCCCATCATCACCGAGAAGCCTGCCAGGTAGAACCACATCAGCAGCGCCACCACTGCACCGATCGACCCGTAGATGCGGTTGTAGCTGTCGAATCGCGCCAGGTAGACGGAAAAGGCCACCGAGGCTGCCGCCCAGGCCAGTGCGGCAAACAACGCCCCCCAGGTGAAGATGCGGGTGCGCGGCGTCTTCACGTTCGGGCCGTAGCGGTAAAGGATGCCGATGCCGATGATCACGATCAGGAACATGGCGACCCAGGGCGTCACGCCGATCAGCCAGCTTCGCAGCGGCCCATGCTCCATGAAGTTGAAGGCGAGCGGCACGATCACGATGGTGGCAAGCCCGAGGATCACCACCCCCACGATGGCCAGCGTCAGCGCATAGGCCAGCACGAAGCCCACGATCGTGGAATGCGAGCGCACCCCGTAAGCCGCGTTCAGCCCGCGCACCAGCGCATCCACCCCCGCCCGCGCCGCGACGGTGGCGATCACGAAAGAGATCGCCGAAGCCCAGCCAAGCTGCGTGCGTCCGCCCGAGGTCAGGGCATCGATCTGGGCGTGCAGGATCTCGGCGGCCTGACCGGGCACGAACTCGTCCACGTAGCGGTCATATTCCTGGATGATCGCGGGATCGAACCAGAGGCCCCAAAGGGCGATCAGGGCGGCAAGGCCGGGAAAGACGGCGAACATGGCGTAAAAGGCCACCCCGGCGGCGATCAGGCCCATGTGGATCTTGTCCATCCGCTCGAACAGGGCGGCGACGAAGGACCAGGATTCCCGCAGGTAGCCGATCATGGGGAATGCCCAGTGCGGCGATCAGCCCGCCGGCGCATGGCGCGACCACAGGGCCTTGGCGCCGATCCGTTCGACAAAGGCGGCATGGGCCTGTCGCTCGGCGGCGGTGATGCGGGGGGGCAGCGGCGCCGGACGGGGCGCGCGCGGGCGGACAGGTCCCGAGGCGGCGCCGTCGGCCGTTCGGGTATCGGCTTGCGGCACCAGCACCAGGTCGGGCTGGCGGCCGCCGATCAGTTCCAGATAAACCTCGGCCAGAAGCTGGCTGTCCAGAAGCGCACCGTGAAGGGTGCGGTTGGAATTGTCGATTCCCCAGCGCCGGCAAAGCGCGTCCAGCGACACCGGCGCGCCCGGAAATTTCCCCCGTGCCATCGCCACGGTGTCGAGTGCCCGGGACATCGGCATCGTGGGCTGGCCGGCGCGGCGCAGCTCCGCGTTCAGGAACTTCATGTCAAAGGCGGCATTGTGGATGACCAGCCGGGCGTCCCCGATGAAGGCGATGAAACCGGCGGCGACTTCGCCAAAGCGCGGCTTGTCGGACAGGAACTCGGTCGAAAGCCCGTGGACCGCGAAGGCATCGGCCGGCATGTCGCGTTCAGGATTGATGTAGACGTGGAAATGCCGGCCCGTAGGCAGGTGGTTCATCAGCTCGACGGCGCCGATCTCGACGATGCGGTCGCCGGTGTCGGGGTCGAAGCCGGTGGTTTCAGTGTCGAGAACGATCTCACGCATGGGTCCTGGTCTTTCGGGCGGCGATTTCGGCAAGGATGGCGTCCACGGCGGCTTCCGCCTCGGCCAATGTCGCGGTGGGGATGATCCAGGTCGCGCGGGCGCGGCGTTCGGCGTCGGCCATCTGGCGCGACAGGATCAGGTCAAGCGTCGCTTCATCCATGCCGGGACGGGACAGGACGCGGGCGCGCTGGATCTCGGCCCGGGCAGAGACAACGGCGACGCCGTCCATCTGCGCCTCTGCCCCCGTTTCGAACAGCAGCGGAATGTCGAGCAGCACGACCGGCGCAGCGGCATTCGCCCCGATGAAGGCCTGCCGGTCGGCAGCGACAAGGGGGTGGACGATGGCTTCGAGCCGGGCCAGTCGCGAGGGATCTTCGGCCAGCAGACGCTTCAGCACGGTGCGGTCGATGCCCTGAGGACCGAGCGCCGAGGGAAAAACGGCCGCAACGGGCTCAACCGCGGCGGCGCCCGCCGCATAGAGCCGGTGGACGGCGGTGTCGGCATCCCAGACAGGGACGCCGCGGCTTGCGAACATCGCGGCGGTGGTGGTCTTGCCCATGCCGATGCCGCCGGTGAGGCCGAGCCGGAAGCTCATCCCAGCACCGTGGCGCGCAGGGCGTCATCGACCTGGGGCCTGACGCCGAACCAGCGCTCGAACCCCGGTGCGGCCTGGTGCAGCAGCATGCCGAGGCCGTCCACCGTGACGCAGCCGCGCGCGCGGGCGGCGCGCAGGAACGCCGTGTCGAGCGGCGTATAGACAAGGTCCGTCACGAGGGCGGCGGGCGACAGCTTGTCCAGGGTAACCTGCAGAGGCGGCTGGCCCTCCATGCCCATGGAGGTGGTGTTCACGACGGTTCTGGCGCCTTCCAGCATCCCGCCCGCATGCGACCAGTCATGGACGGTGACGCGCGCGCCGAAATCCTCGCGGATACGCTCGGCACGCTCGCGGGACCGGTTGGCGATCCGCAGTTCCGGCACGCCCTGTTCCAGAAGCGCCGCAACCACGGCCCGCGCAGCGCCCCCCGCGCCGATGATGGCGGCGGGACCGGACGAGGGCTGCCAGTGGGGCGCCTGCTGGGTCAGGTTGGCGATGAAGCCGCAGCCGTCAGTGTTGTCAGCGTGGATACGGCCATCGGGACGGAAGATCAGCGTGTTGGCCGCCCCGATCAGCGCCGCGCGGTCGGTGACGACATCAGCCAGCGCCAGCACCGCTTCCTTGTGCGGGATGGTGACGTTTGCGCCGACGAAGCCCATGCATGGCAGGCCCTGCAGCACCTGCGCAAGATGTTCGGGCCTGACGGCAAGCGGCACATAATGACCGCGCAGCCCGTGCTGCTGCAGCCAGTGTCCGTGCAGCACAGGCGAACGGGAATGGGCCACCGGCCAGCCGATCACCCCAGCCAGCGGCACCTGCGTTTCCCTGTGGTCCTGCCGATCCGCCATCATCGGCGCCGCGCTGTGGTTCATTCCGCATCCTCGCCGTCCTGCCACATCTGTCTAGCCCGCGCGCCATTCAAGGGGAAGCGCCACGGCTGTGGATAACTGCGGTGCAAAGGCAGGGCCGGAGGAGGGCGGTGGCATGGGACAACTGCTGCGCCCGCGAGGACTGTGGATCAGGCCATGAGACGGAAGGTGAACGAAAGGGAGTCATCCACAGGAAGACAAGTTGTTCCAGAGTCATCCCGACCTTGTGGACTAACAGAGTTATCCACAGGATGCACATAGAGTCTAATATCATGAAAATATTTGATTATCTTTAGAACGACAGATGTGCCTCCACAGGATTTTCCCACAGGCAGTTTTGGTGGATTGAATCCGGTAAAAGACGATCCTTCCGAAGTCCACAGGCCCTACCACCACATCTACCTTTCTTATCTTTCCTTTCTTAAGGATAAGATGGCGAAGGAGATGGCGCATGATCACCGATTGGCTTGGCACTGCTTACCCGTGGATCAAGGCCTTTCACGTCATGGCGGTGATTTCCTGGATGGCGGGGCTGTTCTACCTGCCAAGGCTGTTCGTTTATCATGCCGAGCGCGGAACCATGGCCGGAGAGCCGGGCGACAGCCTGCAGATCATGGAATACAAGCTGCTGCGGTTCATCATGGGACCGGCGTCCATCGCGACATGGCTCGCGGGGCTGGCGCTGGTGTTCACGCCGGGGATCGTGGACTGGTCGATGATCTGGCCATGGACCAAGGCCGTCGCCGTGGTCGGCATGACCGTCTTCCATCACTGGCTGATGATCGAGCGGAAGAAACTGTCACGCGGCGCAGGATCGACCGGCCGGCGTTATCGGCTGATGAACGAGGTGCCGACATTGCTGATGGCGATCATCGTGCTGTCGGTGATCGTGAAGTTCTGAAGGTTTGACTCAGGGGCCGTTTCGGCCTATCTGCCATGTTGCGTCCCGTCCGGGGCGAATCCATCCGACATGAGCATGCCGCAGCGCCCGGCCCGGGCCGATCCGGCGCATGGTGACATGATGACCGAAGAACGCCTCAACCTCGCCGACCTGAAGGCCAAGAGCCCCGCCGACCTGCTGTCCATCGCCGAGGAATGGGAGATCGAGAACGCTTCCACCATGCGGAAGGGCGAGATGATGTTCTCGCTGCTGAAGGAGCATGCTGAGGAAGGCTTCGAGATCGGCGGAGATGGCGTGCTGGAGGTCGTGCAGGACGGCTTTGGCTTCCTGCGCTCGCCCGAGGCGAACTACCTGCCCGGTCCCGACGACATCTATGTCAGCCCCGACATGATCCGCCTGCACAGTCTGCGAACGGGCGACACCGTCGAGGGGGTGATCCGCGCTCCGGGTGAAAACGAGCGATATTTCGCGCTGACCAAGGCCGAAAAGATCAACTTCGAGAATCCCGAGAAGGCGCGGCACAAGGTTGCCTTCGACAACCTGACCCCGCTCTATCCGAACGAACGGCTGCGGATGGAGTTGGAGGACCCGACGGCCAAGGACCGCTCGGCCCGGATCATCGACCTGGTGGCGCCGATCGGGAAAGGACAGCGGTCGCTGATCGTTGCCCCTCCTCGTACCGGCAAGACGGTGCTTCTGCAGAATATTGCCCATTCGATCGAGAAAAATCATCCTGAATGCTATCTCATCGTGCTGCTGATCGATGAGCGGCCCGAGGAGGTGACGGACATGCAGCGCTCTGTGAAGGGTGAGGTGGTTTCATCGACCTTCGACGAGCCGGCAACGCGGCACGTTGCTGTCAGCGAGATGGTGATCGAAAAGGCAAAGCGGCTGGTCGAGCACAAGCGGGATGTGGTGATTCTGCTGGATTCGATCACGCGCTTGGGGCGGGCGTTCAACACGGTCGTGCCCTCCTCGGGCAAGGTGCTGACGGGAGGTGTCGATGCAAATGCGTTGCAGCGGCCCAAGAGGTTCTTCGGCGCCGCGCGGAACATCGAGGAAGGTGGTTCACTAACGATTATCGCAACAGCGCTGATCGATACCGGCAGCCGCATGGACGAAGTGATCTTCGAGGAATTCAAGGGCACCGGCAACAGCGAGATCGTCTTGGACCGGAAGGTTGCCGACAAGCGGGTATTCCCTGCCATGGACATCCTCAAGTCGGGAACCCGCAAGGAAGAGCTGCTTGTCGATCAGAAGGATCTGCAGAAGACCTATCTGCTGCGGCGCATCCTGAACCCGATGGGCACAACGGATGCGATCGAGTTCCTGATCTCGAAGCTGAAGCAGACCAAGACCAACGCCGATTTCTTCGAATCGATGAACGCCTGAGAATGGCATGTCCACGATCTACGCCGAAGCGACGCCTCCTGGCCGAGGCGGAATCTCTGTTGTCCGCCTGAGCGGACCCGAGGCGCGTCTGATTGGCGAGGCCCTTGCCGGACCGCTGCCCGAGGCTCGCAGGGCCGAGTTGAGATCTCTGCGGGATGGCGAGTTGATCGACCGGGGCCTGGTCATTCGTTTCGACCAGGGATCGAGCTTCACTGGCGATGAGGTTGTCGAGTTCCAGATTCATGGCGCCCCCGTCGTGGTGCGTCGGCTTGAAGCGGCATTGCGGCGGCATGGCGCCCGGATGGCGGAACCCGGAGAGTTCACCCGCCGAGGGCTGATGAGCGGCGCGATCGCCTTGAGCGAGGTCGAAGCCCTGTCCGATCTTCTGTCCGCTGAAAGCGAGGCTCAGCGTCAGCAGGCGATGCGGGTCATGTCGGGCGAGCTTGTCCGATGGACCGAGAGCCTGCGCGAACGTCTTGTCCGAGCAGGAGCGTTGATCGAGGTTTCAGTGGATTTCGCCGATGAAGAAGTCCCTGAAGACGTTCCAGCAGAGGTGTTTGATCTGCTGAAAGGTGTCCGTGGCGATATTCTAGCGGCACTTGCCGGCTATCCCGCAGCTGAGCGGATACGGACAGGTTTTGAGGTGGCGATCGTCGGTCCTCCGAATGCGGGCAAGTCATCCTTGCTGAACCGGATTGCAAGACGGGAATTGGCACTGGTCAGCGATGTTGCCGGAACGACCCGCGATGTGATCGAGCTTCATACCGATCTTGGGGGGTTGGCGGTCACGTTCCTGGACACGGCGGGGCTTCGAAAGACGCAGGATCAGGTCGAATTCCTGGGAGTCAAGCGGGCGCTGGATCGGGCGCGTAATGCAGACCTGAGAATACACCTGTCTGAAGATGGACAACCCGTCCAGGATCTTCTGCAGCGTGATGACTTGGTTCTTCGTACCAAGGCCGATCTGGGAGGGAATGGGATCTCGGCTGTTTCCGGTACGGGCATTCCCAAGATGTTGGAACAGGTCAAGGATCGGCTGAGTCAACGCGTGGCCGGGGCTGGCGTCATCACGCGGCGACGGCAGGCGGAGTGTCTGGAGACTGCAGCAGAAGCGCTTGACATGGGGCCTGATCTGCCTCCCGAGCTGCTTGCAGAAATTGTGCGGCATACGTCACAGCGGCTGACCGAGGTTGTTGGTCGCATCGCAGTGGATGATTATCTTGACGAGATCTTCTCACGCTTCTGCATAGGGAAGTAGGTGCTTCACGTGAAACATTTTGATGTTGTTGTGATTGGGGCAGGTCATGCGGGGCTTGAAGCTGCAGCTGCCGCGGCCCGCTTGGGCGTGTCAGTGGGCCTTGTGACGATGCGTCCCGAGGACGTGGGGACCATGTCGTGCAATCCGGCGATCGGTGGTCTCGGGAAAGGGCATCTTGTCCGGGAAATCGATGCACTGGATGGGTTGATGGGTCGTGTCGCAGATGCTGCAGGGATCCAGTTCCGTCTTCTCAACCGGCGCAAGGGGCCTGCGGTTCAGGGGCCACGGGTCCAAGCTGACCGCGTATTGTACCGGACAGCTGCCGCCGCAGAACTTGCCAAAGTTTTAGGGCTTGAGCTTGTAATTGGCGAAGTGTCGTCCCTTACCATTGAGAACATGCGGATTAAGGGTATAATCCTGGCCACAGGCGACGAAATCAAATGCGCTACAGTGGTCGTGGCCGCAGGCACCTTCTTGAATGGGGTGATCCATATCGGGGATGTCACTCGACCGTCTGGCCGGTGGGGGAATGATCGTTCTGCAGGCTTGGCGGCAGCCTTGCTTGAACTGGAACTTCCACTCGGGCGCTTGAAAACCGGAACACCTCCAAGGTTGTTGCGCAGTTCCGTAGATTGGGACAGCCTGCAGCAGCAGCCGGGAGACCGTCATCCAGTCATGATGTCTTTCATGACTGTTGCACCGGAAGCACCTCAAGTTGCATGTGCGATCACCCACACGAACGAAAGAACCCATAAGATCATTCGCGAAAATCTGCATCAATCAGCGATGTATGGTGGCCAGATCGACAGCAAGGGCCCACGCTATTGTCCGTCTGTGGAAGACAAAGTGGTGCGGTTCTCTGAAAAGACCAGCCACCAGATCTTTCTTGAGCCTGAAGGTCATGACAGCGAACTGGTCTATCCCAACGGGCTTTCAACCTCTCTGCCAGAGATAGTTCAACTGGAATATGTAAGATCGATTCGGGGCCTCGAAGCCGCCGAGATTGTTCAACCAGGCTATGCGATAGAATACGACTACATCGATCCCCGGGCCTTGCACCCGACGTTGGAGTTGAAGTCGGTCAGTGGCATTTATCTTGCCGGTCAGATCAATGGAACCACAGGCTATGAAGAAGCGGCAGCCCAAGGGTTGGTAGCTGGTCTCAATGCGGCACTCTCCGCTCAAAGCAGACCACCTGCTGTGTTCAGCAGGACGGAAAGCTATATCGGGGTGATGATCGACGATCTACTAACGCGTGGCGTGACGGAACCTTATCGGATGTTCACGTCGCGGGCAGAGTTCCGTCTTTCCCTTCGAATCGACAACGCGGATCGACGTCTGACTCCGAAAGGGATTGAATGGGGTCTTGTGGGGGAAGAACGTGCAACAAGATTCCAAGAAAAGCTGAAACGCTTCAAGAACGTTCAAAGGTCCTGTCAGGCTATCAGCTTTACACCACAGGAACTCGGAAGGCGTGACATCATTGTTCGGCAAGACGGAAACCGTCGGACGGTCTTCAGTCTCTTGGGCCAGAGTGACGTAGATTTTTCCAAAATCGTACCTTTGTTGCCGACCGACATCGCTGGTGACAGGGAAGCTTTAGATCTTGTCTGCAACGAAGCGATGTATGTGCAGTTCACAGAGCGGCAGCAGCGTGATGCGGCCGACATTCGCCGATATGAAAGCCTCCTCATTCCCGCCGAACTCAACTTCGATGAAGTGGCAGGATTGTCCAAGGAATTGCGCATGAAACTGGCCGGTCATCGACCCGCAAACATCGCTCAAGCCGCTATAGTTGAAGGTATGACTGCGGCAGCGCTGAGCCTTCTGATCGCCCTTCTACGTACGCGATCGGGAACTGCGGCATGAATGCTTCACGTGAAGCGAAGCTGGAGCAGTATGCAGCACTGATCAGAAGATGGAACCCAAACATCAATCTCGTGGCACGGTCTTCCGTCGATGATCTTGAAACGCGCCACATCCAGGACAGTCTTCAACTGAACGATCTCGCACCGTCCACTCAAGGCTCATGGCTGGATATCGGCAGCGGCGGGGGATTGCCGGGCCTGATATTGGCCATTTGCCGCCCTCAGAACCCTTTCCGGCTTGTGGACTCGGATAACCGCAAGGTTGCTTTTCTGCAGACCGTTATCCGCGAGTTATCGCTTTCGAATTGCACGGCCGAGGCAGCGCGCATTGAAAACCTAGCTCCCGCGCAGGCTCTCATCGTTAGCGCGCGTGCGCTTGCACCTCTCAACCGCCTCATGCCATATCTCGACAGGCATCTGGCGCCAGAAGGAACCGCTTGGCTCATGAAGGGTCGCAGTTGGCAAACCGAACTTGATCCCGCGCGAAACTCTTGGCGCTTCGAGTTGCAGGTCCATCCAAGCAATACAGAGGACGGCGCGGCCATCCTGCAGATCTGGAATGTTCAGCATGTTTGACCGCACCATCATCGCCATCACCAACCAGAAGGGCGGAGTCGGAAAGACGACCACAGCCATCAACCTTGGCGCTGCTCTGGCTGAAATCGGCGTGGATGTCACCATCATCGACCTTGATCCCCAAGGAAATGCCTCCACCGGCTTGGGTGTTGATCCCGACAAACGTGAGACCACCAGCTACGATCTGCTGACCGGAGAGGTCGAGTGGATGAACGCACGTCATCCGACCGGCTTGTCGAACCTGACCATCGTTCCGGCCACGCCCGACCTTGCATCGGCCGAACTTGACATTGCCTCGCGGGCGCGCCGGACGCATCTTCTTGCCGATGCGTTGCAGCAGGCGACCGGCACCGTGCTGATCGACTGTCCCCCGGCCCTTGGCCTGCTTACCCTTAACGCGATGGTTGCTGCGGACAGCGTGATCGTGCCTCTTCAAGCTGAGTTCTATGCCTTGGAAGGACTTTCGCAACTTCTACTGACAATTCGGGAAGTCAGAAGCTCTGCCAATCCACACCTGCGGATCGAGGGTGTTCTTCTGACCATGGCGGATTCACGGAACAACCTGTCGCAGCATGTCGAGGCAGATGCCCGCAAGACATTGGGTTCGCTTGTTTTCAGAACAGTGGTGCCCAGGAACGTCCGGGTTTCAGAGTCACCATCTCATGCTCTGCCAGTGATTCACTATGACCCATCTTCCAAGGGCAGCGCTGCTTATCGCGCCTTGGCAAATGAACTGATCGACCGGAATCGGGATCAGGGAAAGGCAGCACATGGCTGATCCAAAACCCCGTAAGGGAGGCCTTGGACGAGGCCTGTCCGCGCTCATGGCCGATGTCGAACTGTCGCCGGGAACCCAGTCGCGCAGCACCCTGAATGTTCCTGTCGAACAGCTCATCCCGAACCCGGACCAGCCACGCCGTCAGTTTGACCCCGAAGCACTGGCTGAACTCGCGGCCTCCCTGCGCAATCGCGGCGTGCTGCAGCCTCTGATCGTCCGTCCTCACCCGAGTGAACCGGATCTCTACCAGATCGTTGCCGGAGAACGCCGGTGGCGTGCGGCCCAGATTGCCCAGTTGCATGAACTTCCGGTTCTTGTCCGTGAGCTGGATGATACGGAAGTCCTGGAAGTGGCCCTTATCGAAAACATTCAGCGTGCCAACCTCAATCCGATCGAAGAGGCGGCTTCCTTCCGCCAACTCATGGATCGGTTTGGCCATACTCAGGAAAGGCTCGCGGAAGCCTTGGACAAGAGCCGCAGCCATATCTCCAACCTGCTGCGGCTGCTGAATCTGCCCGATCAGGTTCAAGGCTTTGTGCGGGATGGAAAAATCAGCGCAGGCCATGCGCGGGCGCTTATCACCGCGCCAGATCCCATCGCCATGGCGCGAAAGGTGATCGACCGCAACCTTTCCGTGCGAGAGACAGAGGCCCTCGCCCGCCAAGTGGCGGAACGTCCCGCACCTGTTCCGAAGCAGGAGAAAGACAACAAGGATTCGGATACCCGTGCCTTGGAAGCAGATCTCTCGGCCCATCTCAAGATGCGCGTCCGGATCGACCATGCCGGTCAAGACGGTGGACGGGTGACGGTGACATACCACGATCTGGAACAGTTGGATCGTCTGTGCCAACTCTTGGGCGCTGGTGCCTGATACTCAGGCGAGTGCCCGCAGGATCGCATTCAATACCGGGCGACCTTTTGTTGTCACCTGCAATCGACCGGGTGCCAGGTCGATCAATTCCAGTTCGACCAGTTCTGCGATGACATTGTCTGAAAGGGGTTTTCCAGCAAGACGCGCATAGCGGACCAGATCCAGACCTTCCGCCAGTCGCATCGACATCAGCAAGTATTCCGTTGCCTGTTCGTTCCGCGGCACTGGCACGCGTGGAACTTCTCCGGCACCTTTGCGGACAGCTTCAAGCCAAGCGCCGGGCGCGCGGGGGGCCTCGGTCGCCCAACGACAGCCATTCAACGTCAGCCGTCCATGCGCCCCGGGTCCGATACCGGCCCAATCGCCCTGCCGCCAGTAAACCAGATTGTGCCGGCTCTCGGCCCCTTCCTGCGCATGGTTCGACACTTCATAGGCCGGAAACCCGTTGGACAGGCAGATTTCCTGTGTATCCAGATACATATCTGCTGCGAGGTCATCATCGGGAAGCCCCTTCAAGCCACCCGCCGCCGCGCGGGCACCAAAGGCAGTACCGTCCTCGATCGTCAGTTGATAAAGCGACAGATGATCCACCGCCATCTCCAGCGCTTCTCGCAACTCGGCCCTCCATGCTGCCCGGGTCTGAGCCTGCCGCGCATAGATCAGGTCGAAACTCACCCGAGGGAAGCAGGCCCGTGCAACCTCGAAGGCGGCGCGTGCTTCGGAAACACTGTGCAATCGCCCAAGCCGCCGCAGGTCGGCGTCATTCAACGCCTGCAGGCCCATGGACAGGCGATTGACGCCAGCCTCTGCATAGCCCTGAAAGCGGCCGCGTTCGACACTGCCCGGATTGGCCTCAAGGGTGATCTCGATGTCATTGGCAAAACCCCAGCCCGCCCGAGCTGCATCGATCACAGCGCCGACCACCTCCGGCTGCATCAGCGACGGCGTGCCTCCGCCAAAGAAGATGCTGCGGAGAACGCGGCCCTTTGTTTCCTCCGCAACCCGGGCGATTTCCAAGCGGTAGGCTTCCAGCCACCTGCGCTGGTCAATCACCGCCGCAACATGACTGTTGAAATCGCAGTAAGGGCATTTGGACGCGCAGAAGGGCCAGTGGACATAAAGCCCGAAGCCGCCATTCAGCCAATCCTGCTCTGCAGACTCGTTCACGCCTCCAGCATCGCCTTGAGCTTGCGGAATGCTACCGCCCGGTGGCTGATCGCATTCTTCTCGTCTGCCGTCATCTCGGCATAGGTCCTATCGTGACCCTCTGGCACGAATATCGGGTCATAGCCATGCCCCAACTGCCCGCGCGGCGGCCAGACCAAGCGCCCCGGCGCAATGCCCTCGAACACCTCCTCATGCCCATCCGGCCACAGCATCAGCAATGTCGCCCGGAACTGGGCGGTCCGGGGCTCCGGCACGCCGCGAGCCTCAAGCTCGTTCCATGTCCGCTGCATGGCCTGCATGAAATCGCGCCCGTTCGGTGTTGCTGCCCAGTCGGCGGTATGCACCCCCGGCGCGCCGTCAAGCCCGTCCACGGTGATCCCGCTGTCATCGGCCAGCACCGGCAGCCCGGTGGCAGACATTGCCGCCCGCGCCTTGATGCGCGCATTCCCGACAAAGTTCGTTTCCGTTTCCTCAGGTTCATCCAGGCCCATACCGGAGGCCCCAACAACCTCGATCCCCTGCGGCGCGAAAAGCGCCCGCATCTCCTCCAGCTTGCCGGGGTTATGGGTCGCGACCAGCAGCTTCCTTTCCAGAAACCGTCTCACGATACGGCCGCCTTCTGCGCCGCGACCAGTTCGGCCACCCCCTTCTCGGACAGATCGAGCAGCGTGATCATCTGATCGCGGGAAAAGGCCGAGCCTTCCGCCGACATCTGCACCTCGATCAGGCGCATTCCTCCGGTCAGCACGAAGTTCCCGTCCGTGCCGGCCTCGCTGTCTTCCGCATAATCCAGGTCCAGTACCGGCTGGCCTGCATAGATGCCGCAGCTCACCCCCGCGACATGGTCCAGGATGGGGTCGCTGGCAATCAGCTTCGCATCCAGCAGCCGGTTCACCGCCAGCCGCAACGCCACCCAGCCGCCGGTGATAGCCGCGCAGCGGGTTCCGCCGTCGGCCTGGATCACGTCGCAGTCGATCACGATCTGCCGCTCTCCCAGGGCAAGCCGGTCCACCCCGGCCCGCAACGCCCGCCCGATCAGGCGCTGGATTTCCTGCGTGCGGCCGGATTGCTTTCCTGCCGCAGCCTCACGGCGATTGCGGCTGTGGGTCGCCCGCGGCAGCATCCCGTATTCCGCCGTCACCCAGCCCTGACCGGTTCCGCGCAGGAATGCCGGCGGCTTTTCCTCGATCGAGGCCGAGCACAGCACATGCGTGCCCCCCATGCGGATCAGGCAGGACCCCTCGGCATGGGTCATCACCCCGGTTTCGATTGAAATCGGGCGCAGTTCCGCTAACTTCCGGCCAGAGGGTCGCATAAGTGATCCTTTCCGGCCCTCGGGCCATCTTTTTGACTGCCGCAAACTAAAGGCTCCGTCCCGGTCCCTGCAACCCGAATGCCCCAGCCTCCCGATCTCTTCGCCGATCTGAACGACCGCTCGCGCGAGGTTTTCCGCAGGGTGGTCGAAGCCTATCTTGAAACCGGAGAGCCGGTAGGATCGCGCACGCTGACCCGCGGGATGCCGGTTTCCGCCGCCACGATCCGCAACGTCATGCAGGATCTGGAATACATGGGCCTGCTGGAAAGCCCCCATGTCTCGGCCGGCCGCTTCCCCACCCAGCGTGGCCTGCGCCTTTTCGTCGACGGCCTCATGGAGGTTGGCCCTATCGGTCCCGAGGACCGTTCCCGCATTGCCGAGATCATGGGCGACGTCCCCTCCGAGACCGGGGCGATGCTCGACCGCGTCTCCACGGCGCTGTCCACCATCACCCGGGGCGCGTCCGTCGTGCTGATGCCGAAGCAGGAGGAAGCGGCCCTCAAGCATATCGAGTTCGTCAGCATCGGACCGGACCGTGCCCTGGTGATCCTCGTCTTCGCAGATGGACGGGTGGAAAACAGGCTGTTCACCCCCCCGCAGGGGCAGACGCCCAGTTCGCTGCGCGAGGCGGGAAACTTCCTTTCGGCCCGGGGCGAGGGGCATACGCTGGCCGAGTTGCGCCGGGACATGGCCCTGCATCTTTCCCGCGCCCGTCAGGAACTCGACACCCTGGCAGCCCAGCTTGTCGAGACCGGGCTGGCCTCTTGGGATGCCGATGCGCCGGACCCGAGGCTGATCGTCCGGGGCCGCGCCAACCTGCTGGATCACGAGGCGGCCGACCTTGACCGCATCCGCAGCCTTTTCGACGACCTGGAACGCAAGCGCGACATCGCCCGTTTCCTTGAACTGGCGGAAGAGGGGCAGGGCGTGCGGATCTTCATCGGCTCTGAAAACGAGCTTTTCTCACTTTCGGGTTCCTCTCTCGTCGTTTCGTCCTATATGAACGCTGACCGCAAGATCGTGGGCGCGGTGGGCGTGATCGGGCCGACGCGCCTGAATTACGGCCGGATCGTCCCGATCGTCGATTACACGGCCCAGCTTGTCGGCAAGGTCCTGTCCGACCGCAAAGGATGAGAAATGAACGATACGCAGAATCCCAATGATCTGTCGGAATTGCCGCTGGAAGACCTGTCGCAGGACGGCGATCTGTCCCTTGATGAACCCGTCATGGACGGCGAAGACCCGCGCATCGCAGCCTTGACGTCCGAGCGAGACGAGCTGCGCGATCGTTTCATGCGCGCCCTTGCCGATGCCGAGAATGCCCGCAAGCGCGCCGAAAAGGACCGCCGAGAGGCCGAGAACTACGGCGGCTCCAGGCTCGCGCGCGACCTTCTTCCGGTTTACGACGCGCTGACCCGCGCCATCGATGCGGCCGACCGCAGCGTCGCGCCCGAACTTGTCGAAGGCGTCGAACTGACCCTGCGCGAATTGCAGAACGTCTTTTCCCGCCACGGCATCCAGATCATCGCCCCGGTCATCGGCGACCGCTTCGACCCGCTTCTGCACGAGGCGATGTTCGAGGCGCCCGTTTCCGGCACAAAGGCGGGGGACATCATCCAGGTCATGGTCAACGGCTTCATGCTGCATGATCGCCTGTTGCGGGCGGCCCAAGTCGGCGTCTCGTCGCAGCCTGCTGTCAACTGAGACCGGCAGCAGTTACAACCTTCGGCGGACTTGATCGCGGGGGCCGAGCCCGTCACCTTCTTCAAAGGTCAAGGAGGACGGCCATGGCAGACACCTCGGGAATCAGGATCCACCCCGCTGTCGATGACGGCATCAAGGCTTCGCATCAGGACTTCGCGGGGGACGAGCTTACCTGCAGATGCAGCTCGAACCCCGTCCGCGTCCGCGTGGGCGGGCAGACGGCGCATAACCATGTCTGCGGCTGCACCAAGTGCTGGAAGCCCGAGGGTGCGCTTTTCAGCATGGTCGCCGTAGTGGGACGCGACGCCATCGAAGTCGTCGAGAACGGCGACAAGCTGCAGATCGTCAACAAGGAAGCTCCGATCCAGCGCTATGCCTGCCGCGACTGCGGCACTCACCTGTATGGCCGCATCGAGAACACCGAGCATCCCTTCTACGGGCTCGACTTCGTGCATACCGAGCTGTCGGACAAGGAGGGCTGGGCCGCGCCGGAATTCGCGGCTTTCGTGTCCTCGATCATCGAAGCCGGTGTGAACCCCGAGCGGATGCCGGCGGTCCGTGCCCGGCTGCGGGAACTCGGCCTTGAACCCTATGACGCGCTGTCGCCGCCGCTGATGGATGCGATCGCGACGCATGTCGCAAAGAAATCTGGCAAGTTCAACACGTTGAACGTGTGAGATCTGCCGCCTGATCCAAGCCCCCGAAGGGCCGGCCTTTGCCGGCCCTTTCGGCATGACACCCGGCCTGACGGCCGGAACCCAAGGAGAGATTGATGAGAACTCGTGCCGCCGTCGCGCTGGAAGCCGGCAAACCGCTGGAAATCATGGAAGTGAACCTTGAAGGCCCGAAAGCCGGCGAGGTTCTGGTCGAGATCAAGGCCACCGGCATCTGCCACACCGACGAATTCACCCGCTCGGGCGACGACCCCGAAGGCATCTTCCCCGCCATCCTCGGCCATGAGGGCGCGGGCGTGGTGGTCGAGGTCGGCGCCGGCGTCACCTCGGTCAAGCCGGGCGACCATGTGATCCCGCTTTATACCCCCGAATGCCGCCAGTGCGCCTCCTGCCTGTCGGGCAAGACCAACCTCTGCACGGCGATCCGGGCGACCCAGGGCCAAGGCCTGATGCCCGACGGCACCTCGCGCTTCTCGATGCTGGATGGCACGCCGATCCACCATTACATGGGCTGCTCGACCTTCTCGAACCACACCGTGCTGCCGGAAATCGCAGTGGCGAAGGTCCGCGAGGACGCGCCCTTCGACAAGATCTGCTACATCGGCTGCGGCGTGACGACCGGGATCGGCGCGGTCATCAACACCGCCAAGGTGGAAATCGGCGCCAAGGCCGTGGTCTTCGGCCTTGGCGGGATCGGCCTGAACGTGATCCAGGGCCTGCGTCTTGCCGGCGCCGACATGATCATCGGCGTGGACCTGAACAACGACAAGAAGCCGATGGCCGAGAAGTTCGGCATGACCCATTTCATCAACCCGAAAGAGGTCGAGAACGTCGTCCAGGAAATCGTCAACATGACGAAGACGCCTTTCGACCAGATCGGCGGCGCCGACTACACCTTCGACTGCACCGGCAACGTCAACGTCATGCGCCAGGCGCTGGAATCGGCCCATCGCGGTTGGGGCCAGTCCATCGTCATCGGGGTGGCGCCTGCGGGGGCCGAGATCTCGACCCGCCCCTTCCAGCTTGTTACCGGGCGCGTCTGGAAAGGCTCGGCCTTTGGCGGCGCGCGCGGGCGCACGGACGTGCCGAGGATCGTGGACTGGTACATGGACGGCAAGATCGAGATCGATCCCATGATCACCCACACCCTGAAGCTTGAAGACATCAACAAGGGCTTCGACCTGATGCACGCCGGTGAATCCATCCGGTCGGTCGTCATTTACTGATCCTTCAGGGATGCTTAGGTAAGACTGCGGCGGGGCCCGGACCGGGCGTCCCGCCGCAATGCCGAAAAAGGATGATCCCATGCTGCGCCCCTTCCCGCCCCACCGCCTTGATGATGACGACGACGAGGAAGAGGATGAGCCCCGCGAGGACCGCCAGAAGGGCGAGGATCTGGGCCTTCCGCAAAGCCCCTCGATCGACAAGCTCTACTTCCAGTCCCGCACGGTGATCGTCGCGGGCACGATCAACGACAAGCTGGCGCAGCGCACCGTCTCGCATCTGCTGGCCCTGGCAGAGGACAGCGACAAGCCGATCAACGTGCTGATCTCGTCGCCCGGCGGCCATGTCGAATCGGGTGACATGATCCATGACGTGATCAAGTTCATCCGCCCGACCGTGCGCACCATCGGCTCGGGCTGGGTCGCGTCGGCCGGCGCGCTGATCTTTGTCGGCGCGGAACGGGAAAACCGCTACTGCCTGCCCAACACGCGCTTCCTGATCCATCAGCCCTCGGGCGGGATCGGCGGCACCTCGACGGACATGATGATCCAAGCCGAACAGGTCCGCCTGATGCGCGACCGCCTGAACCAGATCTTCGCCGACGCCACCGGCCAGCCGGTCGAGCGGATCGAGAAGGACACCCAGCGCGACTTCTGGCTGAACACGCAGGAGGCGCTGGACTACGGCCTGCTGGGCAAGGTTATCCGCAGCATGGACGACCTGAAATGACCCCTGACCGGGCGGATATCCGTATCCGCCCTGCCACTCCCGCCGACCACGACGCGATCTGGGCAATCCTCGAGCCCGTCTACCGTGCGGGCGAGACCTACTGCGTCCCGCATGACATCTCGCGCGAGGATGCGCTGGCCGACTGGTTCGCTGCCCCCTTCACCGTCTTCGTCGCGGAAGACCAAAACCGTATCCTGGGCACCAGCCACGTCGGCCGCAACCGCCCCGGCGGCGCTTCCCATGTCGCCAATGCCAGTTTTGCCACCGCACCCGAGGCCCGCAGCCGCGGCGTGGCGACAGCGCTGGTTTCCCATGCCAAGGACTGGGCGCGGGCGCAGGGCTTCCGCGCGATGCAGTTCAACTTCGTTGTCGCCACCAACGCCGATGCCGTCCATTCGTGGCAGAAGGCCGGGTTTGCCATTGCCGGCCGGTTGCCCCAAGCCTTTCTTCATCCCGCCCAAGGCTATGTCGATGCCTTGGTGATGTATCACGACCTGACCGAAGGAGCCGAGACGTGACCCTAGAAACCCTGTCCGAGAACCGCAGCTTTGGCGGCACCCAGGGCGTCTATCGCCACAAGTCGCAGGCGACCGGCACCGACATGACCTTTGCCGTCTACCTGCCACCTGCCGCCGATTATGGGCCGGTCCCGGTGCTGTGGTATCTCTCGGGCCTGACCTGCACGCATGAGAACGCCATGACCAAGGCCGGCGCCCAGCAGGCGGCGGCCGAGGCAGGGATCGGGCTGGTCTTCCCTGACACCTCGCCCCGCGGCGAGGGCGTCGCCAATGACGAGGCCTATGACCTCGGCCAAGGCGCGGGCTTCTATGTCAATGCCACGCAGGACCCTTGGAAGCCGCATTTCCGCATGTGGGACTATATCGTGGACGAACTGCCGGGCATCGTCTTCGACAACTTCGCGCTGGACCGCGAGGCGCAAGGCATCACCGGCCATTCGATGGGCGGCCATGGCGCGCTGACCATCGCCATGACCCATCCCGACCGCTACCGCAGCCTTTCGGCCTTTGCGCCCATCGTCAACCCGACCGAATCGGACTGGGGCCGCAAGCAGTTCACCGCCTATTTGGGGGAGGATCGCGAAAGCTGGAAGCCGCATGATTCGACCCTGCTGATGGTCGAAAAGGGCTACCCGGGCGAGATCCTGATCGACCAGGGGGCAAACGACCAGTTCCTCGACCTGCTCAAGCCCGAAACGCTGGCCCAGGCGATGGCCGCACGCCGCCAGCCGGGCTGGCACCGGATGCAGCCGGGCTATGATCACAGCTACTGGTTCGTCCAGACCTTCATGGCCGACCATGTCCTGTGGCACGCCGAGCGGATGGGTTGATTTTCCCCGATCTCACCGGCGGGATGCCGAACTTTCCCGCCGGCCTGCCTAAATCACTAAGACTTTCCGGCTAGCCTTGTTCTAAGCCGTTGACGTATCGGATTTGGGCGGGAACTCTCTCTCAAGCCCGCGCCGCTTTCGAACGGCGCTGGCACAAAGGGGAGGGAGACGATGAAACTCACGCTGACCGGCGCCGGCATGGCGCTTCTGCTGTCCAGTTCGGCCATCCTGGCCAATGACAGCGTCCAACAGGCCATTGCCGATCCCGGCCAATACGCGATCCAGACTCTCGACTACGCGAACACCCGCTATTCGCCGCTGGATCAGATCAACCGGGACAACGTCGGCGACCTGCGCGTCGCCTGGACCTTCTCGACCGGGGTGCTGCGCGGGCACGAGGGCGCGCCGCTGGTGATCGACGGCATCATGTATGTGCACACGCCCTTCCCGAACAACGTCTTCGCGCTGGACCTGAACGAAGACGGCAAGATTCTGTGGCGCTATGAACCGCAGCAGGACCCCGAGGTGATCGCGGTCATGTGCTGCGACACGGTGAACCGGGGCCTCGCCTATGCCGACGGGATGATCCTGCTGTCGCAGGCCGATACCACCGTCGTCGCGCTGGACGCCAAGACAGGCGAACAGAAATGGGCTACCAAGATCGGCGACCCGGCCATCGGCGAGACGCTGACCGCGACCGTGATGCCGGTCAAGGATAAGGTCATGGTCGGCATCTCGGGCGGCGAATACGGCGTGCGCGGGCGGCTGACGGCGCTGAACCTGGCCGATGGCACCGAGGCATGGAAGGCCTGGTCCATGGGCCCGGACGAGGAAATGCTGGTTGATCCGCAGAATACCATGCACCTTGGCAAGCCGATCGGAGAGAACAGCTCGCTCAACAGCTGGGAAGGCGACCAGTGGAAGATCGGCGGCGGCCCGATCTGGGGCTGGATGTCGTATGACCCGGAACTGGACCTGATCTACTACGGCACCGGCAACCCCTCGACCTGGAACCCGTCGCAGCGCCCGGGCGACAACCGCTGGTCGATGACGATCATGGCCCGCGATCCCGACGACGGGATGGCCAAGTGGTTCTACCAGATGACGCCCCATGACGAATGGGACTATGACGGCGTCAACGAGATGATCCTGACCGACCAGGACTTCAACGGCACCCAGCGCAAGCTGCTGACCCACTTCGACCGCAACGGCTTCGGCTACACGATGGACCGCGAGACGGGCGAGCTGCTGGTGGCCGAAAAGTTCGACCCCGCCGTCAACTGGGCAACCCATGTCGAGATGGACCCCAACAGCGACCAGTACGGTCGCCCGCAGGTGGTCGCGGAATACTCGACCGCCCAGAACGGCGAGGACGAGAACACCACCGGCGTCTGCCCCGCCGCCCTTGGCACCAAGGACCAGCAGCCGGCCGCCTTCTCGCCCAAGACCAACCTGTTCTATGTCCCGACGAACCACGTCTGCATGGACTACGAACCCTTCCGCGTGGCCTACACGGCGGGCCAGCCCTATGTCGGCGCCACCCTGTCGATGTATCCCGCGCCGAACAGCCATGGCGGGATGGGCAACTTCATCGCCTGGGACAACGTCGCGGGCGAGATCAAATGGTCGCTGCCGGAACGTTTCTCGGTCTGGTCGGGCGCGCTGGCGACCGCCGGTGACGTGGTCTTCTATGGCACGCTGGAAGGTTACCTGAAGGCGGTGGACGCGGAAACCGGGGAAGAGCTTTACCGCTTCAAGACGCCGTCCGGGATCATCGGCAACGTCATGACCTACACCCATGACGACAAGCAGTATATCGGGGTTCTGTCGGGCGTGGGCGGCTGGGCCGGGATCGGCCTTGCGGCTGGCCTGACCAACCCGAACGAGGGTCTGGGCGCAGTCGGCGGCTATGCTGCGCTGTCGGACTTCACCGAGCTTGGCGGCCAGTTGACCGTGTTCGAGCTGCCGGGCGACACCCGCACGGCGCAGGCGACCAACACCGGGACGGCAACGGATGCCGGTTCGGACAGCGCCGCCGACCCGGCGGCCGTGGTGCCCGCGCCCTCTGATCCCTCGGCCCCCGCCGAAGGCGAGGGCGCCGGCAAGTCCACCGCCACCGGCGGTGTGCCGATGGAACCCGCGGCTGACGCGGCTGCGGCTGGAACCGACGCCACCACGCCGGGCGCTGATCCTTCCGCTCCGGCGGAAGGCTTGGGCGCAGGCAAGTCGACCGCCACCGGCGGGGTTCCGATGGAGCCCGCGGCCGATGCCGCCGCCACGGGACAGGCCGGCACCACCGCACCTGCAACGTCGAACTGAGAACAAGCGCGGGACCGTCGCACAAGACAAAAGTGTGACTATGCGAACGCCGCCCCGAGGATAACCTCGGGGCGGTCTCACCCGTCAGGGTGAGCAACCTGGGAGAGAGAACCGAATGATCGCAAAGACCATGCGCGCCGCGGCCGTTGGTCTCGTCTGCGCTTCTGCCGCCATCGCGCAGACCGCCGAGACCCCGCCTGCCGCCAATCCTGCCGCCGACGCAGCCCCCTTGGCAGCGACCGAACCGAACCGCGGCGCCTCGACGCCGATCCCCGAGGGCGCGACCTCGGTCGAGATGAAGGCCAATGCCGCCGGGTCCGCCGTCGCGACCGGAGAAGGAGAAGTTACCGCCGGCCAGACCATCGGCGTTGTCAAGCCGACGGTGCCGGGGCTGGACCTGACCGCCGATCACATGGAAAACGGTCGTTGGTACAATGTCGAAGGCATCCCGGTCCCCAATATCGAGAACGGCGTCGTCGATTATGCGACCTTCTCGGGGTATCGTCGCTATCACGCTGAATGCCACGTCTGCCACGGCCCGGATGGCGAGGGTTCGACCTATGCCCCGGCCCTGAAGGATTCAGTCATCCACCGGATCGACTACTACCAGTATCAGGAGGCCGTGGCCTCGGGCATCTACAACGTGAACAACGCGGCCAACCAGGTGATGCCGGCTTTCGGCACCAACCGGAACGTCTGGTGCTATGTGGATGACATCTACGTCTATCTGATCGCCCGCGGCACCGAGGCGATTCCCCGTGGCCGCCCCGCCAATCGCGCCGACAAGTCCGACGAGTTCGCCGCGCAGGAAGCTTCCTGCATGGACGGCTGATGATGCGCCCGATCCGCATCCTGCGGCTGGCGGCGGCCCTGGCGGTTCTTGCCGGTGCCGCCGGGGCGCAGGTGGCCGACCTGCGTTCGACCACCGCGCTGCGCGTCTGCGCGGACCCGGCGGCGGTGCCGATGTCGGCGCAGGACGGCTCGGGGTTCGAGAACCGGATCGCCGGGCTGATCGCCGAACGGCTGGACCTGCCGGTCCAGTATTTCTGGTTCCCGCAGGGGATGGGCTTCATCCGCAAGACGCTGCTCGACGGCAACTGCGACGTGGTGATCGGCTTTGCCCAGGGCGACGAGCTGGTGCAGAACACGAACCACTACTACACCTCGGTCTATGGCATCGTGACCCGCAAGGATGGCGAACTGGCCGGGGTGGACCGCCTGAGCGACCCGGCGCTGAAGGGGCGTGACCTCGGCGTGGTCGCGGGCACGCCGCCCGCGTCCCACATGGCGCGGGCCGGGCTGGCCAAGGACATGCGGGGCTGGGACCTGTTCGTGGACCGGCGGATCGAGGATCCGGTCGGCGACATGCTCAAGGGCGTCCATGACGGCACGCTGGATGCCGCCGTGCTGTGGGGCCCGCTGGCCGGACCGCTGGTCAAGGCCGACCCGGACCTGCAGTTCACGCCGCTGCTGAAGGAGGAAGAGGCGCCGCGGCTCTTTTATCGCATCACCATGGGCGTCCGTCCCAGCGACCAGGAATGGAAGCGGGAATTGAACAGCCTGATCCGCCGCAACCAGGACGAGATCAACGCCATCCTGCATGAGGCCGGGGTGCCGCTGGTGGACGACTACGGCCAGCAATTGCTGCCATGAACCGGCTGGCGGCGGGGCTGGCGCTTGCGATGCTCGCCGGCCCCGCCATGTCCGCCCCGCCCGAGCCTGCGGGTTTCCATGGCGAGCCATACCGCTCGCCCGTGCCCGAGACGCTGGCGGGGGCAACCGTGCTGGACCTCGCGGGGCTGGAGGACTGGCGGGCGCAGGGGGCGGTGCTGATCGACGTGATGCCGCAGGTCCGCAAGCCCAAGAACCTGCCCGAAGGCACGCTGTGGCGGCAGCCCTCGCATTACACGATCCCTGGCGCGGTCTGGCTGCCGGATACCGGCTATGACCGGCTTGCGCCCCAGGTCGAAGCGACGTTCTTCGCGGCGCTCGACCGGCTGACCCGGGGCGACCGGGCGGCACCGCTGGTCTTCTTCTGCAAGGCCGATTGCTGGATGAGTTGGAATGCTACCAAACGCGCCGTCCTGCGCGGCCATGCCCGCGTCGGCTGGTTTCCCGAGGGCACCGACGCCTGGCTGGCCGAGGGCGAGGATCTCGTCCCCGCCACCTCTCCCTAGCGGTCGGGGCCGACGAACAGCCCGAAGGATCGCGGGCCCGAGGGCACGTCGATGATCCGCTCGATGGCCAGTGTCGCGCCGTCGATGATCGACAGCTCGTCGCTGTCCCAGCTTGCGACCGCAAGGCGGCGGCCATCCGACAGCGCCGCGATCCCTTCCGGGTAATCCCCGATTCCGATGCTGCCGAGCGTCTCCAGCGAGACCGGGTCGAACACTGTCACCGTTCCTGCGTATTGATCGGTGACGAAGCCCCTGCCTGCCGCGAAAGCCATGCCATAGGGGTGATCGCCCGTGGCCACGCTGCCGACCCGCGCGCCTGTCGCCGCATCCAGCACCGTCACGCTGCGGGATTGCACATCGGTCGTCCAGAAGCGCCCCTCATGGAAGGCCACGGCATAGGGATGGCTGCCGGTGCCGGCCTTCCACAGCGCCTGCCCTGTCGCCGCATCGAAGCCCGACACCCGGTCATCGTCGCGATCCGCCACCGCCACGATCCGGCCATCATCCGACAAGGCCACGCCCGCCGGGGCCTTGCCCGTGGGCGCGGACCAGATCTCGCGCTGGCCCGAGGGGTCGAGCCGCCTCAGCCGCGCCCCATACCAGTCCACAACGAACAGATCGCCATCGGGCGCAAAGGCCAGCCCGAAGGCGCCTTCGCCCAAGCCCACCTGCCCCAGAACCGCACCGCCCGTGTCCAGCAGCGTCAACTCGCCCGTTTCGGCTGCGATGACAGCCGCCCGTCCCCGCGCCGCATCATAGGCGACCGGGGCCGGCGCGTCCGGCACGGGAACCACCACTCGGACCGTGCCGGAATCCAGTTCGACGATCGCGACTTCATTCGCGCTCTGCGCCGTGACGAAGGCGATGTCCTCTGCAGCGGCACCCATCGCGGCCAGTATCAGCAGCCCGGCCGCAACGGCGCGGATCACTGCGCCCGGCTGTGCTTTTCTACCAGCGCGTCCAGCCCGGCACGGTAGATGCCGGTAACGGCCGCGACCGCCGCCTCGTCGTTCAGTTCGGGCGGCGGCTCGTTGTTGGGATAGCCGCGGTAGAAGCCGCCCTTCCAGACCACCTCGGCCTTGCCGCCCGCGTCCTTCACGCAAAGGGTCGAGGCATAGTTCGTCACCGGAAGAACCGTCACCTCCACTTGGGTGATCATATAGGCGTAGCAGCGCTTGTCCGGCTGCCACTTGGTCAGTCGCTCGGTGATCGTCGGATCACCCTCGGCGTTCAGGTGCAGCACGCGGGTCGAGCCGTCGGGCGTGGTGGCATCGGCCGAGGTCAGTTCGGTTCGCGCGATGGCCGGATGCCAGGACATGTCGTCGAAGCGGCCGATCTCGGCCCAGACCTCGTCGGGGGTGGCGTCCAGCGTTTCGGACAGTTCCAGCTTGAGGCGCACAGGCCCATGCGCCTGCGCCGCGCCGCAGGCGACCAGGGTCGCGGCGGCAGCCAGCGCGAGAACGGATTTCATGCAAGTCTCTCCTGATGGATCGTGCCGCGGGCATCTTGCAATGTCGAAATGCGCGCGGCCTGTGGCGCGCAGCTTAAGCACGTCGCGCCGCGCGTCCATCAGCCGAAGGTGGCAGGCAAGTTCGGCAAGCGGCGGGGGAAGGTTTGGCGGGTTGCATCGGCGGCTTCCCGCCTCAAGACTGCGGGCCGGAGGAGGAGTCCATGCGTTCACCCGTTTCCTTGGCGGCGCTGGCGCTGCTGGCGTTTTCGGCAATGCCGGCGCTGGCGCAAGCCCCGGCCCAAGCCGAGTCGCAACTGATCCGCGCGGCCGTGCTGCGCGTCGATACGCCCGACCTGCCGCCGATCTCGCGGTTGGAACTGCCGCCCGAGGACATCGGCTTCGCCGGCGCGCGCCTCGCGATCGAGGACAATGACACCACCGGCCGCTTCATGGGGCAGGATTTCGACGCGGTTGAGGTCGCCGCCACCCCCGAGACCGCCGGGGAGGAACTCGACCGGCTGCTGGGCGAGGGCATCCAGTTCGTCGTCCTGCTCGCCGACGACGAAACGACCGTGGCCCTTGCCGATCAGGCCGGCGACCGTGCGCTGGTCTTCAATGCCGCCGCCCGCGGCGACGCCCTGCGGGGCGAGCAGTGCCGCGCCAATCTCATCCACACCGCGCCCAGCCATGCGATGCTGGCCGACGGGCTTGCGCAGTTCCTGATGTGGAAGCGCTGGCCGCGCTGGTTCATTGTCCACGGCAGCCACCCCGAGGATCTGGCGCTGGCCGAGGCATACCGCCGCGCCGCCACCAAGTTCGGCGCGCAGATCGTCGAGGAACGCGAGTTCACCGATACCGGCGGGGCGCGCTCCACTGATTCGGGCCATGTGCAGGTGCAGGCGCAGCTTCCGGTCTTCACCCAGCGCGCGCCTGACCATGACATCATGATCACCGCCGACGAGAACGGCGTCTTCGCGGGCTACATGCCCTATCACACCTGGGACGCGCGACTGGTCGCGGGTTCGGCGGGCCTTGTTCCCCGAAGCTGGCATCCGGCGCTTGAGGCCTGGGGCGCGACCCAGTTCCAGAACCGCTTCGAACGCCTAGTGAACCGTCCCATGCGCGAGGAGGATTACCAGACCTGGATCGCACTGCGGATGGTGGGCGAGGCCGCGACCCGCACCCAGTCCGCCGACCCCGCTGCCCTGCGCGACTATATCCTGTCGCCCGATTTCCAGATCGCGGGCTTCAAGGGCCAGAAGCTGACGGTCCGCGACTGGGACCACCAGTTGCGCCAGCCGATCCTGCTGACGACGGGGCTGCTGACGGCCAGCGTCAGCCCGCAGGACGAATACCTGCACCAGACCAGCCCGCTGGACACCCTGGGCATCGACCGCCCCGAAACCGCCTGCACCTTCTGAGGGACCATGAGACACGCACTCGCCATCCTGTTGCTGACGACGATCGCCACGCCCGCCTTGGCCAACAAGGTCTATGTCTCGAACGAAAAGGGCAACGACGTGACCGTCATCGACGGCGACACGCTGGAAGTTCTGGGCCATTACCCGGTCGGCAACCGCCCGCGCGGCATCACCATCAGCCCGGACGGGACAGAGCTTTACGTCTGCGCGTCCGACGACAACCTCGTGCGCGTCTTCGACCCCCAGACGATGGAGGAACTGCACACGCTGCCCTCGGGACCCGACCCGGAACTGTTCGTGCTGCACCCCTCGGGCAACCCGCTTTACATCGCCAACGAGGACGACAACCTCGTGACCGTGGTCGATACCCAGACCCACAGGGTTCTGGCCGAAATTCCCGTGGGGGTGGAACCCGAGGGCATGGGCGTCTCGCCCGATGGAAAGGTGGTCATCAACACGTCGGAAACGACGAACATGGCCCATTTCATCGACACCGACACCTACGAGATCACCGCCAACGTGCTGGTGGACAGCCGCCCGCGCTTTGCCCAGTTCTCGGACGACGGCTCGCGGCTGTATGTCAGTTCCGAAATCGGCGGCACGGTCAGCGTGATCGACCCGGCCACGCAGGAAATCACCAGGAAGATCAGCTTCGAGATCCCCGGCGTGTTGCCCGAAGCCATCCAGCCGGTCGGCGTGCGCGTCACCTCGGACGGCAAGAAGATCTTCGTGGCCCTCGGCCCGGCGAACCGGGTCGCGGTGGTCGATGGCGACAGCCTTGAGGTGACGGATTATATCCTCGTCGGCCAGCGGGTCTGGCAACTCGGCTTCACGCCGGACCAGAAACATCTCTACACGACCAACGGCAATTCCAACGACGTCACGGTGATCGACGTGGCGACGAATACCGCGATCAAGTCGATCCCCGTGGGCCAGCAGCCCTGGGGCGTTGTCGTCGCGCCGAACTGATCAATCACAGGGAGAAAAAACATGACCAGACTGCTGACCGTCGCCATGCTGGCGGCCCTGCTCGGCACGCCCGCGCTGAGCCAGACCGCCCCCGCCGAACCTGCCGCCGACGCGCCGCAGGTGGCGCAGGCCGCACCCGAGGCCGAGGGCGAGGATGACGACGACGAGGCAGAGGAAGCCGCTGCGCCCCTGACCCAGGTCCAGCACCACGATTACGGCCCCTCGGGGATCATGACGCGGTCGAACCGCGCCGATCTGGCGCCGCTGACGCTCGCCTCGGGGCAGCCGGTCGCGGGTGAGGAATATGCGCTGCAGTCGGGCGGCTTCTACCGCCTGCCCATCGTGGCTGATGGCAGCGCGGAACTGGCGCTCTCGGGCGGCGACTTCTTCCGTGCCATTTGGATCAACGAGGTCGTCATCAACGACATCGAGATCCGCCCCATGGGCGTCCACTCGATCGAGTTCGACGCCGCGGGCGAGGCGCTGATCAGCTTCATCGCCATCCAGCCCGGTCGCTACACGCTGTCGATCCCCGGCTCGTCGGGCGAAAGCCAGCAGGCGGTGTTCAACATCCGCTAGAGCCTTGACGGGAGGGCGGCGGTTGTCACGATGGCCGCCCGAGTTCTTCCGTCCCGGCCCATGACCACGCCTGCGCTTCACGTCCAGAATGTCAGCCACAGCTTCGGCCCCGTCCGGGCGCTGGATGACGTGTCGCTGGTGGTGCCGCGCGGGGGCTTCACCGCGCTTCTGGGCGTGAACGGGGCGGGCAAGTCCACGCTCTTCAACCTCGTGACGCGGCTTTACGCCAATCGCTCGGGCGTGATCGAGGTCGCAGGCCACGACCTGCGCCGCCAGCCGACCGAGGCGCTGCGGCGGCTGGGGGTCGTCTTCCAGTCCCGCGCGCTGGATGCCGACCTGACGGTCCAGCAGAACCTGATGTATCACGCGGCCCTGCACGGCATCAGCCGGGCAAGGGCGCGGCCACGCATCGCCGAGGTGCTGGCCCAAGTCGATCTGGCCGACCGCGAGGGCACCCGCGTCTCGGCCCTGTCCGGCGGACAGGTGCGCCGGGCCGAGATCGCCCGCGCCCTGATCCATGCCCCCGAGCTTCTGCTGCTGGACGAGGCGACCGTGGGCCTTGACGTCAAATCCCGCGCCGAGGTGCTGGCCCTGACCCGCCGCCTGATCGCGGATCAGCAGGTCTCGGCCCTCTGGGCGACCCATATCCTTGACGAGATCGAGCCTTCGGACGGTCTGGTGATCCTCCACCGCGGCCGCGTCCTGTTCACCGGCACCGCGGGCGAAGCCGCTGCCGCAGCGGAAGGCGATCTAACCCGCGCCTTCCTCCATCTGACCGGGGTGCCGGGATGAGTGGCTGGACCACGGCCTTCGGCGGCATCAGTCGGCGCGAGACGCTGCGCTTCGTCAACCAGCGCGGCCGCTTCCTTGCAGCACTCGTGCGGCCGCTGGTGTGGCTCTTCATCTTCGCGGCGGGCTTCCGGGCGGTCCTGGGCCTGTCGATCACGCCGCCCTATCAGACCTATGTGCTGTATGAGGTCTATGTCACCCCCGGCCTATGCGCGATGATCCAGTTGTTCAACGGGATGCAGTCCTCGCTGACGATGGTCTATGACCGCGAGACGGGCGCGATGCGGACACTGCTGGTCAGCCCCTTCCCGCGCTGGTTCCTGCTGGGATCGAAGCTGGTGGCGGGCGTGATCGTCTCGATCATCCAGGTTTACACATTTCTGCTGATCGCATGGCTGTGGGGCATCCACCCGCCGCTCTGGGGGCTTGTCGCCGTTCTGCCCGCGCTGGTCCTGTCGGGGCTGATGCTGGGGGCGATGGGGCTGTTTCTGTCATCCGCCATCAAGCAGCTGGAAAACTTCGCGGGCGTGATGAACTTCGTCATCTTCCCGATGTTCTTCGCCTCCTCGGCGCTTTACCCGCTATGGCGGATGCGGGAATCCTCGGTGCTGCTGTATGACATCTGCCGCTTCAACCCCTTCACCCATGCGGTGGAACTGATCCGCTTTGCCCTTTACCTCCAGGTCAACTGGCTGTCCCTTGGGGTGGTGCTGGGCTGCCTTGCGCTGTTCTTCGGCGGCGCGGTCATGATGTATGATCCGGGCCGCGGGATCGGCGTCCGGCGAAAGGGGGGATGATGCGCTTTCTCATGCTGTTGGCGGCGCTGGCGGCCGCGCCGGCCCATGCTTTCACGCCCACGCCCGACTGGCCCTGCGTGCAGGCGCGCCAGCCGCATCTGTCGCTGGGGCAGGTCTGGACCGGACCGCCACCGCATGAAGCTGCGCGTGAGACGCCCGAGATCGCCGCGCTGGCCGAAAGGCTGGCGCAGCGCCGGATGCCGGTCGAGGAAGCCACCGCCGCCATCGACGCCTTTGCGCAAGGCAAGGATGCCGAGACGCTCGCCATGCTGATGCAGGCGGTCTTCCAGCGCATCGACGCGCAGCGGTCGGCGATCATGGGGGGCATCTCGCGCTATGGCCACCGGCAGGTGGCGCTGGCCGAGCGGGTCGAGGCCCGGCGCACCCGCATGACGGAACTGCAGGCGGCCGAACCCCCAGATTTCGACGCCATCGACGCCGAGGAGGAGGCGCTTGACTGGGACATGCGCGTCTTCACCGACCGCCAGCAGAGCCTGACCTATGTCTGCGAGACCCCTGTGATCCTGGAACAGCGGCTGTTTGCGCTGGGACGGGCCATCGCGGCGCATCTTCCGCAATGAGCCGGTGACGCACGGAACCCGCGGTGATAGTCTGGGTTGAACCGGATCAGCCTGAAAGAGTCACCCGATGACCAAGCGCATCACTGTTCTTTTCCTTGCAGCCGCGCTGACGGCCGGCCCCGCGCTGGCCCAGACGGCTCCCGGCGGAACCTCTGCACCGGCCGGGGCCCCGGCGACCGCGGCACCCGCCGCCACTGCTGCGGCCGCAACGACGCCTGCAGCCGCGCCTGCGGCAGCCGCTGTCGCGACGACAGAGCCTGCGGCCCCGCAGTTCACGCCGGTTCCCGTGAACGATCCCCATGTCCCCGCGCCGATCGCCGCCCGCGCGGTGGCCTCGGACTACACCCCGCCACCCGCGCCGGTGGTCGAGGCCGCGCAGACCGTCAACACCGCCACCACCTCCGCCCAGCCGACCCCCACGGTCGCCGGCGTGCCGGTCGAGCCGGCGCAGACGGCAATGCCGCAGACCACGGTGCAGGCGATGACCACTCCAGCCCCCGGTGACACGACCGCGGCCCAGGCGCTTGCCACCAGCAACACGCCGCCCATCGAGACAGCGCAGGGCGCGGTTCCCGCCGGAACCGAGGCGGCGGCAGCCATCGAACCGCCCTCGGACCAGTCCACTGCCGGCTCGGCCGAGGCGGACGAAGGTGTGGCGACTGCCGCCACCACGCCCGACCGCGCCACCGGCGACGGCACCGCGCCGGGCAACGCAGGCTCGACGGGCTGGACAGGGGGCCTGGGCGGCTCGCAGATCGGGACCAACACGGCGGGTGCTGTGCCCGAATCCAAGACCTGGCAGCCCCCGACGGCGCGCGGCCTCGACCTGCAGGGCTGAAGCGCGCGAATGACAAGGCCCCGCCGATCCGGTGGGGCCTTTCGCATCTGGCGGAGGAGAATGGGAGTCGAACCCACCCGGGACAGGCGCGCTGCCCCAACCGGATTTGAAGTCCGGCCGCCCCACCGGGGACGATTCTCCTCCTCAGCCGAAAAGATCGGCGCGATGGGGATTGATGCGCCGCAGATCGCCGCGACGCAAGGTGACCCCCTGCCTATCATAGAAGTCGAGGATCTCGATAGCCACCTTGCGGCCGTTCTGCAGGCGGTCACGAAAGGCTGCGGCGGTGACCCAGCCGTCCGGGGCCTCGGCCTGAACATCGGCGATGATGCGGACCATCTCGGCGGTGGTCGGGCGCAGGAAGAAGTGGTCGTTGCGGATCTGGTCCACGCGCCCCTGACGCGCCGCCATCCGCAACACGCGGCGCACATCGGCCTCGGGCACGTCCCATTCGGTCGCCATGTCGCGCACGCGCGGCGGGCGGAAGCGCGCCTCGCCCGACAGTTCGGGCAGGATGCGGGCGTAAAGCGCCTCGTCCTCCTCGGACAGCCGCACGACATGGCCGGGCAGGCGCAGGAAGGCCCCTTCGGCCACGATGTCGCCCGCCGCGATCCGCTCGGCCACGAAAGCGGCGAAGGCCTCTTTCGGCAGGCGCGGGGTCAGCGCCAGCCGCAGCCGCTCGCGCCCCAAGCCCTGCATCTCGGGCGAATCCTCGTGAAAGCGGGCAAGGGCGTCCAGCATCCCCGCTACCAGCCCCCTGTGGGTCAGAGGCGACAGCGCGACCCTTGCAGCGCCTGATTCCAGCACCGTGACGCCTTCGGTCACCCGCTTCGCCTCGTCTGGGCCAAGGGCGCGATCGCGCAGGAAGGCCGTCAGATCGACCACATGAGGGGGTGCTGCCAGCATTGCCTGCAGCGCTTCGGCCGGATCGGGGCGTGCGGCTGCCTCAAGCTGCGCCAGCCGTTCGGGCGTGCGGCGGCGGCGAGCGGGCGCGCGCAGGTCGAGGAAGGCCCCGCCCCCGATGGTGCGCCGGGCCGAGACGTCGCGCAGGATATAGCGGTCGCCCACAGCCGCGGCGATGGGCTGGTCCAGGACCAGTTGCACCGGCCCCTCGGTCCCCGGCGCCAGTGGGTCGGCCAGCGGCACGATCCGCGCCCCGACCTCGGCTGCGCCGCTGTGCAGGCGGGCAGGAAACCATGTGCCAATGGGACGCGCTTCTGATCCCAGCACCCGCAGGCTGGCGTCGATCCGCTCGGCCGGCCCGTGCAGCGCGGGGTCCACAATCATGTCGCCGCGTTGAATCGCCTCGCGCCCGATGCCCTCACCCGCAAGGTTCAGGGCGCAGCGCTGCCCGGCCACGCCAACCTGGACCGGCTGGTTCTGGGCATGGATCGCCCGCACCCGCGCGGTCAGCGCTCGTGGCGAGACCATGACCGTGTCGCCAACCGCCACCCGGCCCGTCAGCACCGTGCCGGTGACGACCGTGCCCGCGCCTTTCAGGATGAAGCTGCGGTCCACGCCAAGGCGGAAGCGCGCATCCTCGGCCCGCGCCGTGGTCTCGGCCTCGGCTTCGGCGAGAGCCGCGCGCAGGGCCTCGATCCCCTCGCCGGTGACGGTCGAGACGGGGATGACCGGCGCACCGTCCAGCCCCGTGCCGTCCAGCAGCGCCTTTATCTCGGCGGTGACGGCGGTGCGGCGGGCCTGATCGGCGAGGTCCGCCTTGCTCAAACCCACGATGCCGCGATGGACGCCCAGCAGGTCGAGGATCGCCAGATGCTCGCGTGTCTGCGGCATCACGCCGTCATCGGCGGCCACCACCAGCAGCGCAAGGTCGATGCCGCCGGCCCCCGCCAGCATGGTATGGACGAAGCGTTCGTGCCCCGGCACGTCCACAAAGCCGGTAATGCCGCCGCCGCCCAGATCGGCATAGGCAAAGCCCAGTTCGATGGTGATGCCGCGCGTCTTTTCCTCGGCCAGCCTGTCGGCATCGACGCCGGTCAGCGCCCGGACCAGCGCCGTCTTGCCGTGGTCGATATGCCCCGCCGTCCCGACGATCATCGCGCCGCCAGCGCCCCCAGCAGCGCTCCGTCATCTGGCAGGCAGCGCAGGTCCAGCAGCAGCGCGCCCCCCTGGATGCGGCCGATCACCGGCAGCGGCAAGGCGCGCAGCCGCGCGGCCAGCCGTTCCGGCGCATCACCGCCCTCGCCCGTGAAGGCCAGCGCCGCCGAGGGCAGGGTTTCCACCGGCAGCGCGCCCGAACCGATCTGGCTGGAACAGTCCACCACCTCGACCCGCCAGTCGGGCAGCATCGCCGCAATCGGCGCCAAAAGCCTTTCCGCCTGCGACGCGATCTCGTCGCGCGGGCGGGTCAGCATCCGCAGGGTCGGCAGCCGCTCGGCCAGCCGGTCGGGGTCTCGGTAAAGCCGCAGCGTGGCTTCGATGGCGGCAAGGCGGATCTTGTCCAGCCGCAGTGCGCGTTTCAGCGGGTTGCGGTTGATCCGGGCGATCAGGTCGGCGCGGCCGACGATGAAGCCCGCCTGCGGGCCACCCAGCAACTTGTCGCCGGAAAAGGTCACGATGTCCGCCCCCTCGGCCACCGCCTGCCGCACGGTGGGCTCGGCGGGCAGCCCCCAGCGCGTCATGTCCAACAGCGTGCCGGACCCGAGGTCGTTCAGCATCGGCACGCCTGCCGCCTGCGCCATCCCCGCGACCTCGGACGGGGGGACGACGGCCGTGAAGCCCTCGATGCGGTAGTTCGAGGGGTGGACCTTCATCATCAGCGCCGTATCGGGCGTCACTGCGCCCGCGTAGTCGCGGGGATGGGTGCGGTTGGTGGTGCCGATTTCGACCAGACGGACACCCGCACGGGCCATGATGTCGGGGATGCGGAAGGCACCACCGATCTCGACCAATTCGCCGCGCGAGACGATGGCCTCGCGCCCTTCCGCCAGCGCGTTCAGGACCAGCAGCACGCCGGCGGCATTGTTGTTGACCACCGTGGCAGCCTCGGCCCCGGTCAACTCGCAGATCAGCGGGGCGACCAGCGCGTCACGCTCTCCGCGCCGACCGGTCGCAAGGTCGAATTCCAGCGCAGCAGGGGACCGCATGGCGGCGCTTGCGGCCTCGATGGCGGCCTCGGCCAGCACGGCCCGGCCGAGATTCGTGTGCAGCACCGTGCCGGTCAGGTTCAGCACGGGGCGAAGGGCGCTTTGCGCGGCTGCCTCCAGGGCCTCGCCTGCGCAGGACGCAATCGCGGCGCCGTCAGGTGTCGCGCCGCCGGTGCGGACGGCATCCCGCGCCGTTTCCAGCGCGGCCCGCAGCGCATCGGTTGCAAGCGCACGACCGTGGCGCGCGACCAGCGCCTGTCCCTCGGGCGAGAACAGCAGGCGATCGACCGAGGGCAGGGACCGCAGCCCCTGCATCAGTAGCCGATGAGGAAGGGGTTGAACCCGGCCCGGCGCCACTTGCCGTCCCGCATCAGCGCGTCAAGCCCCAGGCTCGCCACGTCGTCGGCGATGGGTTCCAGCGCGGGGTTCTTGTTCTGGGCCATCTGCTTGACCCAGGATTCGCATTCGTCGCAGGTCTCGGCCTTGACCTGCGCCTCGCCCGTGCCGTCGTCCACCGCCTGGAAGGCGATGCCCTTGGTGGAACCGCAGTTGAGGCACTTGACCCGCACCTCGTTCCACAGGGTCTGGCAGCAGGCGCAGGCGGCATAGCGGGTGCCCTCGGCCCCCATCACGCCGGTGATGATCGAGCTTGCGGGCTTGCCGCCGCAGGCCGGGCAGACGCCGGTGCGGATGGCGACCAGTTGGTCCGCGTCCAGCCGACCAGCCAGCCGCGCCATGTGAACCTGCACGGCGGCGGCCACGAACAGGTGCGGCGCGGCGCTGTCTTCCGGCACCACGTCGTCCATGATGTTGGATACCAGCCAGCGCCGGTCCTCAGCCGTGGCCGCTCCAAGCGCATCCAGCGCCAGCTTCGCCTGCGCCGGCATCTCGATCTCGCGCGCCGCCCTGACCAGCGTGTCCAGCGTCTGCGCCAGCAAGGGGTCGTCGATCAGCGCGTGACGGTCGAGCGGCGGCATCCGCGCGGCGCGGGCCATGGCGATCCGGTCCTCGGGCAGCGCCTGCGGCTGGGGCAGGTCACCGACCAGCTGCGCCTGCACGCGGCACAGCGCCGCGAGGAACAGAAGATAAGGGGAAAGGTTCGAGCCAACGGCCAGCCGTTCGAAACGTTCGGCGCGCTGGATGAACAGCCGCGCGGGCTTTGGCAGAATGGCGAGCGGCGGCGTGGGGACGCCGCCGATCATCTCGGGTTGAGCTTCGATACTGTCGGACATGACGCCTCCTTGGGCCGGACCGGCCACCGAAGGCTTACTCTGCCGGTTTCGCGCCCTGACGTCTAGCCAGTTCCCGCAGCCATTTCCGGTGGTGCCGCCACGACCAGCCGCCGGTCACGGTGCCCCGTGTCATCGCCCGCAGCGTGCCGCGCGTCCACAGCGCCGCGAAGATGTGCAGGATGAACACCAGCACGATCAGCACGGCCGAAACCGAGTGGACAAAGATTGCCAGCCGCCGCGTTTCCACCGACACGATGTCGGGAAAATACTGGTACCACATCATGATGCCGGTGATCAGCAGCACCAGGATCAGCCAGAACATTCCCCAGAACACGCTTTTCTGCCCGAAGTTGTACTTGCCAAGTTCGGGCAGCCGCTCGTCATGTCCTGTGATCACATCCTTGATGTTGCGGGTCCAGACCAGGTCCTCGCGCCGGATGATGTTCAGATGCACGAGCTGGACGAACATCCCCAGGAAGCTGATCGACAGGGCGATGCCGACGAAGGGATGCAGCCAGCGGGTGTTCTGCCCGCCGCCGAACAGGGCCGTCAGCCCGAACAGCGACGGGTGGAAGAAGGCGAAGCCCGACAGCATCAGCACGATGAAGCAGAGCGCGGTGAACCAGTGGTTGATGCGGGTGAAGGTGACGTAGCGCCTCACCTCCACCGGCTCCATCTGGACAATGGCGTCCGTGGGTTCCGAGAACTTCGGTTCGACCATCAGGCGTTCCCCCGATCGTCTGGCCGTGCCACCGGGGCGGCGGCCAGCTCTTCCTGAACCAGTTCGCGCGCCTCGACCTCGTCCTCATGGCTGACCTTGTTGCCCCGGTGGAACAGCGCCATCGCGGCCGCGCCCACCGCCGCAAGACCGACGGCGGCGATGCCGACAGGCTTGGCCGGGCCCTTCCAGTTCTGCACCACGTCCGAGATCTTCGGGTCTTCCGGCAGGTCGTTGTAGATCGTCGGCTTGTCGGCGTGATGCAGCACATACATCACATGCGTTCCGCCCACGCCCGCCGGGTCATAGAGACCGGCGTTGTCGTAGCCGCGCGATTTCAGGTCCTCGATCCGTTCGGCGGCAAGCGACTTCATGTCCTCCTTGGTGCCGAAGGTGATTGCCTGGGTCGGACAGGCCTTGGCGCAGGCCGGGCCTTGGCCGACGGCCACTCGATCCGAGCAGAGCGTGCATTTCTTGACGACATGCTTCGTCGGGCTGAGCCGCGGGATGTCGAAGGGACAGCCCGAGATGCAGTAGCCGCAGCCGATGCAGTTCTCGCTGATGAAATCCACGATGCCGTTGGAATACTGCACGATCGCGCCGGGGGCCGGGCAGGCCGTGAGGCAGCCCGGTTCCGTGCAATGCATGCAGCCGTCCTTGCGGATCAGCCATTCGAAGTCCCCGGTTTCCGGGTTGTCGTATTCGGCGAATCGCATCAGCGTGTACATCTCGGGCGTCAGGTCGAGCGGGTTCTCGTAGATCCCCACGTTCGACCCGATCTCCGGGTTGGTGTCGTTCCATTCCACGCAGGCGGACTGGCACGCCTTGCAACCGATGCACTTGCTGACGTCGATCAGCTTTGCGACCTCTGTCAACTGCCGCGGGCTTTCCGCGACGGGACCCCCGGCCGAGGAACGGATCACATCCCCCTGGCCGAGGTTGGCGGGCATGGGCTGGGTCGGCGGGTTCGCCACCGCCGTGCGTGGGCTGTCCATGTTGGGTGATGTGGTCACGACATGGCCTCCCCGACGGCAGGTTCGATGTTGACGAGGAACGCCTTGAACTCGGGCGTCTCGATGTTGGCGTCACCGACAAAGGGCGTCAGGCTGTTCGGCCCCCAACCCTTCTTCGCGGCACCCACGAAGCCCCAGTGCAGCGGGATGCCGACGACATGGACGGTCTTGCCGTCGCAGATCATCGGCTTGATCCGCTTGGTGACCAGTGCCTTGGCCCAGACCTCGCCCCGCTTGGACCAGACCCGCACCCGGCCGCCGCGCTCGATGCCCTTCTCGGCGGCCAGCTGTTCGCTGATCTCGACGAAGAACTCGGGCTGCAAGGCGGCGTTCACCTTGTTGTGCTTGGTCCAGTAGTGGAAGTGCTCGGTCAGGCGGTAGCTGGTCGCCACGAAGGGGAACTCGTCCGAGGTGCCCATGCTGGCCAGGTCGGATTCAAACACCCGCGCCACGGGGTTGCCGCGCATTCGGTCGTTGAAGACGTTCTGCACGGGGCTTTCGAAGGGCTCCATGTGGGTCGGGAACGGCCCGTCGCGCATCATGCCCCGGCTGAACAGGCGCGAGACGCCTTCCTGGTTCATGATGAAGGGCATGACCTCGCCCGGCTTGGCGGTCGGCGAGATGTCGGGAACATCGTTCCCCTCCCACCGCTCGCCGTTCCAGGCGATGATCGGACGCGAGGGGTCCCATGGCTTCCCTTCGAGGTCGGCCGAGGCCCGGTTGTACAGCGTCCGCCGGTTCAGCGGCCAGGCCCAAGCCCAATTGAGATGGACACCCATGCCGCTGGGGTCGGAATTGTCCCGCCGCGCCATGTTGTTGCCATCCTCGTTGTAGCTGCCGGAATAGATCCAGCAGCCCGAGGCTGTGGTGCCGTCATCGCGCAGTTCCGCGAAGGACTTGACCTGCTGGCCCGCCGCGGTCAGCAGCCGCGTCGGGTCCGCCGGGTCGAACACATCCGCCAGCGCGCTGCCGTTCATCTCGCGCGCGAGTTCGTGCGGGTTGGGCTCGTGCTCGTCGGCATAGGGCCAGGTCATGTTGAGGATCGGGTCCGGGAAGGCCCCGCCCTCGGTGCGGTAAAGTTCGCGCACCCGCAGGAAGATCTGCGACATGATCCAGACGTCGTTCATCGCCACGCCGGGGCTGTCGGCAGCCTTCCAGTGCCACTGCAGCCAGCGGCCCGAGTTGACCAGCGCGCCCTCGTCCTCGGCAAAGCACGAGGTCGGAAGCTGGATCACCTCGGTCTGGATCTGGGACGGGTCCACGTCGTTGTAGGCCCCGTGGTTTTCCCAGAACCGCGCCGTTTCCGTTTCCAGCGGGTCCATGACGACCAGCAGCTTCAGCTTGGACAGCGCCGAGGTGTTCTTGTTGCGGTTGGAGAGCGCCAGCAGGGGGTTGAACCCCTGGCAGAAGTAGAGGTTGACCCTCCCCTGATCCATCAACTCGAACATCCGCAGCATGTCATAGGCCGGCACGTCCAGCTTGGGCAGGTAGTGATAGGCCCAGTCGTTGTCCGCCTGCGCCGCATCCCCCCACATGGTCTTCATCCAGGAAACCATGAACTTGGGATAGTTCTGCCAGTAGCTGGTCTGACCCGGAAGCAGCGGCTTGAAGGCCCGCGACTTCATGTAGGTATCCCAGTCGGGTTCCTTTTCCGTCGGGATGTTCAGGTATCCCGGGATCAGGTTCGACATCAGCCCCAGGTCGGTCAGGCCCTGGATGTTGGAATGCCCGCGCAGCGCGTTCATGCCGCCGCCCGGCACCCCGATGTTGCCCAGGATCAGCTGCAGCATCGCCATGCCGCGGATGTTCTGGGCGCCCTTGGAATGCTGGGTCCAGCCAAGCGCATACATCGAGGTCATGGTCTTCGTGGGCGAAGAACATTCCCCGATCATCTCGGCGATCTTCAGGAAGCGGTCCTTGGGCGTGCCGGTGATCCGCTCGACCATCTCGGGCGTGTAGACGTCCACATGGGCTTTCAGCAGGTTCCAGACGCAGCGCGGATGCTGGAAGGTCGGGTCGGTCAGCACATAGCCGTCCGGGCCGATCTGATAGTCCCAGCTCGACTTGTCGTAGTCGCGCTTTTCCTCGTCATAGCCGGTGAACAGCCCGTCCGACCAGCCGAACTCTTCCTTCACGAGGAACGAGGCGTTGGTGAAGGCCTTGACGTATTCCCACTGAACCTTGTCGTTCTCGATCATCCAGCGGATGAGGCCCATGAGGAACGCGATGTCGCTGCCGGGACGGATCGGGGCATAGTAATCTGACACGGATGCCGTGCGCGTGAACCGGGGGTCCACGACGATCAGCTTGGCGCCGCGATGATGCTTGGCCTCGGTCACCCACTTGAAGCCGCAGGGATGCGCTTCGGCGGCGTTGCCGCCCATGACGATCACGAGGTCGGTATTCTTGATGTCGGTCCAAGAGTTCGTCATCGCTCCACGGCCAAAGGTCGGGCCCAAACTGGACACCGTGGGGCCGTGTCAGACGCGCGCCTGGTTGTCGAAACCTACAATTCCCATGGACCGGACGACCTTGTAGGTCAGCCAGGCCGTTTCGTTGGTGGTGGCCGACGCCGCCAGGAAGCCCGTGGTCGTCCAGCGGTTCACCGGCACGCCAAGCTCGTTGGTGGCCAGGAAGTTCGCGTCGCGGTCGTCCTTCATCGCGCGGGCGATGCGGTCCAGCGCCTCGTCCCACGAGATCGGCTCGAACCGGTCGGAACCGGGACGGCGGACCATCGGCTCGGTCAGGCGGGTTTCCGCGTTGACGAAGCCCTGCAGCGCCGCACCTTTCGGGCACAGCGTTCCGCGGTTGACCGGGTGGTCAGCGTCGCCCTCGATATGGACGACCCGGCGCTTGCCGGACTCGTCGGGGCGGGCGTAGATGATGATGCCGCAGGCAACCGAGCAATAGGGGCAGGTGTTGCGGGTTTCGGTGGTCTGGGCCAGCTTGAAGTCGCGCACATGCGCGAGTTCCGCCGCCTCTGCCCCGCCGAAGCCCATGGCCCCTAGCGATGTTGCCGCGACTCCCGCACCCGCCAGCTTCAGGAAGCCGCGACGTGAGAGGTCGATGTTCATTCGATCCCTCCTATTGCCTGTCGATCAGATAGGTCTATCCATATTGGTATGCTTTTGTGCGCTGAGTCAACCGGCATGGGCGCGTGGCGCCATGTGATCACAGCGATGTTGGATCGCCGTGGCCCGGTCTTGGTCGCACTTGGGGCCGAGGCGTGAACTCGGCCGGGCAATCTGCTAGGAGGATTCCCGACAGGTTGCAAGGAGCCTTGAAATGAACGTTCCCTCGATCCGCCTTTCCCAGTTGTCCCATGGCGGCGGCTGCGGCTGCAAGCTCGCGCCGGCCGTGTTGCGCGAACTGCTGGCCGACCAGCCGGTGGCACAGGTTTTCCCACAGCTTCTGGTCGGGACGGAAACGGCGGATGACGCCGCCGTCTGGCAGATCGACGACAGGACCGCGGTGATCGCCACGACCGACTTCTTCATGCCGATGGTGGACGACCCCCGCGCCTTCGGCCGGATCGCGGCTGCCAATGCGATTTCCGACATCTACGCCATGGGGGGCCGCCCGATCATGGCGCTGGCGATCCTTGGGATGCCCATCGACAAGCTGCCGGTGGAGACGATCCGCGAGATCCTCGACGGCGGCCGGTCCATCTGCGCCGAGGCCGGCATCCCGGTCGCGGGCGGCCATTCCATCGACTCGCCCGAGCCGATCTACGGGCTGGCCGTGATCGGGCTGGTGGACCCCGCGAAGCTGCGCCGCAACGCCAGCGCGCGGCCGGGCGACAGCCTGATCCTGACCAAGGGGCTGGGCGTCGGCATCTATTCCGCCGCGATCAAGAAGGGCGCGCTGGATCAGGCGGGGATCGACGAGATGATCGCCTCGACCACGCTTCTGAACCGGATCGGGGTGGAACTGGCCGAGGACGAGGCGATCCACGCCCTGACCGACGTGACCGGCTTCGGCATCCTCGGCCACGGGCTTGAGATGGCGCGGGGCTCGGGCGCCAAGGTGGTGATCGACCGCGCCGCGCTGCCGTTGCTGTCCCGCGCCGAGGAACTGGCACAGTCCGGTCACGTCACAGGGGCCTCTACCCGCAACTGGGCCGCCTACGGGTCCGAAGTGACGTTGCCCGAAAACACGCCCGACTGGCGCCGCGCCCTGCTGACCGACCCGCAGACCTCGGGCGGGCTGCTGGTTGCGGTGGCACCCGAGGCAGCGGACGGCTGGGTGCAGCGCTTGCGTGATGCGGGCTATCCGCTTGCTTCGGTTGTCGGGCGGGTGGAAGAAGGCAGCGGCATCACCGTCGTCTGAGCGGGTTGCTCAGGGCTGGGCGATGCCGGTCTGGATCTCGGTGGGCTTGTCGGACCAGCGATACCTGACCTTGTAGCCCAGCTTGCCCAGGCCCTTGCCGGGCCGGATCAGCACGTCGAAGGACGCGGCCCCCGGTTCCGTGCCGCGGGCCTGCGCCACGCGGTATTCGCTGATGTCGGAACAGTTGTGCTTTCCGCCGCGCGGTGCGGGCGGCCAGGTCTCGGTCTGCGTCACCGGGTCGTAACGGGCGACCTCCAGCATCGACACGATGCGCCCGCCCAGCCGCAGCTTGCGGCAGATCTGGCGCAGGTCGGCCGGGATGGCGGCATAGTTCAGCGCGGTGACGCGCATCCGCCCCCAGCCGTCCCATCCGGTTGGGGCGGCCAGCACGACGGCTGCGAATTGCAGCGGCGGACGGTCCTCGACCCGCATCTGTCGCGCGGCGTTGAACATTGGCAGACATTCCTGGTGAATGAAGGCAGACGCCGGCGTGGACCGGCGCCCCCGAACGGCATCAGTCCTTGGCGCGTTCCACGTAGGAATTGTCCTCGGTGTTGATGACGATGCGGGTGCCCACGCCGATATGGGGCGGCACCATCACCCGCAGGCCGTTGTCCACCGTGGCGGGCTTGTAGGAGGAGGAGGCCGTCTGGCCCTTCACCACCGGCTCGGTTTCGGTGATCTCGACCGTGATCCGCTGCGGCAGGGTCATGGCGATGGGCAGGCCGTTGTAGACCTGCAGAAACACCCGCATGCCTTCCTGCAGATAGGCCTTCTGGTCGCCGATCATGTCGGCGGCGGCCACGACCTGCTCGTAATTCTCGGGTTCCATGAAGTGGAAGCCCTCGCCGTCCTCATACAGGAAATCGTAGCCGCGTTCGTCCACATGGGCGCGCTCGACCTGCTCGGTCGTCCGCCAGCGTTCCGAGACCTTGGTGCCGTCCGAGATGCGGCGCATGTCCACCTGGGTAACAGGCGTGCCCTTGCCGGGATGGAAGTTCTGGGCGGTAAGGACGACATAGAGCTTGTCGTCGATCTCGACCACGTTGCCTTTGCGCAGGGTGGATGCGATGACTTTCACGGGCGTCTTTCTTGCGATGGGGGAATGCGTGGATTATCGGCGCGCTCCTTAGCGCAGACTTGTGGAAATCGCCAGAGATGACTGAAACGCCCTGGTGGGACGCGCGCAGGCATGCCGACCGCCGCCCCCTGCTGCTGGCCCGCAACCGCATACAGCGCAGGGTCCGCGACTGGCTGGACGAGAACGGGTTCACCGAGGTCGACCCCGCTGCGCTGGCGGTCAGCCCCGGCAACGAGGCGCATCTGCACGGCTTTTCCACCGACGCCATCGGCAACGACGGGGTCGCGCGGCGGCTGTATCTGCACACCAGCCCCGAATTCGCCATGAAGAAGCTGCTGGCGGCGGGCGAGACCCGCATCGCCGCCTTCTCCCACGTCTGGCGCAACCGCGAGCGCGGCGCACTGCACAGCCCCGAGTTCACCATGCTGGAATGGTATCGCGCGGGCGAGCCTTACGAGACCCTGATGGACGACTGCGCCGCCCTGCTGCGGATCGCGGCCGAGGCCGCGGGTTCGACGGAACTGCGCTTCCGCGGCCACCGCTGCGACTTCTTCGCCGCGCCCGAGCGGCTGTCGGTGGCCGACGCCTTCCAGCGCCATGCAGGCCTCGACCTGCTGGCGACGGTCAGTGCGGATGGCGCGACTGACCGTGACGAGCTGGCGCAGCAGGCGCAGGCAGCGGGACTGCGGGTCGCCCATGACGACACCTGGTCCGACATCCTCAGCCGCGTTCTCGTGACCTTGATCGAGCCGCATCTGGGCCACGGTCGCGCCACCATACTCGATCGCTATCCCGCGCCCGAAGCCGCGCTCGCCCGGCGCGCCGGGGATGACCCCCGCGTGGCCGAACGCTTCGAACTTTACGCCTGCGGGGTGGAACTGGCGAACGGCTTCGGAGAACTGACCGACCCCGCCGAGCAGCGCCGCCGCTTTGCCGCCGAGATGGCCGAAAAGGCCCGCGTTTATGACGAGGCCTATCCGCTGGACGAAGATTTCCTGTCGGCGCTGGCCCATGTGCCGCCCGCTTCCGGCATTGCGCTGGGCTTTGACCGGCTGGTGATGCTGGCGACCGCCGCGCCCCGGATCGACGAGGTGATGTGGACGCCCGTGCCCTGAGGACGCGTCACGCCCACGTCACGGCCATCCCGCATCCCTGTCACCCATGCCGCCCAGCCAGCGCCTCGACGGATCATGGGAATGTGTCGATGCGCCTGCACCACAGCCACATCATCGTCGCCAATGACAACAACCTGCTCTTTTCGGGCGGGCACGAGATCGGGCGGGCCGCGGACAATGAGTTCATCCTGCTGCCGGTGCCCTGACTGCTGGCCGCCCGCTGAGAGCATGGCCTTCCCGTCCGGTCAGCCGCGTTCCAGCGCATGGCGGATCAGGCCGGTCATGTTCGCAACGCCCAGCTTGCGCTTCAGCGTCGAGGTCGCGTTGGCGACGGTCTTGTAGCTGACGCCAAGCTGGTCGGCGACCTCCTGCAAGGACCGGCCCTCGCCCAGCAGCGCCAGCACCTGATCCTCGCGGTCGGTCAGCGCGGCAAGGCTTTCGGCCCCCGCGCGGCGGGTCGCCAGCGCCAGGGCCTGCCGGGGCGACAGGTAGAACTCGCCCGCTTCCAGCGCCCGGATGGCGGCGTTGAACTCCTCGGGCGGGGCGTTCTTGGACAGGAAGCCCTGCGCGCCCTCGGCCAGCGCCCGGGCGGCGAAGCCCGCCTGGTCGTTCATGGAAAACATCAGGATCGAACTGTTGGGCGAGCGTTCAAGGATCGGGCCGATCAACGACAGCCCGCCCGCGCCCGGCAGCGAGATGTCGAGGATCACGATGTCGGGGCGGTGATCGTCCAGCAGCGCCAGCGCCTCGTCCCCCGACATGGCCTTCAGCACGCTTGCATAGCCAAGGTCGGCCAGCAGCCTGCCGCAGCCCAGATGGGTGATCGGGTGGTCGTCCACGACCATGGCGGTGCGGGTCAGGGGCTGGTCCATCATGCAGGCTCCGGCAGTGTCGCGCGAAGTGTGACACCCTTGGAACCGTCCCGCACCTCGAAACTGCCGCCGAGCAGCGCCACCCGCTCGCGCATCCCGGACAGGCCGTTGCCTTCGGCGGCCCCGCCCCGCCCGCGCCCGTTGTCGGACAGGCCGACCTGCCAGCCATCCGCCCCGTGCGAGACGCTTGCCGTGACCCGGCTTGCGCCCGCGTGGCGCAGGGCGTTGGTCGTGCCTTCCTGCAGGATGCGGTAGATCGTCAGCGCCACGGCCTCGTCGGGCTCGGGCAGGTCGGGGGCGAGGTCGAGCGACCAGACGATGCCCTCGTGGCGCTGGGCGAGATCCTCGAACATGTCGGACAGGACCGTGGCCAGCGGCAGTTGCCCCACCGCCATCGGCCGAAGTCCCGACAACAGCGCCCTGTTCACATGGCCGATCTGGTCGGCGATGGCGAGGATGTTGCCCGCCCGGTCGCGCAGGCCGGGGTCGGTGGTGGCGTCGCGGATCGCCGCCGCCTCGACCCGCAGGGCGAAAAGGCAGGGGCCGTATTCGTCATGCAGGTCGCGGGCGACGGCCTTGCGTTCCTGGTCGCCCCGCTCGACCACCTGCCGCGACAGCCGCGCCCGGTCCGCCTGCGCCGCCGCCAGCGCCGCGCCCAGCCGGTCCACGTCGCCCGCCAGCGGCTTGAGGTCGGGGGTGCCCACCCCGCCGATGCGTGCCCCCGTGTCGCCATGCGCCAGCCGGTTCAGCACCGCCGAGACGCGCGCGAGCGGCCTGAGGCCCCCGCGCAGGATCACCGGGGTCAGCGCCAGTTGCGCCAGCCCCGCCAGCGCCAGCAGCAGGGCAAGGGTGCGGGCATCCTCCCACACCTCGGCGATCTCGGCCCCGGCATCCTCCGAGATGACGACATGCCCGCGCAGGTGGAAGTTCTCGATCACCGGAAGTTGGGTAGACCGGGTGCGGGGGGCGAGCAGGCGCACGAACCATTCCGGGGCGGGCTCGTCCTGGGTCGCGTGGGCAGCGGGGATCAGGGTGCGGCCCGTCGCCAGGTCATAGATCATGATCCGCGCGTGGCGGGGCTGCACCAGCCGGTCGGCCAGCGCGGCGGTCAGTTGCCCCGGCGGCACCGCGCCGATCAGCGTGGCGATGGTGGTGACGACAAGCTCGCGCGCCGCGCGCGTCGAGGCCTCGATCTCGGCCGCGACCGCCTGCCGGGCATTGGCCGCAAGCAATGCGCCCAGCCCGCCGACCAGCGCAAGCTGGACGACGAGGACCAGGGCCGCGATGCGAAGCGTCAGCGTCATCGCCCCGGATGTGACACGCCGCGCAAGGGCGGGGCAACCGGGCCGGGCGTCAGGCCAGCGCCGCCTCGGCCGCGGCGCGGATGGCGCGGATGTTCTCGCCGTAAGGGGCGCTGTTCGACACCGAGCCGCCCCGGAACACCGCCGAGCCCGCCACCAGCACATCCGCCCCTGCCTCGGCCAGCCGCGGGGCGGTGGCCGGATCGACGCCGCCGTCGATCTCGACATGCACGGGACGGTCGCCGATCATCGCGCGCAGGCGGCGGACCTTTTCGGTCATGTCGATGAACTTCTGCCCGCCGAAGCCGGGGTTCACCGTCATCACGCAGATCAGGTCGGCAAGGTCCAGCAGATGCTCGACCGCTTCGGCCGGGGTGCCGGGGTTCAGCGCCACGCCTGCCTTGGTCCCCGCGCCCCGGATCGCCTGCAGGGTGCGGTGGATATGCGGCCCCGCCTCGACATGGGCGGTGATGATGTCGGCGCCCGCCTTCGCAAAGGCGTCGATAAAGGGGTCCACGGGCGCGATCATCAGGTGGACGTCCATGACCGTGGTGACATGCTTGCGGAAGGCCGCGACGGCGGGGGGGCCGAAGGTGATGTTGGGGACGAAATGCCCATCCATCACGTCCACATGCACCCAGTCGGCGCCCTGATCCTCGACCGCGCGGATCTCGCGGCCGAAATCGGCGAAATCGGCCGACAGGATCGAGGGCGCGATCTTGATCTTGCGGTCAAAGTCCATGGAGGTCGTCCTTCCTGCGGCTGCCGTCCGGGGCGGGCCCGCCGGGAAAGACGCGGGCTCGCGCGGGTGTCGGACCGGGTCATAGTCCAGAGTTCCGCCGCAGTCACGCGTCGATCCCGCAAGAAAGGGTCCTTCGCCTGCAGCGGGCGACCGTCTTCCGCTCAGGTGGCCGCGGCGCGTGGGGAAGCCGGCATACCGGGCACGAGGTCATCTGCGGCTGGCAGCGCCTGCCGCTTTCCGGCCGCGTCCGGGGAAAGAAGGGCGGCATGAGCCTGCGCGGTTGCGGGGCCACTGCTCATCCCGCCGCTCTTGCGCCGGACGGCGTTTCTACTTCAGCGGCTCCTGCGGGCCTTCGGTGCCGCGCGGGGGGCGGCCCTCGGCGCGGTCGCGGTGCAGGGCTGCGCGGCCCAGCACCATCAGCGTCACCGGCATCGTCAGCATGATGAGACAGCCCAGGAAGATCTCGTGGATCACCCAGCGCGAGCCGATGGTGGAAAACATCAGCATCGAGCCGATCAGGATGCCCGCCGCGCCCCAGCTTGTCCCCAGGGTCGGGGCGTGCAGCCGTTCGTAGAAGCTGCCCAGCCGGATCAGCCCGATGGTGCCCAGAAGCGTCAGGATCGTGCCCAGAAGAACGAAGCCCGAGATCAGGAAGGCAATGACAGGAGGGATCTGGTCCAGATGGCTCATTCGATCACCTCGCCCCGCATCAGGAACTTGGCCATGGCGGCGGTGGCGACGAAGCCCAGGGTGCCGATGACCAGCGCGGCCTCGAACTGGTAGATGGTGCCCTGCTGCATCCCGGTGACGACCAGCAGCAGCATGGCGCACATGTACATGGTGTCCAGCCCCAGCACCCGGTCCTGCGCCCGCGGGCCGCGCAGCGCCCGCAGCACCGAAAGCACCACCGAGATCACCAGGCAGATCTGGGAAAAGGTGAGGACGACGGACAGGATCGTTGCGCTCATTCGAAGATCTCCATCAGCAGGGACTCGTAGCGGGACTTGATGGTATGGACCCAGTCATCCTCGTCCAGAAGGTCGAAGACATGCAGCAGCAGCAGGCCGTTGCGCGGTTCGTATTCGATCCAGGCGGTGCCGGGCGTCGCGGTCACGATGATCGCCAGCACCGCAAGCCCGTTCGGGCTGGTCATGTCCAGCGGGATGGGGACAAAGCCGGCGCGGCGCCGGCCGCCCCGTCCCTGCGTCAGGATCAGCCCCGCCACCGCGATGTTCGAGCGGATGATGTCGCCGCCCACGCGGAAGAACAGCCGGATGATCTGGCGGGGCCGGCGGACCATGATCCGCTCGGGCGTGAGGCGGCGATAGGCGAGCCCGCCGAGGATGCCCGCGATCACGCCCAGCACAAACTGTCCCGGGGTGAAGCTGGTCAGCACCATCCACAGGATGGTCAGGACGACGGTGACGATGGGATGGGGGAACAGGGTCATGGATCGTCAGACCCCACCGGCGGTGCGGTCAGCACCCCCCCGATATAGACTTGGTTCTGGGTCAGCGCGTCGGCGGTGCGGTCGAGATAGCGCAATGCCGGTTCCGCCCGGATCGACAGAAGCACGACCGTCGCCACCAGCATCAGGATCGGCACGATCTCAAGCATCGGCAGCGGCGGTTCCTCGGTGTTGGCCCAGAGGCTCTGGATGCCCCAGCGGACCATCGCCACCAGCGCGCAGAAGCCGGTGACGATCAGCAGGACCACGAAGGCCCAGTGGCCCCACATGCCGGGCAGGACCTTGGCGCGCTCGACCGCGCCCGACAGCATCCCGAACTTGCCGAGAAAGCCCGCAAGCGGCGGCAGCCCCGCCACCACCAGCACACAGGCAAGGAAGGCCACGCCCAGCAGCGCGGTGGCGCCGGGGATGGCCCGGCCCTCGTCGGTGGGCTCGTCGATCTCTTCCTCGGGATCGGCATAAGCCTCGGCGGTGATCGCCAGAAGCCCGGCGATGCCGCCTTCCTTGCGGCCGATGGGTTCGGCCAGCAGGAACAGCGCCGCGATGGCGATGGTCGAGGCGATCATGTAGTAAAGCGCCGCCGTCAGCATCGGCGCGTCGTCGTAGATCTGCGCCAGCCCGACGACCGCCAGCAGCGTCCCCGAGGACACCAGCACCAGGTTGCCGGTCATCCTGCCCAGATCCTGCGCCTGCAGCACCCCCAGCGCGCCGAAGATCATGGTGGCCATGCCGCCCGCCGCCAGCACGTTGGCGCCGAAGCCCGCAGATTCGCCTGCCCCCGCGCCGAACAGCAGCAGGCCGAGGCGGATCACCACATAGGCCCCGACCTTTGTCAGCAGCGAGAAGATCGCCGCGACCGGGGGCGAGGCCGCGCCGTAGGCATTGGGCAGCCAGAAGCACAGCGGCCACATCGCCGCCTTGACAAGGAAGGCGCCCGACAGCAGCGCCGCCGCCGCATGGACCATGGGGCGGTCGGCCTCGGACAGCCGCGGGATGCGGGACGCGAGATCGGCCATGTTCAGCGTGCCGGTGGCCCCGTAGATCAGCGAGACGCCCAGCAGGAACAGCATCGCCGCGACGAGGTTGACGGCGATGTAATGCAGCCCCGCCGCCACCCGGACGCGGCCCGTGCCGTGAAGCAGCAGCCCGTAGGAGGCCGCCAGCATCACCTCGAAGAAGACGAACAGGTTGAACAGGTCGCCGGTCAGGAACGACCCGTTGACCCCCATCAGCAGGAACTGGAACAGGGGCGAGAAATGCTGCCCGTTCCGGTGCCATCCCGCGCCCGCATAAAGCAGCGCCGGCAGGGCGATGATGGAGCCGAGCAACAGCATGACCGCCGCCAGCCGGTCCAGCACCAGCACGATGCCGAAGGGCGAGGGCCAGTCGCCCAGCAGATACAGGGTGACCATGTTGCGTCCCATGTCGGCCGAGCCGCCGGCGCGGTCCACCAGCGCGATGGCGACGGCCAGCTGCAGCACGCAGGACAGGATGCCGATCCCCAGCTTCAGCCGCCGCTGGCGTTCGTCATACATCAGCATGATCGCCCCCGCGAGCAGCGGGATCAGGATCGGCAGGACGACGATATGGGCCGGAGAGATCACTGGCCGCGCTCCTTCCCGTCGACGTGGTCGGTGCCGGTCAAGCCGCGCGAGGCCATGATGACGACAAGGAACAGGGCGGTGGTGGCGAAGCTGATGACGATGGCGGTCAGCACCAGGGCCTGCGGCACCGGATCGGCATAGGCGTCGGGGTTGACGAAGCCGCCCTTGGGCATGATCGGGGCAGCCCCTGTGACCAGCCGGCCCATGGCGAAGATGAACAGGTTGACGCCATAGGACAGCAGGCAGAGGCCGACGATGACCTGGAAGGTGCGCGGCCGCAGGGTCAGCCAGACGCCGGATGCGACCAGCACGCCGATGCCAAGGGACAAGGTCAGTTCCATCACACGCCCTCCCGCTGTTGTTCCTGTTCCTCGTGGCGGTTTTCCTGCTCCTCCTTCGGGTCGGCGTCGGCTGCGGTCTCGCGCGCCCGCAGGCGGGACGAGCGCAGCGACTGGTGGGCGATGGCGATCTGGATCAGCACGGCCGCCCCCACCACCGTGGCGAAGACGCCGAGGTCGAAGACCAGCGCCGTCGCCGCCGGCACCTGCCCGATCACCGGCAGGGTGACATACTGGGCATGGGCCGTCAGGAACGGATAGCCGAACAGGAACGAGCCCATGCCGGTCGCCACCGCGATCACCAGCCCCAGCCCGATCCAGCGCACCGGCAGGATGGTGATGCGGCTTTCCACCCAGCGCACGTCCCTTGCCAGGTATTGCAGCAGCAGCCCGATGGCGAAGGCGACGCCGCCCGCGAAGCCGCCGCCCGGCAGGTCATGGCCGCGCAGGAACAGATACATCGACAGCGCCACGGTCAGCGGGAACATCCACTGCATGATGACCGAGGGGATCATCATCATCACGTCGTGCCGCGTGGGCTCGCGTTCCGCCTCGCGCTCGCGCTCGGGGTCGAGGGGGGGCAGTTCGTTGAAGGTCTGCTGCGAGGGCAGCGCCACGCTTTCCGGCGCCGGGCGGAAACGGCGCAGCAGCGCGTAGCAGGTCAGCGCCACGATCCCCAGCACGGTGATCTCGCCCAGGGTGTCAAAGGCGCGGAAGTCCACCAGGATCACGTTGACGGCGTTCGTCCCGCCACCCTCGGCATAGGAATTGCGGCGGAACCAGTCGCCGATGGTCAGCCCGGCGGGCGTGGTCATCACCGCAAAGGCGATGGCCGCGACGCCCGCGCCGCAGACGGTCGCCACCACGAAGTCGATGCCCCGCCGCCTGCGGGCGGTGAAGCGGTCGTCGCCCTCGATCAGCTTCATCCGCTTGGGCAGCCAGCGCAGCCCCAGCAGCAGCAGCACGGTTGTCATGATCTCGACCAGGAGCTGCGTCACCGCGAGGTCGGGGGCCGAGAACCAGGCAAAGGTCACGGCCGTCACCAGCCCCGCGCTGCCCAGCAGCGCCAGCGCGGCAAAGCGGTGATACTTGGCCTGGATCGCCGCCCCGATGGCACAGGCGATCCCCCCCATCCACAGCAGCGCGAAGGTCGCGTCGAAGTTCTGCAGCAATCCTTCGGGCACCAGCCGCGCAGCGCCCCACAGCGTCGCCGCCGTCGCCCCGAGGCTGAGCAGCACCAGCAGCCGCAACTGCACCTGCAGGCGCGGGCTGCCGACCCGGCGATAGGCCCAGGCGGGCCACTTGCGGGTCAGCACCAGCATCAGGCGGTCGAAGACCTGCTGGCCGCGGACCAGCGACAGGAAGGCCGGGGCCTCGTTCGCCTCGGACAGACGCCGCGCCATCAGGAAATACAGGATCGTGCCCGCCACCAGGGCAACGATGCTCATTGTCAGGGCGACGTTGAAGCCGTGCCACAGTGACAGGCTGTAATAGGGCGCGTTCTCGCCCAGCACCGCCAGCACGCCCGCGTGCAGCGGACCGCCGATCAGGGCTGCGGGCCACAGGCCCACCAGCAGGACGATGGCGACCAGGAACTCGACCGGGCGGCGCATCCAGGCCGGCGGCTCGTGCGGTTCCTTCGGCAGGTCGGTGGCTGGGGGACCGAAGAAGACGGTGACGATGAAGCGCAGCGAATAGGCCACGCTGAAGGTGCTGGCGATGGTGGCGATATAGGGCAGGGCCGCGTCCAGCCATGTGCCGTTGTGCCAGTCGGCGGCCTCGGCGAAGAACATCTCCTTCGACAGAAAGCCGTTCAGCAGCGGCACGCCCCCCATCGCGGCGGCGGCGACGATGGCCAGCGCCGCGGTGCGCGGCATCGAATGGCGCAGCCCGCTGAGGCGGCGCATGTCGCGGGTGCCGGTCTCGTGGTCGATGATGCCCGCGGCCATGAACAGCGAGGCCTTGAAGACCGCGTGGTTCATGATGTGGAAGATCGCGGCCACGATCGCGCCGCCGCTGCCCATGCCGCACAGCGCGGTGATCAGCCCGAGGTGACTGATCGTCGAATAGGCCAGCAGCCCCTTCAGGTCGTTGCGCCACAGTGCGATCACCGCGCCCAGCAGCAAGGTCAGCATCCCGGTGCCCGCGACGATCCAGAACCAGGCATCGGTGCCGCCCAGCACGGGCGAGAAGCGGACAAGGATGAACACCCCCGCCTTCACCATTGTCGCGGAATGCAGATAGGCCGAAACCGGCGTCGGCGCCGCCATCGCGTTCGGAAGCCAGAAATGGAACGGAAACTGCGCCGACTTGGTGAAGGCCCCGATCAGGAACAGCCCCAAGATCCACAGATACCAGGGATGCTCGCGCACCCGGTCGCCCGCGGCCAGCACGTCGTCCAGGTGGTAGCTGCCGGCGGCATGACCCAGCAGGATCATCGCCATCAGCAGGCAGAGGCCGCCCCCGCCGGTCACGATCAGCGCCGTCCTCGCCCCGTCGCGGGCGGCGGCATTGTGGTTCCAGTAGCCGATCAGCAGGAAGGAAAAGAGGCTGGTCAGTTCCCAGAACACCACCATCAGGATGATGTTGCCGGAAATCAGCATCCCCACCATCGACCCCGCGAAAGCCAGCAGGAAGCCGTAGAACCGCGGCACCGGGTCCGAGGGCGACAGGTAGTAGCGGGCGTAGATGACGACCAGCAGCCCGATGCCGTAGACCAGAAGCAGCATCAGCCAGGAAAAGCCGTCCAGCCGCAGCGTCAGGTCAAGCCCCAGCGAGGGCGCCCATTCGATGCTGCGGGCCACAGCCTGCGCATCGGCCACATCCCCCATGACCGCGAACAGCGCCAGCAGCCCCGCGATCATCACGCCGCCCGCCAGCACCACCTCGGCGTTGCGGGCGGTGACGGGCATGGTGACGGCCAGGATCGCGCCCGCGAAGGGCAGCACCGCAAGCAGGAGAAGGAGGTTCTGGGCGAGCATTCGTCGGCGGCTTGCCTTTCTTCGTCCGGTTGCGGCTTGCAGCGCCGCGCGATTTGATCGACCTCGCGGGCCGGGTTCTGGGCGCGGCGCAGGGAAACGGTCCCGCCGCAAGCGCTTTCCGAAGGCCATCGCGGGGATGCCACCGGGCAGGCACGATGCGCACCTCCGGGCCGGACTATGCCCGCCCCTTGCGTATCCGCAAGGTCGGAAAACGGCCTCAGCCTGCCAGAAACTGCTTTGACGCCGAGCTACAGGGACAGTTCCGGGGCGTCAATCACCTGTCCCGGACAAACGGACTCACAAAAGCGCAAGCCGCCCCGGATGGTGCCGGAAGGCTGGCGCACGTCGATGTCGCAGGGGATTTCAGTGGTGAGCCCAACAGGATTCGAAAATCAAGGCAGTCCGCGGGACCCCGCGTCCGACGTCCAAATTCGGACGCTCTCGGACGTCGGACAGGCCACCTTAAGGCGAGCCGATTATTTCCAACGATTTCAGAAAGTTCAGTGGTGAGCCCAACAGGATTCGAACCTGTGACCCACTGATTAAAAGTCAGTTGCTCTACCAACTGAGCTATGGGCCCAACACAGGGCGTTTCCTTACGGATGCGTTTGGCGGGGGTCAAGGCCAAATCGCTGCGCATCTGGCACAATCGCGGATGTGCGCGTATATCGCCGCGATGGAACAGGAAAACCCGGGCGGCCTCGGCTTCGTCAAGATGCACGGGGCGGGCAACGACTTCGTCATCATCGACTCGCGCGGCGCCCCGCAGCGGCGGGTGACGCCTGCGCTGGCGCGGGCGCTGGGGGACCGCAACCGGGGCGTGGGCTTCGACCAGCTGGCCGAGATCTGCCCCGACGATGCGGCGGACTACCGGCTGGAGTTCTGGAACGCCGACGGGTCCGGGGCCGGGGCCTGCGGCAACGCCTCGCGCTGCGTGGCCGACCTGATGATGCGTGATCCGGGGCGGGACCGGGTGCGCTTTTCCACGCTGCGCGGGATGCTGGAAGCGGAACGTCGGGACGGCCAGGTCCATGTCAACATGGGTCATCCCCAGCTTGCCTGGGACGAGGTGCCGCTGGCGCGCGAGATGGACACCGAGCGGCTCCCGCTGGACGGCGGCCCCGCGGCGGTCGGCATGGGCAATCCGCATTGCGTCTTCTTCGTCCCCGATGCCGAGGCGGTGGACCTGACCGCGATCGGCCCCCGGATCGAGCATGATGCACTGTTCCCCGAGCGCACGAATGTCGAGTTCGCCTCGCTGACCGCCCCCGACCGCCTGCGGATGCGGGTCTGGGAACGCGGCGCCGGCGTGACGCTCGCCTGCGGGTCGGGGGCCTGCGCCACGGCGGTCGCGGCGCATCGGCGCGGGCTGACGGGGCGGCGGGTGGTGCTGGACCTCGACGGCGGCACGCTGGTCGTGGACTGGCGCGAGGACGGGGTGTGGATGACCGGACCGGTGGCGCGGGTCTTCGAGGGTGTCCTGTCGCCCGAATGGCTGGCCGCGACATGACCGCTCCCCCGATCTTCGCCACGCTGGGCTGCCGGCTGAACGCCTATGAATCCGAGGCGATGGCCGAGATGGCCCGCGAGGCCGGCCTGAACGGCGCGGTGATCGTCAACACCTGCGCCGTCACCGCCGAGGCCGTCCGCAAGGCCCGCCAGGAAATCCGCCGCCTGTCGCGAGAAAACCCCGGCGCGCCAATCATCGTCACCGGCTGCGCGGCGCAAACGGAACCCGACACCTTCGCCGCCATGCCCGAGGTCGCCCGCGTCATAGGCAACCACGAGAAGATGCAGCCCGCGACCTGGGCCAGCCTCGCCGCGCCCGACTATGGCACCGAGCGGGTGATGGTAGACGACATCATGTCGGTGCGGGAAACGGCGGGCCACCTGATCGACGGCTTCGGCCGCCACCGGGCCTATGTGCAGGTCCAGAACGGCTGCGACCACCGCTGCACCTTCTGCATCATCCCCTATGGCCGGGGAAACTCTCGGTCTGTCCCGGCGGGCGTGGTCGTGGACCAGATCAAACGGTTGCGCGACCGCGGCTTCAACGAGGTCGTGCTGACTGGCGTGGACCTGACAAGCTGGGGCGCTGACCTGCCGGGCCAGCCCCGGCTGGGCAACCTCGTGCGGCGCATCCTGCGGATGGTGCCCGACCTGCCACGCCTGCGGATCAGTTCCATCGATTCGATCGAGGCCGACCCCGAGCTGATGGAGGCGATCGCCACCGAGCCGCGCCTGATGCCGCATCTGCATCTGTCCCTTCAGCATGGCGACGACCTGATCCTCAAGCGCATGAAGCGCCGCCACAGGCGCGATGATGCCATCGCCTTCTGCGAGGAAGCCCGCCGCATGCGTCCCGGCATCGTCTTCGGCGCCGACATCATTGCGGGCTTTCCCACCGAATCCGAGGCGCATTTCGAGAACTCGGTGAAGCTGGTGCAGGACTGCGGCCTGACCTTCCTGCACGTCTTCCCCTACAGCGCGCGCACGGGCACCCCGGCCGCGCGGATGCCGCGCGTGCCCGGCCCTGCGATCAAGGACCGCGCCGCGCGCCTGCGCGCCGTGGGCAAGGCTGCGCTGGCCGCGCACCTACAGGCACAGGTCGGTCGGTCTCACCGTGTTCTGACCGAGGGACCTCGCATCGGCCGCACCGAGCAGTTTACCGAGGTTTCCTTTGCCCATGACCTGCCCGAGGGCGCACTGGTCGAGGTGACGATCACCGGCCACGACGGCGCCCGCCTCGCCGCCTGAGCCGCGCACCGATTGGAGCAGATATTCCCGGCTGAAGCGCCGCATGGGTATTTGGACCAGAAAGAAGTCTTCTTCTTTGGCCCGCACGAGTGACATCTTTCTGGTCCAAATACCCATGCAACCGTGCAGCAGGCGCGGCGCCGGACTGTAATGCTTGCGATTGCGCTTCTGCAGCGGTTGCCATTAGCTTGCGGGCATGACGATCCTCTACACGCATTCTGCCTCCGAACGGCACCTCACCCCGTCCGGCCACCCAGAGCAGGTCGCCCGCCACAAGGCGGTGCTGGACGGGCTGGCGGATCTGAAGCTCGATCGCCGCGAGGCGCCGCTGGCCGCTGAGGCCGACATGCTGCGCTGCCACCCCGAGCGCTACCTTGCCCGGCTGAAGGCCGCGGTGCCGGCGCAGGGACAGGTGGCGCTGGACCCGGACACCTGGCTGTCGCCGGGCAGCATGGAGGCCGCGATGCGGGCCGTCGGCGCGGCCTGCGCGGCGGTGGATGCGGTGCTTGGCGGAGAGGACAGCCGCGCCTTCGTCGCCATGCGCCCGCCGGGGCATCATGCGGAACGCGAGACGCCGATGGGCTTCTGCCTGCTCGGCACCGCCGCCATCGCGGCGATGCGCGCGCTGGATCATCACGGGCTGGACCGGGTAGCGGTGCTGGACTTCGACGTTCACCACGGCAATGGCACGCAGGACCTGCTGTGGGACGAATCCCGCGCCTTCTTCGCCTCGACCCACCAGATGCCGCTTTATCCCGGCACCGGGCGCGCAAGCGAGACCGGCGCGCATGGGCAGGTGATGAATGTCCCGCTGCCGCCCGGCTCGGGCGGAGCGCAGGCGCGGGCCGCATGGCGGCAGATCATGGATCGCCTGCAGGCCCATGCGCCGCAGCTTGTCATCATCTCGGCGGGCTTCGACGCCCATGCGGCCGACCCCCTCGCCGCGCTCGAATGGGAGGACGATGACTTTGCCGCGATCACCCGCATGATCTGCGACGCGGCAGGCGCGGCCCCGGTGGTCTCGGTCCTGGAAGGGGGCTATGATCTGGCCGCGCTGGGCCGATCCGCCCGCGCCCATGTCACCGCGCTTGAAGGAACCGGCCCATGACCGATGCCGAAATCGACCAGATGTCCTTCGAGGACGCGATGAAGGAACTCGAATCGGTCGTCGGCAAGCTGGAACATGGCGAGGCGACGCTGGAACAGTCCATCGCCCTTTACGAACGCGGCGCAAAGCTGCGTGCCCATTGCGAGCGCCGGTTGCGCCAGGCCGAGGAGCGGGTCGAGAAGATCATGCTTGCCGCCAATGGAGAGCCCAGCGGGACCGCCCCGGTCGAAGGGCTGTAAGGATGCACCAAAGGCTGGAGGAGGCGCAGCGCGCCACAGCGAGCGCCATCGAGGCTGCGCTGGCGGACCTGCCGTCGGGCGACCTGACCGACGCGATGCGTTATGCCACCAATGGCGGCAAGCGCATCCGCGCCTTCCTGGTGCTGGAATCGGCGCGGCTGTTCGGCGTCGAGGACCTCAGCGCCATGCCGGTCGCCGTGGCGGTGGAACTGCTGCACGCCTACAGCCTGATCCACGACGACCTGCCGGCGATGGATGACGACGACCTGCGCCGGGGCCAGCCCACCTGCCACGTCCGCTGGATCGAGGCGACGGCGATCCTTGCCGGCGACGCGCTGCAGACGCAGGCCTTCGCAATGCTCTCCGACCCGGTGATCGGCCCGGCCGAGGCGCGCATTGCGCTGGTGGCGCGGCTGGCCGAGGCCTCAGGCGCGCGGGGCATGGTCTGGGGACAGGCGCAGGACATCGCGGCCGAGACGGCGGGCACTCCGCTGGACCTGCCCGCCATAGAGGCGCTGCAGCACGCCAAGACCGGCGCGCTGATCCGCTTTGCCGCGTCGGCCGGGGCGATCATCGGCGGCACCGATCCCGCGCCTTTGCAGGACTATGCCCACTACCTCGGGCTGGCCTTCCAGATCGCCGACGACATTCTGGACGTGACCGCCAGCGTGGAACAGACCGGCAAGCGCACCGGCAAGGATCAGGCGGCGGGCAAGGCCACCTTTGTTTCCCTGCTGGGGCTGGAGGAAGCGCGGGCGCGGGCGACCCAAATGGTAGTGCGGGCCGAGGCCGCGCTCGACTCCTATGGCGACAGGGCCGGAAACTTGCGGGCGCTGGCGCGTTTCGTTATCCACCGCAAGACCTGAGACCGACCGCCTCCGGGGGGTCCGCCCGCCCGGAAGGGGCCAGCCCATGACCGACACGACCTCGCGTCCCGCAACCCCGATCCTCGACCGCGTCGCCTCTCCCGCCGACCTCAAGGCGCTGAGCGACCGCCAGCTGCACCAGCTGGCCGACGAGTTGCGAGCGGAAACGATCAGCGCCGTCAGCGTGACTGGCGGCCATCTGGGCGCGGGGCTTGGCGTGGTCGAACTGACCGTGGCGCTGCACGCGGTCTGGGACAGCCCGCGCGACAAGATCGTCTGGGACGTGGGCCACCAGTGCTATCCCCACAAGATCCTGACCGGCCGGCGCGACCGCATCCGCAGCCTGCGGATGGAAGGAGGGCTGTCGGGCTTCACCAAGCGGTCGGAAAGCCCGCATGACCCCTTCGGGGCGGGCCATTCCTCGACCTCGATCAGCGCGGCGCTGGGCTTTGCCGCGGCGCGTGACCTCGGCGGCGATCCGGGCGACGCCATCGCCGTGATCGGGGACGGCGCCATGAGCGGCGGCATGGCCTTCGAGGCGATGAACAACGCGGGCCACATGGGCACCCGTCTGTTCGTGATCCTGAACGACAACGAGATGTCGATCGCCCCGCCGACCGGGGCGATGTCTAGCTACCTGACCCGGCTTTACACCCAAGGGCCGTTCCAGGAACTGAAGGCCGCCGCCAAAGGGGCGGTCAGCCTGCTGCCGCCGCCCATGCAGGAGGGCGCCCGCCGCGCCAAGGAGATGCTGAAGGGCATCACCATCGGCGGCACCCTGTTCGAGGAACTGGGCTTCTCTTACGTCGGCCCGGTGGACGGCCACGACCTCGACCAGCTTCTGCCGCTGCTCAGGACGGTCAAGGCGCGGGCGGACGGGCCGGTGTTGATCCATGCGGTGACGAAGAAGGGGAAAGGCTACGCCCCGGCCGAGAACGCCGCCGACCGCGGCCATGCCCGCGCCAAGTTCGACGTCATCACGGGCGAGCAGGCCAAGGCCAAGTCCAACGCCCCCAGCTATACCAGCGTCTTCGCCAAGTCCCTGATCGCCCAGGCCGAGCGGGACGACCGCATCGTGGCGATCACCGCCGCCATGCCGGACGGGACGGGACTGAACCTGTTTGCCGACCGCTTCCCCCGCCGCTGCTTCGACGTGGGGATCGCGGAACAGCACGCCGTGACCTTCTCGGCCGGGCTTGCGGCGGGGGGGATGCGGCCCTTCTGCGCGATCTATTCGACCTTCCTGCAGCGCGGCTATGACCAAGTTGTCCATGACGTGGCGATCCAGCGCCTGCCCGTGCGCTTCGCCATCGACCGCGCCGGGCTGGTCGGCGCCGATGGCGCGACCCATGCGGGTGCCTATGACGTAGGCTTCCTTGCGAACCTGCCCGGCTTCGTCGTCATGGCCGCCGCCGATGAGGCCGAACTGGTCCGCATGGTCGCCACCGCTGTCGCGCTGGACGACCGCCCCTCGGCCTTCCGCTTCCCGCGCGGCGAGGGCACCGGCGTCGAACTGCCCGAGCGCCCCGAGCCGCTGGAAATCGGCCGCGGCCGCATCGTGGCGGAAGGCGCCCGCGTCGCCATCCTGTCCTTCGGCACGAGGCTCTCCGAGGTCCTGCGCGCCCGCGAATCGCTTATGGCACGCGGCCTCGCCCCCACCGTGGCGGACGCCCGCTTCGCCAAGCCGCTGGACCGCGACCTGATCCTGCGGCTGGTGCGCGAACACGAGGCGCTGATCACCATCGAGGAGGGCGCCATCGGCGGCTTCGGCAGCCATGTGGCCCAACTGTTGGCGGAAGAAGGCGTCTTCGACCGCGGCTTCCGCTTCCGCAGCATGGTCCTGCCCGACACCTTCATCGACCACGCCAGTCCCGAGGCGATGTATCGCGCGGCTGCCATGGAGGCGCCCCAGATCGAGGCAAAGGTGCTGGAGGTGCTGGGGGTCGCCGCGCTGGGGCGGCGGGCGTGAGGGGAGAGGGGCTGCCAAAATACGAAGAGTTAATGTTGCCAATTCTTCGCATGATCGGCGAGGGAAAGCAGTCGATCGCCGACTCCCTTCCCGGACTGCAGAAACAGTTTTTGCTTTCCGACACCCAGATGGAAATGCTGCTTCCCAGTGGAACTCAGAGCTATATGTCGAACCGTGCTCATTGGGCGCGGAACTACATGATGCACGCCGGCCTAGTGGAACCCATCAAACGGGGCCATTACCGGATCACTCCTGCGGGAAAGGCGCTGCTGGACAGCAATCCGACCAAGATCGACAAGAACACGCTCAGAACCTACCCGGACTTTCTGGAATGGCTGACATACTTGGCAGGACGATCAAAGGAAGCGCCAGAAGTGCCCGTGTTCGGTGCTTCCGAACCACAGGACACGACCGAGACCCCGCAGGAACTGATCGACTCGGCCCATGCCGCCCTGCAGGACGCGTTGGCCGAGGAACTGCTGGAACAACTCCTCGCTGTCACGCCTGCCCGTTTCGAGCAGGTCATCGTCGACCTGTTGATCGCCATGGGCTATGGCAGCGGTCGGGCGGAGATGGGTCGTGCCATCGGCAAGTCCGGCGACGGCGGCATTGATGGAATCATCAACGAGGACAAGCTGGGCCTCGACGCTGTCTATATCCAGGCCAAGCGCTACAAGCCCGAGAATGCCATTGGCCGCCCCGCGCTTCAGGGCTTCGTCGGCTCGCTGATCGGGGCGAGGGCACGAAAGGGCGTGTTCGTCACGACCTCCTCCTTCACCAAGGAGGCATGGGGCTATGTGCGCGGGATCGAGCAGCGCGTCGTGCTGATCGACGGGGCGCGGCTGGCCCGGTTGATGATCGACCACGGCGTGGGGGTGCGCACCAGCGCGACCTATGTTATCCGCCGCATCGACGAGGATTACTTCTCCGTCGATTGACGGGCCGCGCCGGCCGCGCCTATTCGACTGCCGAGCGGCTTGGCCATGCATGGCCTGCGCGACTGGAACACAGCCATGACCCGCAACACCCACCCCGATGCCCATCCTGACGACCCGCATTACATCACCCGCTCGAACTGGCTGCGGGCGGCTGTCTTGGGGGCGAATGACGGGATCGTGTCGATCGGCTCGCTGGTCGTGGGCGTGGCGACGGCCTCGGGCGATCCGCAGGCGGTGATGATCGCGGGCGGCGCAGGGTTGGCCGCGGGCGCGCTGTCGATGGCGGCGGGGGAATATGTCAGCGTCAGTTCCCAGTCCGACATCGAGGCCGCCGACATCCACCGCGAGCGACAGGCACTGCACCACCAGCCCGAGATCGAGCTGGAGGAACTGATCCTGATCTACGAATCGCGCGGCCTCGCCCCCGACACCGCCCGGCTGGTCGCCTGCGAGCTGACCGAGCATGACGCGCTGGGCGCCCACCTGCGCGATGAACTGGGTCTGACCGAGGAGCTTTCGGCGGATCCCATGCAGGCCGCGATGGCCTCGGGCGCGACCTTCACCGTGGCGGGCGGGGTGCCCTATCTCGCGGCGCTGCTGACACCCTTGGGGCTGATCGTGCCGGTGGTTCTGGCGGTGACGCTGATCGCGCTGGCCGCTTTGGGCATGCTGGGGGCATGGGCGGGGGGTGCGCCTCTCCGCCCTGCTCTCGTGCGTGTGTTGCTGTGGGGTTCATTCGCGATGGCGGTGACCTCGGTGATCGGGCATCTTTTCGGGGCCGTTGTCTGACAAGCCCCGAGGTTCCCGATGCGTCTTGCCGCCCTTGCCCTGACCCTTGCCCTCGCCGGTCCCGCCGCCGCGCAGTCCATGCTGCCGACGCTCTACGACGTGACGGGGGTCAAGTCGAACGACGTGCTTAATATCCGGGCGATGCCGGACGCCTCCTCCTCGATCCTGTCGGAACTGCCGCATGACGCAACGGGGGTCGAGGTGATCGAGACACGGTCCGGCTGGGCGCGGGTCAACACCTTCGAGCGCTCGGGCTGGGTCAACATGCGCTATCTTCAGGAACGGCCCGATGTCTGGAAGCCGGGCGAAATTCCGGCCACGCTGAACTGCCTCGGGACCGAGCCCTTCTGGTCGCTGCGGCAGGTCGGCGCCAACATCGTCTACGAGACGCCCGAACTCTCGCGCCCCCTGCAGCGCCGCGTGGTGGTGGACAACCCCGCCCGGCGCGAGCCCGCCCGCAGCATCATCGCGGGCGACGCGCAGGGCCGACTGACGGTGGTGCTGACCCCCGCCCAATGCAGCGACGGCATGTCGGATCGCGCCTTCGGGCTGTCGGCCACGCTGCTGTTCGAGGGCGCGGACCAGGCCTCGCGGATGGAGAACGGCTGCTGCCGGATCACGCCCTGACGGATTCTTCCGCCAGGATCGCGGCCAGCCCGCTGCGATAGTCCGGGTGGATCAGGCGGATGCCGAGGTCGCGCTTGATCCGCGCGTTCGAGACGCGCTTGCTTTCGGCATAGAAGCTGCGAGCCATCGGCGTCATCTCGGCGGTCGTGAAATCCTCGGCGGGCGGCGGGGGCAGGCCCAGCAGATGGGCTGCATGTTCCAGCACATCCTCGGGCGGGGCGGGGTCATCGTCGCAGAGGTTGTAAATCGCGCCGGGTGAGGGCCGGGCGATCGAGGCCGCGAGGGTCTGCGCGATGTCCTCGGCATGGATGCGGGAAAACACCTGCCCCGGCTTGATGATGCGTCGGGCGGTGCCGTTGCGGACCTTCTCGAAAGGGCCGCGTCCGGGGCCGTAGATGCCGGCAAGGCGGAAGATGTGTAGCGGCAACCCGTGCGCTGCGGCCAGCGCCTGCCACCCGGCTTCCGCCGCCACGCGGTCGCGGCCCCGGCGGGTCGAGGGCGCGAGGTCTGAGGTCTCGTCCACCCAGCCGCCCTGTCGGTCGCCATAAACTCCGGTGGTGGAGAGATAGCCGAACCAGCGGGCGCGGCTGTCCGCGATGGCTGTGCCGAATTCGCGCAGCGCCGGGCATTCCCCGGCCTCCGGCCCGGCGCTGATCAGGATCGCGTCGGCGCGGGCGATCTCGGCCCGCACCGCGTCCCCCTCGCCGGGCCAGCGCAGGGGCGTGGCGCCTGCCAGCGTGACACGTGAAGCATTGTCGCGGGTGGTGCCGGTGACGGTCCAGCCCTGCGGCACCAGCCGCCGGGTCAGGAAGCCGGCCGAATAGCCATGGCCCAGCACCACCAGGCGCGAGGTCATGCGCGGGTGAGTCCCAGCACCTCGGCCCCGATGGCGAAGGATTTTTCGCGCGCCGCCGGGTCCCAGATGTTGCCGGTCAGGATCAGCTCGTCCGGCTTGTAGCGGGCGACCATCGCGTCGATCTGCGCCTTGACGGTGTCGGGGGCGCCGACGGCGCTGACGCTCAGCACCCGGTCCACCATCGACTGGTATTGCGCGGGCACGACCGCATCAAGATCATCCACCGGCGCGGGCAGCAAGCCGGGATTGCCGGTCCGCAGCCGGAAGAACTGGATCTGCGAACTGGTCCGCAGCCGCCGCGCTTCCGCGTCCGTGTCCGCCGCGATCAGGTTCGCGGCCAGCATGAAGCGCGGTTTGTCGCCCCAGGGCCCTGGCTGGAAGCGGTCGCGGTAAAGCGCTACCGCGTCGTCCAGCGCGTCGGGCGCGAAATGCGAGGCGAAAGCGTAAGGCAGCCCCAGCGCAGCCGCGAGGCTTGCCCCGTAAAGCGACGAGCCGAGAATCCAGACCGGCACGTTCGTCCCCTGCCCGGGATGGGCAGCCACCGCCACGCCGGGGCGTTCGGGGCCGAGGTAATGCAGCAGTTCCACCACGTCGTTGGGGAAATCCTCGTTGCGGGACTGGCCCCGCCGCAGCGCGTGCATCACCGCCCCGTCGCCGCCGGGCGCGCGGCCAAGGCCGAGGTCGATGCGCGGCCCATGGATGGTGGCCAGCGTCCCGAAGGCCTCGGCCACCGCCAGCGGCGCGTGGTTCGGCAGCATGATCCCGCCCGCGCCGACGCGGATGTCCTTGGTGTGATCGGCGATATGGCCGATCAGCACGGCTGTCGCTGCGCTGGCGATGCCCGGCATGTTGTGGTGCTCGGCCAGCCAGAACCGCTTGTAGCCCTGGGCTTCCGCCGCGCGTGCCAGCGTCACGCTGCTGGCGATGGCCGCCTTTGTGTCCGAGCCCTCGGGCACCGGCGCGAGATCGAGAATAGAGATGTCCATGCCCCCCGAGATAGGGCTGCCGCCGCCGTCTTGCCAGTGCCACCACCCGCTGCCACTGTCCGGGGCTAAAGGAGCCCGCCCATGGACCAGCTCTCCCGCCTGCTGCCCGTCGAGACGCCCGAGCCGGTCGAGCGCGAATATTTTGACGATCCCCAGGCCGCCGTCGCCCGCCTGATCGAGCTTCACGACCGTGCCACGGGCTGGCTGCTGGACCGTTTCGTAGGCACGCTGCGGGGGGGGCATCCGCCGGCGGCAAGGTTCCGCGCCTTCTATCCCGAGGTCCGGCTGACGACCTCGAGCCACGAGCAGGCCGATTCCCGGCTGGCCTTCGGCCATGTCACGCTGCCCGGCACCTATGCGGCGACGATCACCCGGCCGGACCTGTTCCGCGACTACCTAACCCAGCAGATTGGCCTTCTGATCCGCAACCACCAAGTTCCCGTGGCCGTCGGTGAAAGCGACACGCCCATCCCTGTCCATTTCGCCGTGGCGACCCAGAGCGACCTGAACGTCCCGCAGGAAGGCGTGCTGGATTATTCCCTGCGCGACATCTTCGACGTGCCCGACCTCGTCACCGTGAACGACAACATCGTGAACGGGATCGCTGATGAGCTGCCCGACGGCACCCGCCACCTTGCGCCCTTCACAGCGCAGCGGGTGGATTACTCGCTGGCGCGGCTGGCGCATTACACCGCGACCGCGCCCGATCACTTCCAGAGTTTCGTGCTGTTCACCAACTACCAGTTCTACGTGGACGAGTTCGAGGCTTTTGCCCGCAAGGCGCTGGCGGACCCCGCCTCGGGCTACACGGCCTTCGTCGGTCCCGGAAACCACATGATCGAGCGGCCGGACGATGCCTCGGTGCCCGTTGCCAAGACCCCGCAGATGCCGGCCTATCACCTCAAGCGGCCGGACGGGCAGGGGATCACGCTGGTCAACATCGGCGTGGGACCCTCCAACGCCAAGACCGCCACGGACCACATTGCCGTCCTGCGCCCCCATGCCTGGCTGATGGTCGGCCATTGCGCGGGGCTGCGCAACAGCCAGCGGCTGGGGGATTACGTGCTGGCCCACGCCTACCTGCGGCTGGACCATGTGCTGGACGACGACCTGCCGGTCTGGGTGCCGCTGCCGACGCTGGCCGAGGTGCAGGTGGCGCTGGAACAGGCCGTGGCCGAGATCACCGAGCTGGAAGGCTTCGAGCTGAAGCGGATCATGCGGACGGGCACCGTCGCCACCATCGACAACCGCAACTGGGAATTGCGCGACACGCCGGTCCACCGCCTCAGCCTCAGCCGCGCGATCGCGCTGGACATGGAAAGCGCCACCATCGCCGCCAACGGCTTCCGCTTCCGGGTGCCCTACGGCACGCTTCTGTGCGTCAGCGACAAGCCCCTGCATGGCGAGTTGAAGCTGCCCGGCATGGCGACCGATTTCTACCGCACGCAGGTCTCCAGCCACCTGCTGATCGGCATCCGCGCGATGGAGAAGCTGCGCGCCACCCCGATCGAGCGGCTGCATTCCCGCAAGCTGCGGTCCTTCCACGAGACGGCGTTTCTGTAAATCGGACGCTGCGCGGACCACGGGCCGTGCGCCAGAACGCCGCCGCCTGTCGCTTTATACAAGCTGACGGGAGTCTGCTTCTCAAGCTACTGGGATGACAGGATTGCAAGCGCAGAGTTTTCATCAATGAGCAGTTTCGAGATCCCCAAGCATACGCGGGCCATTTTTGAAGAAATCGTCACGCGTGCCGGTGGTCAGCTGGAAGATCACTATCAGGCGCGACGCGCGGGACTGCTTGCCGAGGCGGAGGCGGCGATACGGCAAAAGGGGATGATGGCGCCAGTCGCCTTGATCCAGCAGGAAGTCCAGAGCCGGATCGGGGACGGGACCGATCCCGTCATCTACCGGAACGCTCTGATCGCCCGCTTTGCGCTCGACCTGCCGCAGACGGTTGCCGCGCTGAGCCTGCCGGCATCCGCCCTCGCGCTCTATCCCGATCTTGCCCGCAGGCTGGCCGAGACGATACCGGCTGAATTCCCGGACTATGAGGCAGATTCGCTGGCGCGGGATGTTGCCCATGTGTTCGGTTTCTTCATCCCCGGCGCTGCGATGGACATCGACCGCTTCGGACGCCTCGATCCGCGCATGATTGCGTCCGCGGCCGTCCGGTGCAGGCAACTGACGGCCCCCGCGCGGTATGTCTGGGGCGGGATGTGGCGACCGTTCCTGGAGTTCCATACGGATTCGCGGCATCTGACCGGGTTCAATCCGGCCGGCTTTCACGCGACCTACCTTCAGGTGGCCGACATGCTCCGATGCAACCCGGCACTGGCGGGGCTGTTCATCTCGTCCTGGTTCCATGATCCCATCGCCGCAGAAATCAGCCCGCGGCTTGCCTATCTGCAGGGCGTCCCCCGCGCGGGCGGCGCGTTCTTCATCCGCAACAACACCGGCGAGCTTCATGTCAAGCGGGCGACCGCCACCTCGGCCACCCGCCGCCAGTTGGTTGCCGACGGAAAATACGTCCCGACCTGCTATACGATGATCTGGCCGCGCAAGAAGCTGATCGCTTGGGCCGACGGCATCAACAAGGGCCGGCGCGATGCCGGTGGGCTGGCAGCCCCTGCCGTTGCCCCTTCCGGGGCCATGAGCTTGGCGTCTGATGCCCATTTTCATCGCCCAAGCCTTAAAAGCACCCCTTGGCCCCTTCAAAAGGGCTTGAAACGCGGGGAAAAACCGGCTGTAGCAGGGGCCATGCCAGATCAACTGGCGCCGGAAATGCCCGCCTGACGCGCGCGACACACGAGGAGACAGGACCTATGGCCACAGCACCCGCCAAGCCCATGACCAAGACGCAGCTGGTGGCTGCACTGGCCGATGAGATGGGCAGCGACAAGAAGACCGCCACCGCCGCGCTGGACGCGCTGGGCGCGCTGGTCGCCCGCACCGTCGCCGAGGGCGGTGCGCTGACGCTGCCCGGCATCGGCAAGGTCGCCTGCCGCGCCCGCCCCGAGCGTCAGGTCCGCAACCCGCAGACGCAGGAAATGATGACCAAGCCCGCCGACAAGGTGGTCAAGGTCACCATCGCCAAGTCGCTGAAGGACAGCGTCAACGCCTGACTGCCCTTGTGGCTGGCGAAGCATCCGGGGGTCGCGCGAGGGCGCGGCCCCTTTTTGCAAGGGGCGAGGCAAGGGGAGGAACCGCGATGAGGATCACGGTGGACGACGCGCTGGCCGAGGCGGGCGCGGGCCGTTTCCAGCGTCGCCTGATGGCGATCTTCGGGCTGGTCTGGGCGGCCGACGCCATGCAGGTGGTGGCGGTCGGCTTCGCCGCACCCTCGATCGCGGCCAGCTTCGGGCTGGAGATGCAGGTGGCGCTGCAAAGCGGGACGCTGTTCTTTCTCGGGATGTTCGTCGGCGCGGCGCTGTTCGGGCGGCTGGCGGACCGGATCGGGCGGCGGAACGTGCTGATCGTGACGGTGGCCTGCGACGCGGTCTTCGGGCTGGCCTCGGTCTTTTCGCCCGACTTCCAGTGGCTGCTGGCGCTGCGCTTCCTGACCGGGATGGCGGTGGGCGGCACCCTGCCCGTGGACTATGCCATGATGGCCGAGTTCCTGCCGCCGAAGAACCGCGGCCGCTGGCTGGTCTGGCTGGAGGGCTTCTGGGCGCTGGGCACGCTGGTCGTCGCGCTGACCGCCTGGTTCGCGGCAAGCTTCGCGGTCGCGGCGCCATGGAAGCTGATCTACCTGGTGGCGGCCCTGCCCGCCTGCATCGGCATCTTCCTGCGGCTCTGGGTGCCGGAATCGCCCATGTACCTGCTGCGCCGGAACCGCGAACCCGAGGCCCGGGCCATCATCAACCGCATCCGCGTGGCAAATGGCGCGCCCGCGTTTGCCCCCAAGGCAAGGCTGGTCCTGCCGCCAGCCGCCCCCGCCCCAGCAGGGGGGATCTTCACCGCCGGGCTGGCGCGAACGACCGTGGCGGTTCTGGCGGTGTGGTTCCTCGTCTCGCTCAGCTACTACGGCGTCTTCGTCTGGCTGCCGGGCAAGCTCGCGACGGAAGGCTTCGGCTTCGTGCGGGGCTACGGCTTCCTCGTGATCCTCGCGCTGGCGCAACTGCCGGGCTATGCGCTGGCCGCCTGGGGGGTCGAGAACTGGGGGCGACAGAAAACGCTGCGGATCTTCCTTGTCCTCTCGGCGCTGGGTTGCCTGTTGTTCGTCACGGCCACCACCGGCGCAGTCGTCGCGGGCGCGCTGATGCTGATGAGCTTCGCGCTGCTGGGCACCTGGGGGGCGCTTTATGCCCTGACGCCCGAGATCTATCCGACCAACCTGCGGGCCACCGGCATGGGCACGGCAGGGGCGGTCGCGCGGCTGGGGGGACTGGCCGCGCCCTCGCTGATGGCGGTGCTGGCGACGCGCGACTTCAACGCGATGATCGGGCTGTTCGCGGGCCTGCTGGTACTGGCGGCGGTGCTGTCCTTCGGCATCGGCCGAGAAACGCGAGGCGCATCCATCGCCTGAGCGGCGGGTCAGAAAGAAGCATCCCGCTCGCAAGGCGAAGTGATTTCTTTCTGGTTCAAATACCCATCACGACGATGAAGCGGGCGCTGCATCGCCGATCACGGCTGAACGAACACGCGCGAGGGATGGACCTCCCCGCCCATGTAGCGGCCGATGGCGACCGCGCGGCCTTCATGGCTGACCCAGACCTCTGCGCCGTAATCGACAGTGCCGAGCACCTGCCCCGGATTGCCGTTCCGCAGCCGCGCCGCGCCCTGGTCGGTGGCGCGCATCTCGGGCAGGTCCAACGCCGACTGGACCGGCAGCAGCGCGGCATCGAGTTCCGCCTGCGCCGCCCGGTCCACCCGGTCGAAGGGGATCGCATCCGCCACCTCGAAGGGCCCCGACCAGACCCGGCGCAGGCCCTGCACATGGCCGAGGCAGCCGAGCGCCCGGCCGAGGTCGCGGGCGATGGCGCGGACATAGCCGCCCTTGCCACAGACCAGATGCAGGTCGGCCTGATCGGTGCGTGCCTCGGTCAGCATCAGTTCCTCGACCCATAACGGGCGGGCGGCCAGCGTGAAGGCCTCACCCTCGCGCGCGAGGTCATAGGCGCGGGCGCCGTCCACCTTGACGGCCGAGACGGCCGGGGGAACCTGCAGGATCTCGCCGCGGAATGCGGGCAGGGCGACCTCGATGGCCTCGGCCGAGGGCCGCGCGTCGGACCGGCGCAGCACCTCGCCCGAGGCGTCGTCGGTCGAGGTCTCGGCGCCCCAAGTCACTGTGAAGTCATAAGCCTTCAGCGCCTCGGTCAGCCAGGGCACGGTCTTTGTCGCCTCGCCCAGCGCCACGGCCAGCAGCCCCGTCGCGTCAGGGTCCAGCGTTCCTGCGTGGCCAGCCTTCTTCGCGTCCAGCGCCCAGCGCACACGGGACACCACGTCGGTCGAGCCGACCCCCGCGGGCTTGTCGATCAGCAGCCAGCCCGAGATGTCCCGTCCCTTTTTCCGCGCCATCTACGGTCCGCCCACATAGCCGATGATGGGTCCCATCCGCCGGCCCCAGTCGGCGCGGCGAAGCCCCGGCGCATAGAGCCGGCTGATCGAGCCGTCGAAATACAGCGCGTTGCGCGCGCCAAGCTCGTCCCGGAAGAAGCGGGCGAACTGGTGGAAGGTGACCGGCGCGTCCGAGATCGCGAACCAGGCCGTCTGCATGTCGCGCGAGACGCCCACGCCGTTGCGGATATAGCGGCTGTCGCTATGGGGCAGGAAGCGCGGGTGCAGCTCTCCGTCGATGACCAGCAGGGGGCCGGATTGCGTCGCCAAGCGGCATTGCGGCTGGGCGCGGGCAAAGCGGCGGCTCTCGATCACTTGGAAAGGCGCCCGGGCGCCGACGCAGAAGACCCCGTTCGGCAGCAGGCCGAAGTTGCCGTCGCCCCCGGCGGTGACGATGTGGCCCGCTTCCTCGCTGTCGGACCGGAACAGCCCTACCGGCGCGTAGTCGGGATGATACATCCCCGCGTTCATGGCAAAGCCCAGCACCTCGCCGGGCGCCAGCGTCCCGCGCACCCCGTTGAAGTCGCCCACTGCCTTGCCGTCCGGCCCGTTCAGCCACAACCGCAGCCCGTCCTGCCGGTCGGTGGTGACGGTGCAGAGGGAATAGCGGGTGCCCTCGAAGGTGCGCGTCTCGCAGATGTCGGCCATGGCGGGCAGCGTCATCGCAACCAGCGCGCCGACCGCCAGCCCCAGCCGGCGCTTGAGCCTACCAATCATCGTCCGCGTCGGGTCCCGAGTCGCGGGCGAGGTCGGCGCCCTCGTCCCAGTCCTCGTCGCCCTCGACATCGCGCCGCACCCGCTCGTCGGCGAAGATGCGGCGGGTGTCGTCCATGCGGTCGAAGGTCTCGTCAAGGACAAAGCGCAAGTCGGGCGCATATTTCAGCGTCATGTCCTTGGCGACCAGGTGGCGCAGCTCGCGCGTGTTGCGGCGCAGCGCGGCCAGCGCCTCCTCGGCGCCGTGGCCCCCCAAGGGAAGCACATAGGCCGTCGCGACCTTGAGGTCGGGCGAGGTCCGCACCTCGCCCACCGTGATCGAATGGCGGTTCAGGTCCGGGTCATGCACGTCGCCGCGCAGCAGCACGTCGCTGAGGGTGCGGCGGATCAGTTCGCCCACCCGCAACTGGCGCTGCGACGGGCCGGGACCATGGTTGAAGCGATTGGAAGCCATGCGCCCCATCTAGGGGGTCGCGGCCCGTCCCGCAACGGGCTAGACCCGCCGGAAACACGGGGGATGCGATGGACGCGCAGAACAGGCCGGGGATCGTGGTCGCGGGCGTATCCGGCCGGATGGGGCGGATGCTGGTGCAGGCGGTGCTGCAGTCGCCTGACTGCCGGCTGGTCGGCGCGCTGGAGCGCGAGGGTCATGCGTGGATCGGCCAGGACCTTGGCACCGCGATGGGGGCCGCGCCCTTGGGCGTTCCCGTCACGGACGACGCGGTGGCGGCGATCGCGCAGGCGCAGGGGGTGCTGGACTTCACCTCTCCGGCGGCAACCGTCGCTTATGCGGAACTGGCGGCGCAGGCCCGCGCGGTCCATGTGATCGGCACCACGGGGCTGTCCGAGGATGACCTTCAGCAGATCAGGGCCGCCGCGCGCCATGCGCCGATCATCCGCGCAGGCAACATGAGCCTGGGCGTCAACCTGCTCGTCGGGCTGACCCGTCGCGTGGCGGCGGCCCTGGGCCAGGACTGGGACATCGAGATCGTCGAGGCCCATCACCGCCACAAGGTCGATGCGCCCTCGGGCACCGCGCTGATGCTGGGCGAGGCCGCAGCCGAGGGGCGCGGCGCGGCGCTGGACGCGCTGCGGGTGCCCGCGCGCGAGGGGATGACCGGCGCACGGGCCTCGGGCAGCATCGGCTTCTCGGCGATCCGTGGGGGCGACATCGTCGGCGAGCATGACGTGATCTTCGCCACGGCGGGCGAGCGGGTTGTCCTGCGCCACATGGCGACCGACCGCGCCATCTTCGCGCGCGGTGCCCTGCGCGCAGCGCTTTGGGGGCAGGACAAGGGACCGGGGGAATACGACATGGCAGACGTGCTGGGGCTTTAAGCCCCGGCCGGGACATTGTCCGGCGAGACGCCTGCAGGACCGGATGATTCCGCGGAGTGCTGCGACGCAGCGCAAGATTGCCACAAGTTCTCTGCATCAAGCCGAATATCCTTGCGGCAACCGCGCGCAGGCGGCGCAAGATCGGCAGCACATTTCCGCCGATCCGCATGATCCTTCCGCAAATGTCCTTTGGGAAAGGTCGAAGCATGAAGATCGTCGTTCTGGGCGCCGGCGTCATCGGGGTGACGAGCGCGTGGTATCTGGCTCGCGCAGGCCATCAGGTCACGGTGGTGGACCGCCAGCCTGCCGCCGCGATGGAAACCTCCTTCGCCAATGCGGGCGAAATCTCGCCGGGCTACTCGACCCCCTGGGCCGCGCCGGGCATCCCGCAGAAGGCGCTGCGCTGGATGTTCCAGCGCCATGCGCCACTGGTGCTGCGCGCATCGGCCGACCCGGCCCGGGCAGGCTGGATGGCGCGGATGCTGCGGAACTGCACCGCCGATGCCTATGCGGTGAACAAGTCGCGGATGATGCGGATCGCCAACTATTCGCGCGACTGCCTCGGCGCGCTGCGCTCCGAAACCGGCATCCGTTACGACGAGCGCACCCGCGGCACGCTGCAGGTCTTCCGCGACGCCTATCAGGTGAAGGCCGTGCAGAAGGACATCGAGGTCCTGCGCGCCGACGGCGTCCCCTTCGAGGTGCTGGACGCCGAAGGCTGCGTCGCCGCCGAGCCGGGACTGGCCTTCTCGCGCCACCTGCTTGCGGGCGGGCTGCGGCTGCCGAACGACGAGACGGGCGATTGCCACGTCTTTACCCAAAGGCTCGCGGCCCTGGCCGAGGCCGAAGGGGTTGCGTTCCTTTACGGCACCGCCATCCACGGGCTTGAGGGATCGCCTTCACGCATCACCGCCGTGCGGACCTCGGCCGGGCGGCTGGTGGCGGACGGCTTCGTCGTCGCGCTGGGCAGCTATTCGCCCGCGCTGGTCGCGCCCTTCGGGGTGAAGCTGCCGGTGCATCCGGTCAAGGGCTATTCGCTGACCCTGCCCATCGTGGACGAGGCCCGCGCGCCGGTGTCCACGGTCATGGACGAGACCTACAAGGTCGCCATCACCCGGCTGGGCGACCGTATCCGCGTGGGCGGCCTGGCGGAGCTTGCGGGCTTCGACCTGTCGCTTTCCCCGCGCAGGCGGGCGACGCTGGCGAAGTCGGTGGGCGAGCTTTTCGGCGGCGCGGGCGACCTCGACCGGGCGAGCTTCTGGACCGGCCTGCGGCCCATGACCCCGGACGGGACGCCCATCGTGGGGCCGAGCCCCATCGGCAACCTGTGGCTGAACACCGGGCACGGGACGCTGGGCTGGACCATGGCGGCAGGCTCGGGCCGGGTGCTGGCCGACCTCATCAGCGGCCGCACCCCCGAGATCAAGAGCGACGATCTTGGCCATGCCCGCTATTTGCGCCGCAGGCCGGTGCCGCTTGCGCCCATCCCGCAGGCGGCCTGAGCGGATGGCCTGGCGGATCGAGCCTTGCGATCCGGTGCATGGCAAACAGATATCGGCCCTTTCGACAAGGGCCTGGGCGCCCGTGTCCGCAGGAATGCGGGCGGGCCTTCCCCGGCATGTCTGCGCATCCTTCCATCCCCACGGCTGGGGGATCGGCAGGCCAGGAACATCCAGTCTTTCCTCGCGGCGGAAGGCGGAAGCGCACGGGTGGCTATCAAAAGCGATGCGGTCCTTGGCTGGATGGGACTGCGCTTCCACCCCGAGGATCGGATAAGCGAACTCTTCGCCATCGCCGCTGGTCCCGTTTGCAAGCGACAGGGAATCGCGCGGGCGCTGATCGAGCGCGCAGCATCGAAGTTCCGCAAAGCCGGTCTTGCCTTTGTCATGATCGAGACGGGGACAGACCCTGGTCACGCGCCGCTGCAGACGACGTATGGAAAGCCGGTTCCGAGCAATGGGCCGTGATCCGCTATGTGCGGAAGCTTTGAGCCGGGCGGCTCAGAAATCGACCGCGAGACCCTTGCGTTCGTAATCGCCGTAGCGGACGGGTTCCGGCCCGTCGCGGCCGCCCAACTCGGGCGGCAGGTCGAGGGGTGCGGCGGTGCGGCGGCGCTCCTCGGCCTCGGCCAGCGCGCGGCGGGCGGGGGGCGGTAGATGGCCCCATTCGGGGCGGTCCTCGGGCGGGACCGTGGGATCGGCAGTCATGGATAACCCCGCGCTTTTTGCGTATCGCTGCCCTTCAGCTAAGGACAACAGGCGCGATGGACAAGCGAGACGGTGAAAAGACGGGGGCCGAGGCGCGGCCAAGGCGCCGGGTGGTCGTGGTGGCACCGCAGGAGGGGGCTCTGCCCCCGCCGACTGCGTCGGCCCCCCCGGGATATTTGGGTGAAGAAGAAGGACATGGCGTCGCGCCTGAAGGCGAGCGACGGGCCAGGCAGTCCAGGCCGCGCAAGGGCGGGCAGGCTGAGCGGGCACGCAAGGGTGCCCCGGCCGCCGGGCACGGGAAGACCCCGTCTCATGCCGCGCGGGCGGGGGCGTTGCGCCTGCTGGCGGCGGTGCGCGAGGGGACCACGCTGTCCGAGGCCGAGGCAGCGCTGGACGCCCTGCCACCGTCCGAACGCGCCCGTGGGCGCAGGCTTGCGGCTGCGACGCTGCGGCACCGCAGCCGGGCCGAGGCGGTGCTTGCGCCGCTATTGTCCCGCCGCCCCCGGCCCGAGACGCTGGACCTGCTGCAGCTTGCCGTGACCGAGATGCTGGGCGAGGACGAGGCCCCGCATGGCGTCGTCAACGCCGCCGTGGCGCTGGCGCGGGCGGGTGGACCCAAGGCGAAGGCCGCGGCGGGGATGGTGAATGCCGTCCTGCGCCGCGCGGCCGAGGCGCAGGGAGTCTGGGACGCCGCGCTTCCTCCGCGCCTGCCGGACTGGCTGCGCAGCCCCGTTGCCGCCCGCTGGGGCGAAGCCGCGGCGCTGGCCATCGAGGCCGCGCATGAGCGGGGTGCGCCCCTGGACCTGACGCCGAATGGGGAGGCTCCGGGCCAGGCGCTGCCGACCGGCAGCCATCGCCTGCCCAGTGGAACGCAGGTCACGGCGCTGCCGGGCTATGCCGAGGGCCACTGGTGGGTGCAGGACGCCGCCGCCGCCCTGCCGGTGCGGCTGCTGGACCCTCGTCCCGGCGAAACGATTGCCGACCTGTGCGCCGCGCCGGGCGGCAAGACGATGCAGCTTGCGGCGGCAGGCGTGCACGTCACCGCCATCGACCTGTCGCCGCAGCGGCTGGCGCTGGTGGCCCAGAACCTCGCCCGAGTGGGTTTATCCGCCGAGACCGTGGCCGCCGATGCGCTGGACTGGCAACCGCCCGCGCCGCTGGACGCCGTCCTGCTGGACGCGCCCTGTTCCGCCACCGGGACGATCCGCCGCCATCCCGAACTGCCCCTGATCCGCGACGGGGCGATGATCCCCGATCTCGTGCGGCTTCAGGCGCGGCTGATCGATCATGCGCTGAGCCTGCTGAAACCCGGCGGGCGGCTGGTCTACGCCGTCTGCTCGCTGCATCCCGCCGAGGGCGAGGCGCAACTGGACGCCGCACTGGCCCGCCATCCCGACCTGCGGGTGGAGGCGCCCGATCCCGCGCTGTGGGACGCCGCCTGGATCACCGAAGCGGGGGCCATCCGCACCCGGCCCGATCATTGGCCGGACCTCGGGGGACTGGACGGGTTCTTCATCGTGCGGCTGGAGAAACCGTAACCCTTGCGGCGCGACGCGCTCGGGAACACGCCCGTCCCGCCTGCCGGTCTTTCTCTTTCATCCAAATATCCCCCGGGGGCTTGCGAGCGCCCGGATGGAAGGCGGATCAGAAAACAACCTTCACGGTTGTTTTTCCGCCGGATGGGTCCGGTGGACCTTTTCAGCGAGCAAGGGGCCGGCAGACCCCAGCAGGGGGTGAAAACCCCCCACTCGGGCGGTGAAGCAAAAGCACGGCCGGTCAGTTCCACCCGACCTCGGAAAGAAAGATATACCCCGCCCCGTAGATCGTCTTGATCAGGCGCGGGTTCTTGGGGTCCTCGCCAAGCTTGGTCCGCAGGCGGGAAATCCGCACGTCCATCGCCCGGTCGAAACTGTCGCCCGCCGTGCCTCCCAAGGTTTCCAGCATCTGCGTCCGGCTGATGAGCCGGCGCGGGCTGTCGAGGAACATTCGCAGCATTTCCGCCTCGGCATGGCTCAGCGGCGTTTCCGCACCATCCGGGCCGGTCAGCAGGTAGCGGTCGAAATCCGCGCTCCAGCCCGAGAAGCGGGCGGTCTGGCCGCCCCGCGCCGGTTCACGGGCGGGCTTGCGCAGACGGGCGCGGATGCGGGCCACGACCTCGGCGGGGTCGAAAGGCTTGATCACATAGTCGTCCGCGCCGAGTTCCAGCCCCGTCACCCGGTCCTGCACCTGCGCACGGCCCGAGATGATGATGATCGCCGCGCCAGATTGCGTCGCCAGCCGGTGGACCAGCGCCAGCCCGTCGCGGTCGGGCAGGCCGAGGTCGATCAGGCAGGCGTCGGGGGTCATCCGGCGCAGGGCGGCCTCGAACTCGGTCGCGCGGCCGAAGCCGGCGGTGCGGAAGCCCGCCTCCTCCAGCGCGTCGGCCAGCAGGCGGCGGATGTCGGGTTCGTCGTCGAGGATGGCGATCAGCGGCGGGTCACTTGTCATCGGGCAGGCCTGCGAAAAGGGCGTTCAGCGACGCGGCGTCGAAGGGCTTGGTCAGCACGGGCTGGGACAGCCCCTGCCGTTCGGGATCATCGGGGGGCCGCGCGGTCATCAGGATCAGGGGCAGGCCCAGCGCGCCAAGGTCGGCGCCCGAGCCGTCGCCCAGCTGCAGGTCCGACAGGATCACCGACAGGCCGGGCAGGTCGGCCAGCGACCGCGCCTCGGACAGCGAGCCGGCCTCGATCACCTGCTGCCCCATGCCGGTCAGCATCTCGCGCAGGGTTTCGCGGATCAGGTCGTCGTCGTCCACCAGCAGCACCAGCCGCCGCGCCACGCGCTGGAAGGGCAGGCGCAGCCGCACCCGCGCCCCGCCGCCCGGCGCATTGTCCAGCCGCAGGGTGCCGCCCGCCAGCTTGGTCTGGTCATAGACCATCGGCAGGCCCAGCCCTGAACCCTGACCGGGCTTGGTGGTGAAGAAGGGCTCGGTCGCGCGGGCCAGCGCCTCGGGCGCAAAGCCAGGGCCGCTGTCGATGACGGTCAGTTCCAGCCAGCGGCCGCGGACGCGGGCGGACAGGCGGATCGCGCCATGGGTGCTGCCCGACCCCGCGCCGGTTCCCGAGATCGCGTCCCGCGCGTTCAGGATCAGGTTCAGCAGCGAGTCCTGCAGCGAGCCGGGGTCCAGCAGCACCGCCCCTTGGGGCAGGTCGCAGTCCAGTTCCAGCGTCACCCCGCGTCCCAGCGACGGCCGCGCCATGGCCGCAAGCTGGTCCAGCAGGGCCGGCAGGTCCACCGGCTCGGGCGTGAGCCGGCGCGGCCCGGTGATCGTGGCGATCCGGTCCAAAAGCGCCGCCCCCCGCCGCGCGGCGGCCAGCGTCCCCGCCACGTCCGCCGCGGCCTCGGGCTGCAGGGCCAGCCGCGCCAGCCGCCCCTGCAGCCCGAGGATGATCGTCAGCAGGTTGCCGAAGTCATGCGCCAGCCCCGAGGTCATCTGCGCCGCGAGTTCCCGCCGCGCCGCATGGGTCAGGGCCTCGCGGGTGTTCACCTCGGCGGTGACATCGGTGGACAGGACATAGGCGCCCGCGCCCTGGGGATCGGGGGTCAGGGCCACGCGGATGCGGCGGCCCGACTCCGTATGCGTCACCTCCATCACCTGCGGCTCGCCCGCAAGCGCCCGGTCCAGCGCCGGGCGGATGCGGGCGAAGGTCTCGCCCAGGACCTCGGCCGACGTGCAGCCGACGATGTCGCGGGCGGCGCCCGGAAAGACCGCGCCAAGCTGCTGGTTGGAAAAGGTATAGCGGCCCTCGGCGTCCACATGGGCGATATGGGCGGGCACCATCGCCGTGACCTGCCGTGTCCGCGCCTCGGCCTCGGTCAGCACGCGCTTGGCTTCCTCGAGCGCGGCGTTCGTCGCGGCAAGCTGGCGGTTCGCGGCCGACAGCCGCTCGGCATGGCTGAGAAGCTGGCCGGACAGTTCCTCGGATCGCGCCCGCAGCAGCGATTCGGTGCGCTTGATGTCGGTGATGTCGGTATAGACGGCGATCCAGCCGCCCTGCGCAAGCGGCGCCCCCTCGACGGAAATGGTGCGGCCATCGGGGCGGGTGCGTTCCAGATAGTGGGGCTGGAAGGTGCGCGCCTGATCGACGCGCATCCGCACAGCCGCCTGGGGGTCGTTCTGGGGCCCGTATTCGCCGCGGGCGACGAGATAGGCGATGGTGTCCTCGAAGCCTGCGCCGGGGCGGACAAGGCGGTCGGGCAGGGCGAACATCCGCTGGTATTGCCGGTTCGACAGCGCCAGCCGCAGATCGGCGTCGAAGATGGAAATCGCCTGCTGAATCAGGTTCAGCCCGGATTGCATCAGTTCGTCATGGCTGTCCGGCGTCGTCATCCGTCCATGGCTACCATCGCCTTGTCCGTCGCGGAAGCCGGTAACAATTCGTAAGGTTCGGGAAAAACTCGGGCAAGATTCGCGGGCCAGACAGGACGGGCAGGCGGAAAGAGGGGTTCCGCCTGCGACGGCCGATGCCGTTCGAAGGGAGTGAGGATGAAGCTAGTCGCAGCCGCCGACGCGAGCCTGCGGTCGATTCCCGCGCTGTTGGCGCGGAACGCCGCAACGCTGGGCAACTGGCCCGCTTGTCGGGAAAAGGAATTCGGCATCTGGCAAGGCTGGACCTGGGCCGAGGCGCAGGAGGAGATCCGCGCGCTGGCCATGGGCTTTCTTGCGCTGGGCCTGAACCGCGGCGACCATGTGGCGATCATCGGGCGCAACCGCCCCGCGCATTACTGGTCGATGGTGGCCGCCCAGATGTGCGGCGCGATTCCCGTGCCGCTCTATCAGGACGCCGTGGCCTCCGAGATGGCCTATGTGCTGAACCATTCCGGCGCCCGCTTCGTCGTCTGCGGCGACCAGGAGCAGGTGGACAAGGTGATCGAGGCCGAGGAGGCCGTGAAGATCATCGACCAGATCATCTACACCGACAAGCGCGGGATGCGGAAATACGACCATTCCCGCATGAACTGGCTTGACGACGTGCAGGCCGAGGGCCGCGTCGCCCACCAGCGGTTCGAGGTGGAACTGGACGCCCGCATCGCGGAACTGGATTATGACAGCACCTGCGTGATGCTCTACACTTCCGGCACCACCGGCAAGCCCAAGGGCGTGGTGCTGTCCAACCGCAACGTGATCGAGACGGCGCGCAATTCCTCGGAATTCGACGGGCTGAAGTCTTCCGAGGAGGTGCTGGCCTATCTGCCGATGGCCTGGGTCGGGGACTTCATCTTCTCGGTCGGGCAGGCCTACTGGACAGGCTTCTGCGTGAACTGCCCCGAAGGCGCGCATACGATGATGACCGACCTGCGCGAGATCGGGCCGACCTATTTCTTCGCGCCTCCCCGCGTCTTCGAGGGCCAGTTGACCAGCGTCATGATCCGCATGGAGGACGCGGGCCGGATCAAGAAATGGCTCTTCGACCATTACATGCGGCTTGCCCGCCGCGTCGGCACGGCGCTGACGGACGGGAGGCCCGTCAGCGCGCTGGACCGGCTGCGCTACGGTCTGGGAAACCTGCTGGTCTACGGCCCGCTCAAGAACACGCTGGGCTATTCTCGCATCCGCGTAGGCTATACTGCCGGTGAAGCCATCGGGCCGGAGATCTTCGACTTCTACCGCTCGCTGGGGATCAACCTCAAGCAGCTTTACGGCCAGACCGAGGCCACGGTCTTCATCACCCAGCAACCGGACGGGCAGGTGCGGGCCGATACCGTGGGCGTGCCTTCGCCCGGCGTCGAGGTCAGAATCGCGGACAATGGCGAGGTCTTCTACCGCTCGCCCGGCACCTTCGTCGAATACTACCAGAACCCGGAATCCACCGCCTCGACCAAGGACCGCGAGGGCTGGGTCGCGACGGGCGACGCCGGGTTCTTCGAGCCAGGAAGCGGGCATCTGCGGATCATCGACCGCGCCAAGGACGTGGGGCGCATGGCGGACGGCTCGCTGTTCGCGCCGAAATATGTAGAGAACAAGCTCAAGTTCTACCCGAACATCCTTGAAGCCGTGGTGCTGGGGAACGAGCGCGACTACTGCACCGCCTTCATCAACATCGACCTGACGGCGGTCGGCAACTGGGCCGAACGCAACAACATCGCCTATGCGAGCTACCAGGAACTCGCCGGCCACCCGCAGGTCTACGAGACGATCCGCAGGCACGTCGAGGAGGTGAACGCCAGCGTGGCGCAGGATCCGATGCTGTCGGGCTGCCAGATCCACCGCTTCCTGATCCTGCACAAGGAACTGGACGCCGACGACGGCGAGATGACCCGCACCCGCAAGGTCAAGCGCGGCGTGATCTCCGAGAAATACGCCGATCTGATCGCCGCGCTCTATGACGGGCGCAAGACGGTCTACACGGAAACCGAGGTCACCTACGAGGACGGCCGCAAGGGCCGGCTGAAGGCCACGTTGCGGATCGAGGACGTCCGCACCACCCCCACGCCCGCGCAGAGGATGGCCGCCGAATGAGTCCGACCTCCCAGACCATCCTGTCCGACATGGCCCCCACTGCGCCCGCGCCGCTGCCCGGCGCCGAGGGCTACATCACCGCGGACGGCCGGAAAATCGGCGGCGTGCTGATGGACCTGCGCCGCATCACCCTGCGCTTCGGCGGGGTGACGGCGATCAAGGACATCTCCTTCGACATCCGCGAGGGCGAGATCCGCGCCATCATCGGCCCGAACGGAGCCGGCAAGTCGTCCATGATGAACGTCATGTCGGGCTTCTACGTCCCGCAGGAAGGCGAGGTCTGGTTCAAGGGCGCGCGCCGCCCGCAGATGCGGCCCTATCAGGTGGCGCGGCAGGGGCTGGCGCGGACCTTCCAGAACATCGCGCTGTTCGACGGGATGTCGGTCTTGGACAACATCATGACCGGGCGGCTGACGATGATGAAATCGTCGCTGTTGGAGCAGGCGCTGTGGTGGGGCCGGGCCGAGGCCGAGGAAACCCGCCACCGCGAACAGGTCGAGAAGATCATTGATTTCCTTGAGATTCAGAACATCCGCAAGACTCCGGTCGGGCGGCTGCCCTATGGGTTGAAGAAGCGGGTGGAACTGGCGCGCGCGCTGGCGGCCGAACCGCAGCTTCTGATGCTGGACGAGCCGATGGCCGGCATGAACGTCGAGGAAAAGGAGGACATGAGCCGCTTCATCCTCGACGTGAACGACGAGTTCGGCACCACCATCGCGCTGATCGAACACGACATGGGCGTGGTCATGGACCTGTCCGACCGGGTGGTCGTGATGGACTACGGCCGCAAGATCGGGGACGGCACACCCGACGAGGTCCGCAACAACCAGGAAGTCATCGACGCCTATCTGGGGGTGGCCCATGACTGAAAAGGCGCCGCACACACCATGCACGACTGATGCACGGTCGATGCACAACCCATGCAGACGCAACCGCGCCCGGAGGGCCTGCTGATGGAACAGCTTCTCTACGCCTCCGAGGTCCTGGTGAACGGCCTCATGGCTGGGGTCATGTATTCGCTGGTGGCGCTGGGCTTCGTCCTGATCTTCAAGGCATCCGGCGTCTTCAACTATGCGCAGGGCGTGCTGGCGCTGTTCGCCGCCCTGACGCTGGTCGGCATCCAGCAGGGCCAGATCCCCTTCGCCCATCTCATCAACGCCATGACGGGCACGCACCTGTCCTCCTTCGGCTGGACCGTGCCCTCGCTGCTGGCGATCCTGCTGACGGCGCTGGTGATGGTGGGGCTGGCGATCCTGATCGAGACCTTGGTGCTCAAGCACCTCGTCGGGCAAGAGCCGATCATCATGTTCATGGCGACGATCGGGCTGGCCTATTTCCTCGAAGGCCTCGGCGACATCATGTGGGGCGCTGACGTCAAGACGCTGGACGTGGGGCTGCCGCAGGGGATTTCCGACACGGCCGAGGCATGGACGGCGGCGCTGACAGGCTACGGCTTCTTCATCGACCGGCTGGACATCTGGGCCACGGTGATCGCGGCGCTTCTGGTCGCGGCGCTGGTGGCCTTCAGCCAGTACACCAAGCAGGGCCGCGCCATGCGGGCGGTGGCCGACGACCACCAGGCGGCACTGTCGGTGGGCATCTCGCTGCGCTTCATCTGGGTCATGGTCTGGTCCATCGCGGGCTTCGTGGCGCTGGTCGCCGGGATCATGTGGGGCACCAAGTCGGGGGTGCAGTTCTCGCTGTCGCTGATTGCGCTGAAAGCCCTGCCGGTGCTGATGCTGGGCGGCTTCACCTCGATCCCGGGCGCCATCGTCGGCGGCCTCATCATCGGTGTGGGCGAGAAGCTGTTCGAGTTCTACATCGGCCCGCTGGTCGGCGGCGCGACGGAAAGCTGGTTCGCCTATGTGCTGGCGCTGATCTTCCTGGTCTTCCGCCCTCAGGGCCTCTTCGGCGAGCGGATCATCGAGCGTGTGTGACGCCCCCTGCTCCATCTTCTTCGTGAAAATATCCTCGGGGGCGCGGGGGCAGACAGCCCCCGCTCTGACCGGGCAGAAAGGATAAGCGATGCTTTATCGTGAAGCCGGCGACTTCAAGACCAGCTACCGGGACGACAGCCAGACCTTTCCGCTGAAGCTCGACCGGATGGGCTACTGGGTCACGCTGGCGGTGGCCTTCGGGGTGATCCCCTTCGTCATCACGGACTACTGGGCCAATGCGGTGCTGGTGCCGTTCCTGATCTATGCCATCGCCGCGCTGGGGCTGAACATCCTGGTCGGTTATGGCGGGCAGGTCAGCTTGGGGACCGGGGGCTTCATGGCGGTGGGCGCCTATGCGACCTACAAGCTGTCCACCTCGTTCCCCGAGATCTCGCTCTTGATCCACATCCTGCTGGCGGGCGGGATCACCGCCGCCGTGGGGGTGTTCTTCGGCCTGCCGAGCCTGCGGATCAAGGGCTTCTATCTCGCCGTCGCGACGCTCGCCGCGCAGTTCTTCCTCGTCTGGCTCTTCAACAAGGTGCCGTGGTTCTACAACTACTCGGCCTCGGGGCAGATCACCGCGCCGGAACGCACCTTCCTGGGCTATGTCATCAGCGGCCCGGCGACCTCGGCCTCGGCAAAATACCTCGTCTGCCTGGTCTTCGCGGTGGGGCTGGCCTGGGTCGCGCGGAACCTCACCCGCGGCACGGCGGGGCGCAAGTGGATGGCGATCCGCGACATGGACATCGCGGCCGAGATCATCGGGGTGAACCCGCTGACCGCCAAGATGAGCGCCTTCGCCGTCTCGTCCTTCTTCATCGGCATCGCGGGGGCGCTGCTGTTCTCGATCTATCTCGGCGCGGCGGAAGCCAGCGAGACCTTCGGGATCACCAAGTCCTTCCTCGTGCTGTTCATGGTCATCATCGGCGGCCTCGGGTCCATCTTCGGCAGCTTCGCGGGCGCGGCCTTTCTTGTCGTCCTGCCGGTCTTCCTGAAAAACGTGCTGGTCGGGGCTTTCGGCTGGCCCACCGACCTTGCCGCCCATATCGAGCTGATGATCGTAGGCGCGCTGATCGTCTTCTTCCTGATCGTCGAGCCGCATGGGCTGGCCCAGCTCTGGCGGCTGACCAAGGAAAAGCTGCGGCTCTGGCCGTTCCCGCATTGACAAGAACCGGGCCGAACCCGGCGCAACCATAAATCTTCTGGGAGGAACCTGATGAAACTTCGCTTCGCTGCCGCCGTCGCCGCCGCCATGATGGCCGCAGCCCCGGCCCTGGCCGACCTGACCGTGCCGAACCTGAGCTATCGCACCGGCCCTTACGGCGCGAACGGCAACCAGTATGCCGACGGCTTCAACGACTACTTCACCCTGCTGAACGAGCGCGACGGCGGCATCGGCGGCCAGCGCGTCCTGACGCCGGAATGCGAGACCGCCTACAACACCGAAAAGGGGGTCGAGTGCTATGAATCGACCAAGGGTTCGGGCGCGCTGGTCTACAACCCCTTCTCGACCGGCATTACCTATCAGCTGATCCCCAAGGTTTCCTCCGACGGCATCCCGATGCTGACGCCGGGCTACGGTCGGACCTCGGCCAAGGACGGCAGCGTCTTCCAGTGGGTGTTCAACCCACCCGCGAACTACTGGGACGGCGCCTCGGTCATCGTCAAGCACCTGCTGGACGTGAACGGGGGCGACCTGAACGGCAAGACCATCGCGCTGGTCTATCACAACTCGGCCTTCGGCAAGGAGCCGATCCGCACGCTGGAGGAGCTGTCCAAGAAGCACGGCTTCACCCTGACCCAGATCCCCGTCGATCCTCCGGGGCAGGAGCAGAAGTCGCAGTGGCTGCAGATCCGCCGGGAAAAGCCCGATCATGTGATTCTCTATGGTTGGGGCGTGATGAACCAGGCAGCGATTCAGGAAGCTGCCAACATCCGCTATCCGATGGAGAACCTGATCGGCATCTGGTGGGCCGGCGGCGAGGTGGACGTGGAACCGGCGGGCGCGGCCGCCAACGGCTACAAGTCCGCGACCTTCAACGGGGTCGGGATGGACTATCCCTTCTACGGCGACCTCAAGACCCATGTGCTGGATGCCAACAAGGCCAGCGGCGGCGGTCAGCATGTTGGCAAGGCCATGTATTCGCGCGGCATGTATGCGGCGCTGGTGATCGCCGAGGGGATCAAGAAGGCGCAGGAACTGGCCGGGACGCCCGAGATCACCCCCGCGCAGATGCGCGACGGTCTTGAGGCGCTGGAGATCACCGAGGCGCGGATGGCGGAACTGGGCCTGCCCGGCTTTGGCCAGCCGTTCCAGTTGTCCTGCCAGAACCACGGCGGCAGCGGCATGGGGATGATCCAGCAGTGGGACGCATCGGCCAAGCAGTGGAAGCTCATCACCGAGTTCATCCAGCCGGATGAGGAGGTGCTGCAGCCGCTGATCACCGCCGACGCCCAGGCCTTCGCCGCGGAAAACAACATCCAGCCGCGCTGCAACTGATCCACGCGCCCCGGCGGTCTGCCGCCGGGGCATCCCCCTTGAGGAGCCCGAGATGCTGGACGCTGCCACTGCACCCCTGACCACCGCCCGCGCGGACGAGGCGCTGCTTGAGGTCAACAACATCGAGGTCATCTACAACCATGTCATCCTGGTCCTGAAAGGGGTCAGCCTGTCGGTCCCCAAGGGCTCGGTCACCGCGCTGCTGGGCGGGAACGGCGCGGGCAAGACCACGACGCTGAAGGCGGTGTCGAACCTGCTGAAGTCCGAGCGCGGCGAGGTGACGAAGGGCGCGATCACTTACCGGGGCGAGAATGTCACCGACCTGGACCCCGCAGCCTTGGTCAAGAAGGGTGTCATCCAGGTGATGGAAGGCCGCCATTGCTTCGAGCACCTGACGGTCGAGGAAAACCTGCTGACCGGCGCCTATACCCGCGGCGACGGCGCGGCTGCGGTGAAGCGCGACCTGGAAATGGTCTATGAATACTTCCCGCGCCTGCGCGAGCGGCGGAAGTCCCAGGCCGGCTATACCTCGGGCGGCGAGCAGCAGATGACCGCCATGGGCCGGGCGCTGATGAGCCGGCCCGAGACGATCCTGCTGGACGAACCATCGATGGGTCTTGCCCCGCAACTGGTCGAGCAGATCTTCCAGATCGTGAAGAAGGTGAACGAGGGCGAGGGCGTGACCTTCCTTCTGGCCGAGCAGAACACCAACGTGGCGCTGCGCTATGCGCACTATGGCTATATCCTGGAAAGCGGCCGCGTGGTGATGGACGGCGAGGCCGCCGCCCTGCGCGAGAACCCCGACGTCAAGGAGTTCTACCTCGGGATGGCCGACGAGGGCCGCAAGTCCTTCCGCGACGTGCGATCCTATCGCCGCCGCAAGCGTTGGCTGGCCTGAGCCACTTTTCAGGGAAGAGACTTCCATGAGCAATTACGACGACCTGGAAATCCGCAGCAGCGACGAGCGCGAGGCCGATCTGGCCGATGCGCTGGCCCGCGCGATCTCGAACGCGCAGACGGCGCCCGCGCTGGCGCGTGCCTTGCGCGACGTGGAGCCGGCCGAGGTGCGGAGCCGCGCCGACCTTGCCCGCCTGCCGGTGATCCGCAAGGCGGAACTCTCCGAGGCGCAGAAGAAGAAGCCCCCGTTCGGCGGCTATACCACCCGCCACCCGCACGAGTTCCACCATGTCTTCCAGTCGCCCGGTCCGATCTATGAACCGGGCCGCGTGGATGCCGACTGGTGGCGGCTGGGGCGCTTTGCCTTCGCGGCGGGGCTGTCCAGCAGCGACATCCTGCAGAACTGCTTCGGCTATCACCTAACGCCCGCCGGGATGATGTTCGAAAGCGCCGCCCGCGCCGTGGGCGCGGCGGTGCTGCCGGCCGGGACGGGGCAGACGGAATTGCAGGTCCGCGCTGCCTCTGACATCGGGACCACGGCCTATTCGGGGACGCCGGATTACCTGAAGGTGATCCTCGATCGCGCCGACGAGATGGGGGTGGAACTCGGTTTCAAGCGGGCGCTGGTGTCGGGGGGGGCGCTTTTCCCCTCGCTGCGGCAAAGCTATGCGGATCGCGGCATCGCCACGCTGCAGTGCTATGCGACCGCTGACCTCGGCCTGGTCGCCTATGAGAGCGAGGCGATGGAGGGGATGATCGTCGATGAGCGGGTGATCGTGGAAATCGTCCGCCCCGGCACCGGCGATCCGGTCCCCGAGGGCGAAGTGGGCGAGGTCGTCGTGACCACGCTGAACCCGGACTATCCGCTGATCCGTTTTGCCACCGGGGATCTCTCGGCGGTGATGCCGGGGGAAAGCCCTTGCGGGCGGACCAACATGAGGATCAGGGGCTGGATGGGCCGCGCCGACCAGACGGCCAAGATCAAGGGGATGTTCGTGCGCCCCGAACAGGTGGCCCAGCTTGTCGCCCGCCACCCCGAGGTGTCACGCGCCCGTGTCATCGCGGATCGTGCGGATGAAATGGACGTGATGGTTGTCCAACTTGAAACAATGCAGCAGAACCCCGCGCTATACGAGGCGTCGGTGCTCGATGCACTCAAGCTGAAGGGCCGGGTCGAGTTGGTCGCCCCTGGGTCGCTGCCGAACGATGGCAAGGTGATCGAGGATCGGCGCAGCTACGGCTGAAACGGCCCCTGACAAGGGGGACCAGCATGGTCGGAAAAGGGTTGAAGGGGCGGATCACCGCCCTTGTGGTGGCGGCTTTGGCGGCGGGCCTGGTGGGTGCCGCGCCCGGCGGCGGTGCGATGGCGCAGGCGATCCCGCCCGACGCGCCCGCCAGTGCCGAGGACGACGCGCTGTGGCGGCTGGCGCAGGGGCGGGGGACGGCGGATGCCTACCGCAACTACCTGTCCACCTTCCCCGCTGGCGCCTTTGCGGCGCAGGCGCGGGCGCGGCTGGGCCAGTTGCAGGCGGGATCGGCGCCGATCACGGGCACGCCCTTGCCGCCGATGCAGTCGTCCCCTGCCACGCAGCCGGTGCCCGCGCCCGTTCCGACCCCTGTCACGCAGCCGCCCACGAGTCCCGCACCCGCACCCGCACCGGCCGTGCCGCAGGAAGCGGTGCAGGCCGAGACGGCGCTGGCGCTGACGCTTGAGGACCGGCGGGCGATCCAGTCGCGGCTGACCTTGCTGGGGCATGACACCCGCGGGATCGATGGCACCTTCGGCTCGGGCACCCGCCGCGCGATCGTCGCCTGGCAGACGGGCCGGGGCCTTGCCCCGACCGGCTACCTGACCGCCGCGCAGGCGCAGGAACTGCGAACCGGGACAGCGCCCGCGCCCGCCACGCCTGCCCCGACGACGACCGCGCCGGCAACGGGGGCCACGGCCGAGACCGAGGCGGCGCTGGGCCTGACCGCGACGGAAAAGCGCATCATCCAGTCACGGCTGACGCAGCTTGGCCATGACACGCGCGGGATCGACGGGGCCTTCGGCCCGGGTTCGCGCCGCGCCATCACCGCCTGGCAGGCGGCGAACAACCTGCCCGCGACGGGCTTCCTGACCCGCGCCGCTGCGGATGCGCTGCTGAACGCGGGCACCACCCCGGCCGGGCGGGTGCTGACAGAGGAGGAGCAGGCCCAGCGCGCCGAGGCGGCGCTGAACCTGACGCGCGAGGATCGGACGGCGGTCCAGCGGGCGCTGGTCGTGGCAGGCCATGACACGCGCGGTGTGGACGGCACCTTCGGCTCGGGTTCGCGCCGGGCGATCCGCGACTGGCAGGCCGGGCGGGGGGCGCCCGCGACGGGCTACCTGACGGCCGAGCAGGTCCGGCTGCTGAAGGGAGAGGCGCCTGCGTCTTCCACCACTGCTCCGACGCCGCCGCCGGCTGCGGCAGGTCCGGGGGCCTCGGCCGCGGACGAGGCGGGGCTGGGTCTGACCGATCTTGCGCGGGTCGAGGTGCAGGCCCGGCTGAGCGCGCTGGGCTATGAGCCGAACGGCGTGGACGGGCGATTCGGGCCGGGCACGCGGCGGGCGATCTCGGCCTGGCAGGGCGACAACGGGCTGGCGGCGACCGGCTTCCTGAGCGCTGACCAACTGGCCCGGCTGCGGGCGCAGCGGGGGAGGTGAAAGGGAAGGGGCGGCGGAGTGGTGCGTGCGAAGCACGCACCCTACGGTGCCGAAGGGCCTTGGACGTCCTGTAGGGTGCATGCTTCGCACGCACCTGCCGCGCCACCCCGATCCACAAAAGGCAACGATCCGCCGGAAGACCGCGAGCAGCGGGGACTTGGGCAAGGCAAGTGCGCGCCGCAGGTGCCGGAGGAAACGCCCTTCGGAAACGGAAAACGCCCGCAGCACGGGGCTGCGGGCGTTTTCCGTTGTCCGGCCAGGCCGGGGGCGATCAGCCCTGTCGCGCCTTGAAGCGGCGGTTGGTCTTGTTGATCACGTAGATGCGGCCCTTGCGGCGCACCACTTGGCAGTCCCGGTGACGCTCTTTCAGCGAACGCAGCGAGTTGCGAACCTTCATCGGTTTTCTCCCTCTTCGCGGCGCTCGCATCGCGCCTTGAAACTGAAATGCCCCCGGTGACATGCCGAGGGCGGCGAAAGAATGGTGGGCGGTACTGGGATCGAACCAGTGGCCACTACGATGTCAACGTAGTGCTCTACCGCTGAGCTAACCGCCCGTGCCAGCCGGACCCGCCCCTTGCGGAACGGAATCGCGTTGGTCCGCGTGTCTATAAGGCCCGCGCCCGCGCCCCGCAAGTGCCCTTTTTCAGCCTGCCCCCTTCGGCTATACAGCAGGCTTGCAACGATGATGAGAGGCCCGTGCCGATGATCCCGATGCCTGCCCCTGACGGCCCGACCTTTGACATCGCGCGGCCGGCCGACTGGGTGGGGGGCGTGATCTTCGCCTCGCCGCATTCGGGGCGCGACTATCCCGGCTGGTTCCTGGCCGAATCGGTGCTGGACCCCCATGCGCTGCGCTCGTCCGAGGATGCCTTCGTGGACCGGCTGATCGCGCCCGCGGTGGCGGCGGGGGCCGTCACCCTGACCGCGCGGGTGCCGCGCTGCGTGGTGGACCTGAACCGGGGCGCGGACGAGCTTGACCCGGCGGCGATCGAGGGCGCGGCCTCGCGCCGCGCCGATCCGCGCATCCAGTCGGGGCTGGGCGTGATCCCGCGCGTCGTGGCCCAGGGCCGGGCGATCCGCCGCGGCAAGCTGACCCTGGCCGAGGCGCAGCGGCGGATCGACGCGCTGTGGCGGCCCTATCACGCTGCGCTGGAAGGGCTGATGGCCGAAGCGGTGGCGCGACACGGCCGCGCGATCCTGATCGACGTCCATTCCATGCCGCGCGAGGCGCTGCTGCACCTGCAGGCGCCGCCGCCCGACATCGTGCTGGGCGACCGCAACGGCGCCTCGGCCGACCCCGCGATCAGCGAGGCGGTGCATGGCGCGCTGATCGGCGCCGGGTTCCGGGTGCGCCGCAACTCTCCCTTCGCGGGGGCGCATGTGGCGTCGGCCTACGGGCGGCCGCTGCGGGGCTGCCATGTGGTGCAGATGGAAATCGACCGCTCGCTTTACATGGATGAGGCGGCGATCCGGCCGCACCGGGGCTTTGACGACCTCGCCCGCCGTCTGGGCGGGGTGATCGCGCATGTCGCGGCGCTGCCCCTGGACGGCACCGGCCTGCCGCTGGCGGCGGAATGAGGGCGGGGCCGGGCGGGATGCGCTGGAGCGGGGCGAAGCTGGTGCTGACCTGCGGCGACAGCCTGCTGGTCCTGCGCCGAGACGACATCCCCACCATCAACTGGCCGGGGGCCTGGGACCTGCCGGGCGGACGGCGCGAAGGGGACGAGCCGCCCGAGGATTGCGCGCTGCGCGAGCTTTTCGAGGAAACCGGGTTGCGGCTGGACCGGGCGCGGCTGCGCGGCCATGCGCGCGAGCTGCCGCACCGGCCGGGGCGGGCGGGCTGGTACTTCCATGCCGAGATCACCCCCGTGGAGGCTGCGGGCGCGACCTTGGGCGACGAGGGGGCCGAGCTGCGGCTGATGCCGGTGGCCGAGTTCGTGGATCATCCGAACGCGGTGCCGCATTTCCGGAACATCGTGCGCGAGATGCTGGGGCGGTAGCGGTGCCTGCCGGGCACGCGCCCTACGGTGGGTTGCCTGCGGCGACGGCGCGGACCATCGGGCGCATGGCGTCGCCCTTGACCATCCACGAGGTCGCGAAGGCGAAGGTGGCGATGGTTTCCAGCCAGAACACCGGGCGCAGGGGCAGAAGCTGCGTCTTGACCGGATCGGGCGACAGCAGGATCAGCCCGATCAGCGCCAGCGCCGCGACGATGATCCAGCCGCAGGCGCGGTAGATCCGGTTGCTCGCGGTCTTCTCGGCGTCGGGATGGTCCCCGCGGACGAAGAGCACCAGACAGAACAGCGCCAGCGCCCCGAAGAAGGCGCCGGCCCCCAACCAGTGCAGCGTGCCGGCCAGCGAGAAGCCGATGACGCATTGGCTGAGGGTGCAGGCCACCGGCTCGGCCGGCGCGGTCGGGATCAGCGCCACGGCCAGCGCCCCCAGCGAGGCCGCGCGGCCGGCCATGAGGTCGCTCAGCCATTCGCCGGGACGGGGGCGGTAGCCCTCGTAGCTCCACAGGAAGACGGCGATGGCGCAAAGGGTACCGACGAGGACCTCGCGCATGGGGGAATAGTAATAGGCCGAGATGCTGGGCCGCAGGCCTTGGCCGAAGATCACGCTCCACAGGACGAGGACGGTGGGAAGGAAATAGCCCAGAAGCCCGATGGCCCGCCTGACCCGCAGGAAGGACAGCACCAAGTCGTTGTCGGATCGTTCCGCGTAGCCGTGGAAGTCGCCGTCCCGCATCGCCTCTCTCCCCCACGCGCCCCGGGAGGATCAGGCTATCACGATTCTCGCGGGGGGTGAGCGATTTCCGCAAGGATCGCCCGCGCCGCGGCGCGGGGGTCGGGGGACTGCCAGACGGGGCGGCCGACGACGATGTGATCGGCGCCCGCGGCCAGCGCGGCGGCGGGGGTCTCGACCCGCTTCTGGTCGCCGGGCGCGGCGCCTGCGGGGCGAACGCCGGGGGTGACGATCAGGCGCGAACCGGGCAGGGCGCGGATCGCTTGCGCCTCGCGCGGCGAGGCGATGACGCCGTCGGCCCCCGCATCGAAGGCGCGGGCGGCGCGTTCCACGGTCAGGTCGTGCAGGTCGCCCGCCCGCATCAGCCCGGCGTCGAGGTCGGCGCGGTCGAGCGAGGTCAGGATCGTCACCGCGAGGATCTTGAGGTCCGACCCGGCCGCGCCCTCTTTCGCGGCGCGCACCACATGGGGGTCGCCGTGGACGGTGAGGAAATCGAGATCGAACTGCGCGAGGCCGCGCACGGCGGCTTCCACCGTCGCGCCGATGTCGTAAAGCTTCATGTCGAGGAAGATGCGCTTGCCGTGGTCCTGTTTCAGCTCATTGGCCAGCGCCAGCCCGCCGCCGGTCAGCATCCCCAGCCCGATCTTGTAGAAGGACACGGTGTCGCCAAGCTGCTGGGCCAGTTGTAGTCCGGCCAGCGCATCGGGCAGGTCCAGCGCCACGATCAACCGGTCGTCCATAGGGTGCCTCCGCCAGCGAAATCAGGGGCTTTTCGCATGGACGGCGGCGACTTGAAACCCCGGCGCGGGGCGCACATCTGGATTGCAGGACCCGCGACGGGCCGTGCCATGACGGGCGGCACCAAGGCGGGGGCTGCAAAGGAGATTTTGCCGATGGACATGGAAAAGTTCACGGAGCGGTCGCGCGGGTTTTTGCAGGCCGCGCAGACCATCGCGATCCGCGAAGGCAACCAGCGCGTGCTGCCCGAGCACCTGCTGAAGGCGCTGATGGATGACGATCAGGGGCTGGCCGCCAACCTGATCACCCGCTCGGGCGGCGATGCCGCGGCGGTGCGCCGCGCGGTGGACGAGACGGTGGCGAAGCTGCCCAAGGTCTCGGGCGGCGACGGGCAGGTTTACGTGGATACCGGCCTCGTGCGCGTCATGGACGAGGCGCAGAAGATCGCCAAGCAGGCCGGCGACAGCTTCGTGCCGGTCGAGCGCGTGCTGATGGCGCTGGCGATGGTGAACACGCGGGCCAAGGACGCGCTGGACGCGGGGAAAGTCACCGCGCAGGCGCTGAACGCCGCGATCAACGACATCCGCAAGGGGCGGACGGCTGATTCCGCTTCCGCCGAGGACACCTATGAGGCGCTGTCCAAATATGCGCGCGACCTGACCGAAGCCGCCGAGCAGGGCAAGATCGACCCGATCATCGGCCGCGACGAGGAAATCCGCCGCACCATGCAGGTGCTGTCCCGCCGGACCAAGAACAACCCGGTGCTGATCGGGGAACCCGGCGTCGGCAAGACCGCCATCGCCGAGGGCCTCGCGCTGCGGATCGTCAACGGCGACGTGCCGGAATCGCTGCGCAACAAGAAGCTGATGGCGCTGGACATGGGCGCGCTGGTTGCGGGCGCGAAATACCGCGGCGAGTTCGAGGAGCGGCTGAAGGCCATCCTGAACGAGGTCGAGACCGCCGCCGGGGAAATCATCCTCTTCATCGACGAATTGCACCTGCTGGTCGGCGCGGGCAAGACCGACGGCGCGATGGATGCCGCGAACCTGATCAAGCCGGCGCTGGCGCGGGGCGAACTGCATTGCGTGGGCGCGACGACGCTGGACGAATACCGCAAGTATATCGAGAAGGATGCGGCGCTGGCCCGGCGCTTCCAGCCGGTGCTGGTGCAGGAGCCGACGGTCGAGGACACCATCTCGATCCTGCGCGGCATCAAGGAAAAGTATGAGCTTCACCACGGGGTGCGGATTTCCGACGCGGCGCTGGTGGCGGCGGCGACGCTGAGCCACCGTTACATCACCGACCGCTTCCTGCCGGACAAGGCGATCGACCTGATGGATGAGGCCGCCAGCCGCCTGCGGATGGAGGTCGATTCCAAACCCGAGGAACTGGACCAGCTCGACCGCCAGATCCTGCAGATGCAGATCGAGGCCGAGGCGCTGAAAAAGGAAGACGACACCGCCTCGCGCGACCGGCTGGAACGGCTGGAAAAGCAGCTGTCCGACCTGCAGCAGCAGTCGGCGGAACTGACCGCCCGCTGGCAGGCCGAGCGCGACAAGCTGGAAGGATCACGCCACGTCAAGGAGCAGCTGGACCGCGCCCGCGCCGAGCTTGAGCAGGCCAAGCGCGAAGGCAACCTCGCCCGCGCGGGGGAATTGTCCTACGGCATCATCCCCGGACTGGAGCGGCAGATCGCCGAAACCGAAGGTCACGAGGACGGCCCGCTGGTCGAGGAAGCCGTGCGCCCCGAGCAGATCGCCGAAGTGGTGGAACGCTGGACCGGCATCCCCACCAGCAGGATGCTGGAAGGCGAGCGCGAGAAGCTGCTGAAGATGGAAGAGGTGCTGGGCAAGCGCGTCATCGGCCAGTCCGAGGCGGTGACAGCGGTGGCGAATGCCGTCCGCCGGGCACGGGCGGGGCTGAACGACCCCAAGCGTCCGCTGGGCAGCTTCCTGTTCCTCGGCCCCACCGGCGTCGGCAAGACCGAACTGACCAAGGCCATCGCGCAATATCTGTTCGACGACGATTCCGCGATGGTCCGCGTGGACATGAGCGAGTTCATGGAAAAGCACTCGGTCAGCCGGCTGATCGGCGCGCCGCCCGGCTATGTCGGCTATGACGAGGGGGGCGTGCTGACCGAGGCCGTGCGGCGGCGTCCCTATCAGGTGATCCTGTTCGACGAGGTCGAAAAGGCCCACCCGGACGTCTTCAACGTGCTGCTGCAGGTGCTGGACGACGGCCAGTTGACCGATGGGCAGGGACGGACGGTGGACTTCAAGAACACGCTGATCATCCTGACCTCGAACCTCGGCGCGCAGGCGCTGAGCCAGTTGCCCGAGGGGGCCGAGTCCTCGGCCGCGCGGGCCGAGGTGATGGCGGCGGTGCGCGGACATTTCCGGCCCGAGTTCCTGAACCGGCTGGACGAGATCATCATCTTCCACCGGCTGAGCCGGGCGAACATGGATGCGATCGTGGACATTCAGCTTGTCGGGCTGGAGCGGCGCCTGGCGGACCGCAACATCACGCTGGACGTGGAGCCGGCCGCGCGGACCTGGCTGGCCGACGAGGGTTATGACCCGGTCTTCGGGGCGCGGCCGCTGAAGCGGGTGATCCAGCGATCCCTGCAGAACCCGCTGGCCGAGATGCTGCTGTCGGGAGACGTGATGGACGGCCAGACCGTGACGGTCACCGCCGGACCCGAGGGGCTGATCGTCGGCGACCGCGTCAGCGCAGGGGCGCAGGGCGGTAATGAGCGCCCCGCAGATGTCGTGCTGCAATAAGCGGATCGGCCTCGGCCTTCATGGGCCGGGGCCTTTTCCTTGCCGGGAACGTGATGGCGCGGGCAGGATCGTTGATGCCTTGGCCCGCGTTTTTGCGATGCTATCCGAAGGGGAAATGCCATGAAGCTGTCTTGGTCCGACGTCACGCCCCAGGCGCTGTTTCTGAACCGCCGCGCCTTTATCGCGGGTCTGGGCGTGGCCGCGGCCGCCCCCGCCTTGGCGGCAGTTGAGGAGCCCAACAGCTTCGAGCAGATCACCAACTACAACAACTTCTACGAATTCGGCTTCGGCAAGACCGACCCGGCCGAGAACGCGGGCCAGCTCACCACCGACCCCTGGGCAGTCGAGGTTGGCGGGCTGGTGGACCGGCCCGGCAGCTACTCGGTCGCCGACCTCGCCCCCGAGAACGCGGTCGAGGAACGCATCTACCGCCTGCGCTGCGTCGAGGCATGGAGCATGGTGATTCCCTGGCTGGGTATCCCCTTGGCAAGCGTGCTGGACAAGGTGGGCGTGCAGCCGGGGGCCAGGTTCGTGGCTTTCGAGACGCTGTTGCGCCCCGAGGAGATGCCCGAGCAGCGCCGCCGCAGCATGGACTGGCCCTACCGCGAGGGGCTGCGGCTGGACGAGGCGATGCACCCGCTGACGATCCTGGCCACGGGGCTTTACGGCAGGCCGATGCCCAACCAGAACGGGGCGCCTATCCGGTTGGTCGTGCCGTGGAAATACGGCTTCAAGTCGATCAAGAGCATCGTGAAGATCACCCTCACGGACAGTCAGCCCGTCACCACCTGGCAGGCGATGCAGCCCCGCGAATACGGCTTCTATGCCAACGTGAACCCGCAGGTGGACCACCCGCGCTGGAGCCAGGCGACCGAGCGGCGCATCGGCGCGGGCCTGTTCGGCGGCCGTCAGGACACGCTGATGTTCAACGGCTACGGCGATCAGGTCGCGCAGATGTATGCCGGGATGGATCTGGCGCGGGATTACTGATGGATCGTATTCGCCGCCTGCCGACAGGCATGGTCTGGGGTTTGGGCGTGCTGCCGCTGGCGCTGCTGGTCTGGGATACGCTGGCGGGGAACCTCGGCGTCGATCCGGTGCGCGACATCGAGCACCGGCTGGGCCGCACGGCGGTCTATTTCCTCATCGCCTCGCTCTGTGTGACGCCGATCCTGCGGATCGCCCGGGTCAATCTGGTGAAGTTCCGGCGGCCGCTGGGATTGCTGGCAGCCAGCTATGCCGGATTGCACCTGCTTGCATGGGCGATCCTCGATATGGGGCTGCTGTGGCCGCAGATGCTGAGGGACATCGCCAAGCGCCCCTATCTGACGATCGGGATGGCAGTGCTGGTGATTCTGCTGGTGATGGCGGCGACCAGTTCGAACGGCGCGATTCGGTGGCTGGGGCCGATGAGGTGGCGGGTGATTCATCGCTGGGTCTATCTCGCGGCGCCTCTGGCCGTGTTCCACTGGTTGCTCGCCTACAAGATCTGGCCCGCGAAGCCCTTGGTGATTCTG